>OMXO01000171.1 GCA_900315035.1 uncultured Prevotella sp.
TAAAACTGACGATGGCGTCTATATCCACGTACGTAATCGGGGCATCATCTGGAACGGCAAAGATGCCAACGGTAACCCTTCTTTCTACTTCAAGGCAGCTCCCCAGTTCGAGGCTCCAGCAGACAGCAAATATGCCTGGCTCAATAATGCCCTCTTCGTCTGTGCGCCAGACTTCACCCAGCAGTTCAAGGGCATCGTCCTGAATGTCTGGAGGGTGAAATAACCTTAGTGGGCTTCAAGCCAGTTCTGTCCGAAACCGCTATCGGCAACGAGAGGAACGGAGAGGGGGAAGGCGGCTTGCATCTCCTCAAGTACGATGCGCTCCACTTTTTCTTTCTCTTCAGGATATACGGAGAAGTTGAGTTCATCGTGTACCTGAAGCAGCATCTTGCTTCTGATTCCCTCTGTCTTGAAGCGGTTGAAGATATGGATCATCGCCACCTTGATGATGTCGGCGGCAGTGCCCTGAATCGGGGCATTGATGGCGTTACGCTCAGCAAAGCCTCTTGACGAGCCACCTCCTTTGATTTCTCCATATAGTCGTGTACCTGTGGGAAGGTGGCAAAATAGCCATCAATCAGCATCTTGGCTTCATCGCGAGGGATGTCCAGCCGCTCTGCGAGACCAAAGACAGTGATACCATAGATGATACCAAAGTTGGCACGCTTCGATTTTGTTCGTTCATCGCGAGTCACCTCAGAGATATCCTTCTTATAGATATTGGCAGCAGTAGCCGCATGGAGGTCTTTGCCTTCGCGGAATACTTCCACCATGTTTTCGTCTTGCGACAGATGGGCCATCACACGCAGTTCTATCTGACTATAGTCTGCTGAAAAGAACAGACAACCAGGCTCTGGTATAAAGGCCTTTCGGATCTCTTTACCATCCTCACCACGAATGGGAATGTTCTGCAGATTGGGATCACTGCTCGACAATCTGCCTGTGGCAGTAATTGTCTGGTTAAACGAGGTATGGATATGTCCTGTACGAGGATTAATGAGTTTGGGCAACGCATCGATATAGGTGCCTATCAGTTTCTTTAAACCTCTGTGTTCCAGGATATCTGCAATGATCTCGTGCTTGTTGCGTAATTGCTGCAGCACTTCTTCTGAGGTGACATATTGGCCTGTCTTGGTTTTCTTTGCCTTCTCCACAATCTTCAGTTTGTCGAAAAGTATCTCACCAACCTGTTTGGGCGATGCAATATTAAACTGTTCGCCTGCGAGTTCATAAATGCGTTGTTCCAGTTCATTCATGCGATCCGTCAAAACCTTTGACGTCTCTTTCAGTGATTCCGTATCTAGGCAAACGCCATTCATTTCCATCTCTGCGAGTACAGGCATCAAGGGCATCTCGATGTCATAAAAGAGTTTCTCGCACTCAAACTTCTTCAGCTCAGGCTCCAGTTTGTTCTTCAGACGTAAGGTGATGTCTGCATCCTCAGCGGCATATTCATAGACCTGAGAGGGTAGGAGGTCACGCATGGACTTCTGGTTCTTACCCCTTGGTCCGATAAGCTCATCAATATGGATCGTTTGATAGTTGAGGTAGATCTCAGCCATGGGAGCACTTCAAGGTCGTACTTCAGATTCTGACCGATTTTCAGAATTTGCTCGTTCTCATACACCTCTTTAAAGATATTAACAATTCGTAACGCTTCTTCACGATTGGCAGGAATCGGCACGTAAAATGCCTCGAATTCTTTCACAGCGAAGCTCAAACCCACCAATTCTGCATCGATGGCAGAGGTTGAAGTGGTTTCTGTATCTAGACTGAGAATTTTATTTGTCAAGAAATAATCACACAATTTCTTCAGATCTTCCTCATTATCAACGAGTTTATAATTATGAGGAGTCGTTTTTAGGCTTTCAAAATTTTTGAGGTTTTTTAAGAATTCGATCTGCAAGGCTCTTGAACTCCAGTTCAGTGAACAACTTGCCCAATTCTTCCTCATTGGGTTCCACGAGTTTCAAACTTTCCATATCAAGCGCGATAGGGACATCAGTCTTGATGGTAGCCAGGAAGTAACTCATCTTGATATCATCGACATGCTCTTCCACTTTTTCGCGCAGTTTACCTTTGATCTCTGCTGAGCGTTCAATCAGTGAAGAGATACTGCCAAACTCGTTGATGAGTTTCACAGCCGTCTTCTCACCAACACCAGGACACCCAGGGAAGTTATCCGCAGAGTCGCCCATCAGTGCCAGGAGATCGATGACGGCATTTGTCGATGGAATGCCATATTTCTCGCAGACTTCCTTCGGACCCATCGTCTCATAGCCACCTCCATGTCGAGGACGGAAGATAAACACATTTTCGCTTACCAACTGTCCGTAGTCCTTATCTGGTGTCAGCATGAAGGTCTTGATGCCCTCAGCGCCTGCTTGTGTTGCCAAGGTGCCGATGACATCGTCGGCCTCGAAGCCATCTACCTGAAGGATAGGGATGCGATAGGCCTTCAGGATATCTTTGATGATAGGTACGGCCTTGCGGATATCTTCTGGTGTCTCTTCGCGCTGTGCCTTGTATTCAGGATATGCCTCGCTGCGGAACGTGGGACCATGAGGATCGAAGGCCACACCGATATGCGTGGGCTGTTCCTTCTGAAGCACTTCATTTAATGTGTTACAGAAGCCGATGATAGCCGATGTATTCAGTCCTTTCGAGTTGATCCTCGGGTTCTTAATGAAGGCGTAATACGACCTGTAAATGAGCGCGTAAGCGTCTAAAAGAAATAATTTCTGCATAACTTTCTTAATTTTCCGCTCAAAATTACATAAAAATTATCTAATTCCACAATTTTTTTCTAATTTTGTCGCAGGTCTTTGAAAAGGTACTGACGCGCGATGATGGACTGTTGGGACAGGTGCTCGGACATATCCGTCAGCGTGGTGGAAAACGTATGCGCCCCATTATGACGCTGCTGTCAGCCTTGAATATCGGTGAAATCAATGAATCAACCCTTCACTCTGCAGTCGGACTAGAGTTACTGCATACCGCTAGTCTTGTGCATGATGACGTGGTAGATGAGAGTAGCGAGCGTCGAGGACAGGCCTCAGTAAATGCTGTATATAATAATAAGGTGGCCGTGCTGGTGGGTGACTACCTGCTGTCATC
>OMXO01000164.1 GCA_900315035.1 uncultured Prevotella sp.
TCCAGAAAATTAAACACTTTAGTGAAATCATCAACTTATTGAAATGAAATACATTTTTGAAACCCGTATGGAAGTGCGCGACTATGAGTGCGACATCGAGGGCATCGTCAACAATGCCAACTACCTGCACTATGCCGAGCACACCCGCCACCTGTTCCTCAAGAGCCTGGGCGTGAGCTTCGCCAAACTGCACGAACAGGGCATCGACGCCGTTGTACACAGCATGAAACTGCAATATAAGGTTCCGCTGCGCTGCGACGACGAGTTCATCTCACGACTTAACCTGAAGAAAGACCGCTTCAAGTATATGTTCTATCAGGACATCTACCGCGCCAGCGACGAGCAGCTCTGCTTCCGCGCCACTGTGGAACTCGTCTGTCTCATCAACGGCCAACTCGGCAACAGTCCCGAATACGACGAAGCCTTTAAGGATTATATCTGATGTCAACAAGCGTCCTGCGTGAGATCACACCATTTCGAACAGAACTTCGTGATGGGTGGGAGAGCTTCATCGCGTTCTTTTTGTCTCTCAATACTAAAGTCTGTTTCATTAATATTGATAATAGGTTATATTGATGACGTTCTATTTCTTCTTTTCTATGGCAGAAAACATCGTATTCGATTTGAAATAATTGAATTTTCTCATTCGGAATATTTTGTTTTCTCCTTTGGGAAACGGTGATTTCTCTAATAGAAAATTATACGCCGTTATGTATTTTCTTTAAGCAAGGCTAAATGATGATAGATGTAAGCCTCATAGTAACTATCGAAGGGAACCTCCCATTCGTAGCCATAACTCTTGACGAAATCTCTAATCCATTGCTGTTGCTCTGGCGATAGTGGTCTGTCACCGCGTTTATATTCATAGTAGAACTTCACGCCGTGCAGGTATCTGGTGAGTCCTTTGCGCATGGCGGTATAGTCTTTCTTCATCACACAGTCAGAGAAGCCGGCAGCCCATACTACGACGGTGCGTTTGTCATACCAGCGGCATTGACCGCCTTTCAGTGTCTTGGGCATTACACAAGTGGCTATCTCCAGATGGTCTGGGGCGTTCTGCGCTGCCAGGAATCGCAGACAACTGGTCTGCATGGGGCACTGATTGTTGGTGCAGAGTACATACCATGAGGGTACATCGGTAAAGTCAAATTGCCTCTTCAAGGGCTTGATATCTTTATTAGAGTCCATCGTCTTTTATAATTAGTTGAGTGGTGGATATTATCAGAAATATCTTGAATTACATCGTGGCGGTGAGGAAGGTGGCGTTGCCGAAGATATAGAGAATGTTCTCGCAGGCAGGTACGAGGATGGTCTCGCCCTGGCGGATCTCAATGCCATTGATGTTGGCTTTTCCCCAAAGACAGACCACGATGACAAATGAATCGCAGTGGAAATCAATCTGCTGGGCTACCTGTACTACGACGCGATGCACCACAAAGTAGGGACAGTTGATGAGCTGTGACGTGGGTTTCGTACTGTCGTAAGAGGTACGGTAAGCCGGCCACACCTGATAGTCGATGGCAGCCTTGGCCTCTTCGATGTGGAGTTCACGGGGATTGCCATGCACATCCTTACGTCCGAAATCATACACACGATAGGTGATATCACTGGTCTGCTGGATCTCAGCCAGGAAGTTGCCTGCGCCGATGGCATGCAGACGACCTGCCGGCAGGAAATAGAGGTCACCCTCATGGGCCTCATGGGTAGCAATCACATCCTGCATGGGTGAACGCCCGTTCTGAGGTTCTGCCGTTGCCAGCTGTTCGTACTCCTCTGGCGTGATGCTTTTCTTGAGACCCGCATAGATCTTGGCCCCTACATCGCTCTTGATGATATACCACATCTCAGTCTTTCCTGCACAGCCGTGACGCTCCATCGCCAGTTTGTCGTCAGGATGCACCTGAACGGACAGGTCCTGACGGGAGTCGATGAGTTTTACGAGGAGTGGGAACTGATTGCCGAACTTCTTGTAGATCTTCTTACCCACGAGCAACTCCTTGTATTTGTCGATCAGTTCGACAAGCGTCAATCCCTCATCGACGTCATTCACGAGACCGCGGTTGATGGCCACACTCTCATGACCTGGTACACCGCTGATCTCCCAACTCTCGCCCACATTAGGCTGGGCATTGAAGATCCCCTTGAAAGGCGCAATCTGATAGCCGCCCCAGATGGTAGTCTTCAGATAGGGTTCGAATTTATATGGTTTCATAAGCCTTCAGTTATTGAAATGATTGCTGTTTGTTCTTGGCGATCAGTTTCTTGATGGTCTCCACGCTGGCACTGGTAGTCAGTCCGTCCTCAGGGGTGTTCATGCAGTAGTCCACCAGACGATCCACAGTGGAGGTCGCCACATGCATACGGGTATCTGCCGAAGCGTAATAGATAAACACCTTACCGTCCTCGTCCTTGATCCAGCCATTGGCAAAGGCCACGTTCATCACGTCACCGATATATTCGTTGCCCTCTGGTACCAGGAAGAAACCGCCGGGCTTGGCGATGACCTTCGTGGGATCCTCAAGGGAGGTCATATACATATATAATACGTAGCGCAAGCCTTCACCGTTCTTCACCTCGGTGATGGTGTGATACTTGCGCTCATAGATGATCTTCTCTTCCTTCACCTCAGCATGGGTCATGTCGTCCACCAGTGCCCAACCGATGCCACCACCGCTACCGGTGTCGATAAAGCCATCCTGTGGACGGGTATAAAGCGCATATTTACCATCCACAAACTCAGGATGCAACACCACATTACGCTGCTGACTCTTGGTCTTTAGGTCTGGCAGACGCTCCCAAGTCTTCAGGTCCTTCGTACGGGCGATGCCTGCTGTAGCGGTAGCTGCACTCAGGTTACCAGGCTGTGAGGGGTCATGA
>OMXO01000162.1 GCA_900315035.1 uncultured Prevotella sp.
TTCGGCGATACCTATTATTATGACTACTATGTCATGAATCAGTTACCAGAATACTAAAGTTATGAGGATCAGAAATATACTTTATATCGGATTATGTCTAGCAATGATGGGCTGTTCGGGTCCATCTGTGCCTGAGGTCTTCACCGAATCCAAGGACTTGCCAAAGATTTACCCCGATTATACCAACGTGACCATCCCCACAAATATAGCCCCACTCACATTTGAACTCGACGAGGCTGTGGATGAGATGATTGCACGCTATGCAGCAGGCGATAAGGAAATAGTATGTGAAGGCAAAGCCCAGCCACAGATGGACGATTGGCGCATGCTAACAGAAAAGGCGAAGGGTGGTGCCATGACGGTTGATGTCTATGCCCGACGAGCAGACCAGTGGACTCACTATAAGCCATTCAACATCTTCGTGTCGCCAGACAGCATCGACAGTTACCTGAGTTATCGACTTCTACCCCTCTTTCGTTGATTACAAGACCCTGACCATCAGTCAGCGTTGTCTGGAGAACTATGACGAAAGCGTGATTTACGACAATGTACTGTGTGGTCTCGAAAAAGACAGACAGTGTATCAACTGCCATAGTTATCAGCAGTACAACCCAGAGCGCATGCAGTTTCATGCCCGTCAGAACTTTGGTGGCACGATCATCGCCTATGATGGGCACATCAAGAAGGTGAACATGAAGAACGACTCCATCCTTTCGGCAGGCGTCTATCCCGCCTGGCATCCCTGGCTGAAACTGATTGTCTATTCTACAAACATGACCGCCCAAAGTTTCCATACCACCCATCACAACAAGATTGAAGTCTATGACTCTGAGAGCGACCTGATTGCCTACGACATTGACAAGGGAGAGGTGACAAACCTTGAGAACGATGCCAACGAACTGGAGGTTTTCCCAGCATGGGCTCCTGATGGCAAGACTCTTTACTACTGCAGCGCCCATTTTGAATGGAAGGATTCTGCCCTGACGAAAGTCGATGAGATTATCAAACGTTCGCAGGAGATAAAATATAATATTTACCGCAAGCGTTTCAACCCAGAGACCATGGCTTTCGGGCCCCGCGAACTTGTCTTCTCTGCTGACAGCCTCAACAAAAGTGCTACCTTACCACGCATCTCACCCGATGGACGCTACCTGATGTTCGCGCTTGCCGAATACGGTGTGTTCCATATATGGCACCATGATGCCGACCTCTGGCTGCTCGACCTGCAGACAGGTCAGGCAAGAGCCCTACAGGAAATAAACTCACCTGACACTGAGAGTTACCATTCATGGTCGAGCAATGGCAAATGGGTAGTCTTCAGTAGTCGCCGTGATGACGGTACCTATACCCGTCCCTTCTTTGCCCACATTGACAACAACGGGCACGGCACCAAACCCTTCGAATTACCCAGTGCAGACCCAGATTATCACCGTCAGTTCATGAGATGCTATAACATCCCAGAATTCATGCATGGACCTGTCACTACCAAACCGCAAACCTTTGCTGAAATCCTCAAAGGCGAAGGCACTCCTGTGAAGTATGTGCAGAAGCTGACAAAATCTCAATAGGGTTATAGTCGTTGAGTTGTATATGTAATGGTGGTGCTTGCAGGAGATTCAGCTCCTGGCAAGCTTCATCCCAAAGTTTGTGACTATCTGTTGGCACCTTGGGCGAGGTAACACTGTTAAAGACCATGACACCGTTGGGAGCGAGAACAGAGAGGACCTTTGCCATGATGGCCTTGAGACGACCTCCGTGTCCTCCTATGAAAACAGCATCAGGACGAGGAAGCGAATTAATATCTGTCTCAAGGAAGTCACCGATATGTACATCGATGCCTGGAGCCCCAAAGCGGTGGGCATTATCTTGTATGATAGCCTCACACTCAGGACGTACTTCAAACGAGCAAACATGCAGATGAGGGAATTGCAGGCGGGCCTCAATAGAGACACTGCCTGTACAGAAGCCTATATCCCAGAACACATGGCGCTTGGGGAGTCCGAGTGCCTGAAGTGTCAGCAGGCGCACAGGCATCTTAGTGATCATCTTCTCTCGCCCGTCGAGTAGTTCAAAGGCTGATTCAGGAATGCCGAAAGG
>OMXO01000160.1 GCA_900315035.1 uncultured Prevotella sp.
CGTGGGCAAGCCGCTCCCCGCCATGGAATGCAAGATTCTGAACGGCGAAGTCTGTGCCAAGGGTCCCAACGTCATGCAGGGTTACTATAACCGTCCTCACGAGACGGCAAGTGTCATCGACAAGGACGGTTTTCTGCATACAGGAGACCTCGGCCACTTTGACGACCACGGCCGACTCTATCTCACAGGCCGCAGCAAGGAGATTATCGTGCTCTCCAATGGCAAGAACGTGCAGCCCAGCGAGATAGAATATAAGTTGGAGAAATATACAGAGCATGTCAAGGAAACGGCTGTCGTACAGGATGGCGACATGCTGCGCGCCATCATCGTGCCCCAGGAAGAGTGGGCCAGGAACCTGACGGATGAAGAGGTGGAAGAGACACTGAAGCGTGAGGTGCTGGAACCCTATAACCTCACGGTGACCAACTACAAGAAACTGATGAGCCTGTTTGTCTTTCGTGGTGAGCTGCCTCGTACCAGACTGGAGAAACTGCAACGCTATAAACTTAAAGACATCCTTGCCGCAGGCACGTCAGTCAGCTGTCTGGAGAAGCCTATGGAGGAAGTAGAGGAACCCACCTTTGAGGAATACCATATCCTGAAGACATATATCGAGGAAGAAAAGCAGATACAGCTGCACCCCACCGACCACATCGAGACCGACCTGGCCTTCGACTCGTTGGACATGGTGGCGCTCCAGGGATTCATCCAACAAACCTTCGGCACTAACGTCAATGCTGCCGACATGCCTGCCTTCAAGAATATCCAGGCTATGGCAGAACACGTGGCCTACAGCAAGACGCGCATGGAAGTGAAGATTGAGGACTGGCACGAGTTCCTCAATGCCGACTCTTCCGGCCTGGAGCTCCCACACAGCAATCTCGGTATGCCCCTGCTTCTGAAATCATCCGGCCTGCTGTTCAAAGCCTACAACCGTCTTACGTTCAAAGGCACGGAAAACATCCCTGCTAAGGGACCGGTAATCTTTGCCCCTAACCACCAGAGCTATCTCGATGGGGCTCTGGTTTCTATCGGTCTTCCCATGAAGATACTCAGGGACAGCTACTTCTATGCCACTGAAGAGCATGTTCAGGGTTCGTTCCGTCAGTATTACGCACGCCACAACAACATCATCATCATGGAACGGGGCAATCTCCGTGACTCCATCCTCAAGCTGGCAGAGGTACTCAAGCGAGGCAAGAATGTCATCATCTTCCCGGAAGGTTCGCGTACACACACTGGCAAGTTGACTGATTTCAAGAAGACCTTTGCCATCCTCAGCCGCGAGCTGCAAGTCCCCATACTGCCAGTGTGTATCAGAGGGGCTTTCGAGGCATTGCCACGCTCCAGGCATTTCGTCTCGCCCCATAAGATAGAGGTAGAGTTTCTGGCGCCTATCGTTCCTGACAGCAATCTCTCATACGACGAGATTGCCAATCAGGTGAAGCAGGTCATTGGCAGAAGGGCATTTGATGCTGGGAAGGATCGTAAGTGATTATTTCATTCCCGTCCGGATGCTAAAGTTGAAACGGACGCCCTTGCCTGCTTCATCAGTTGTCGCATGTCCTTGTCGCTGACGGCATAGGTGTAGATGCAGAAGTCGGAGATGTCGGTCTGCGCCAGATATTTGTCGCCGTGGAAGGGGGCGCGGCCAATCCAGCAGTTGGCGGGAGCATCCTTGAAGATTTCGGCGAGGATGGGCATGCGGTCGTTGCGTCCGATGAGCTTGCCATCGATGAAGAGTTCGCCGTTGTGGTTCTGCTGGCGATAGATGGCATGATGCCAATTCTCGGCTAATGCGGAGAAGGCAAAGAGAAAGTGGCCATAGCCGTCGAGTTCGTTCCCGGAACTGACCTTGTAATGGACGGATACCGTAAAGTCGCGGAGTTGACTGATCATTGCACCAGTCTCTGCCGTGAGATCGTAATAGCCATTGTTCGTTCCCAGATGGAGAACGCTATCATCAATGCGAGCATCGCGTCTTATATATTCTTTCTGCCAAGCGAATCGGTACTCTGCCTGTCTTTCGGTATTAATAGTCGGCACAGGCAAGGCAGAAGTCATCTTGGCGGTAATCCTGCGGATATGGTCCTTCAGAATCTTGTAGGCAGGCTGCGGCATGACGCCGTGGTCGTAGCCCTGCATCTCGTAGAGCGTCACGTCCTTGTGGCCCACGAGTTTCAACATGCGCCAGAAATAGGCCTGCTCCTCATAGCGTCCGAAGAGTTCCAGTTCGCGGTCGCCGGAGATAATGACGATGGGCGGCGCGTCAGCTCGGACGTACGTTAACGGGGCGTACTGATCGATGGTGGCCTGGAGGGGTGGGATGCCCTGCTGCTTGCGGATGTTATAATGTGTGACGCACTGGCCGCTGAACGGCACGAGAGCTGCCAACGAGTCGGCATCGACGCCGTATTTCGCCAGCCAACGCTTGTCAAGCCCGATGAGGTCAAGCAGATAGCCGCCAGCAGAGTGCCCGGCCAAGAATATCTTGCGGCGGCTGCCATTGTACTTCGCGATGTTCTTATACGTCCATGCCGCCGCTGCCGCAGCGTCATCGAGGATATCGTCGATCTTGGCCTTGGGCAGCAGGCGGTAGTTGGCCGCGACGACCACGAGGCCGCTGTTCCTGAGCTGCGGGTCGATATGCTTCTCGCCGCCCTCGATGCCGCCGCCGTGGAACCATACCACCACGGGCGCATCCTGGGCGTTAGTCGGATAATACACGTCGAGTTTGCAGCGCTCCTGGGCATAGCCCACCGCCGCCTCGCGATACGGGATGTCGTTCTCTGATTTATAGTCAGAGTGTGTCGATGCAATCACTTGATTGTACTGCGCCCTTGCCGTCATCGTGCAAAGCAGGAGCGCGAGGATGAGGAAATTGCTTTTATTCGTCATGTCGTTTAGCTTTTATTGTTATTCCTTATTAATATATCACAAAACTTGGGGCAAATATAGTAAATAATTCCCGCTTTTTCGTATATTTGCACCAAGATTTAAGAAGAATTCATTTTTATTGCAATTCCTTCTTGCAAGGCATGGTCCAAGCGAGCTTGTTATTAACATAAAACTTTAGACTTATGAGTAATCCCCTTTTCAACATCCAGTATGGTCTGTTCATCGTCACGACTTGTGACGCAGGCAAGGATAACGGCTGCATCAGCAATACCGTCGCACAGGTGACGGCGCAGCCCAACCGTATCTCAGTAGCCCTTAACAAGGGTAACTTCACGACCGAACTTATCCAGCGC
>OMXO01000157.1 GCA_900315035.1 uncultured Prevotella sp.
GCCGACTTCAATATGCACACTCACGGCAATACAGGCTCGAATATCTTGGTTAACTGTACCAACCCAATGCTTTCGCTCAGTATCAGCAAAGACTTCTTCAAGCGTCGGCTTAACGTCAAACTGACCGGCAACGACCTCCTGAACGGCGGCATCAACCATGTCATGCTTTACAGCAATAGGATGATGTTTCGGAAAATGGAGGACAACGATTCCCGTTGCATCCAACTCTCCCTGCGATACCGATTCAATGTCACCCCGTCGAAATACAAAGGTACGGGTGCAGGTAATGCAGAAAAGAGCAGATTATAACGGTTTATACATATTGTCATCTTTCGTTTGTCACTTAATTTGGCGAAAAAGATACTCGCAGCTTTTCGATGGCTGATATTAAAATAATTGCCTAAAGATTTGGAAGTCAAAGGAAAAATATTTATCTTTGCATCGATTACGAAAAAAATCGTAACGAAAAAATGCGTAATATGGAGAATCCCTTTAAATTCGGCACTATTGTAGAGGAAAACTACTTCACTGACAGAGTGGAGGAGGTCGCTTATATTGAGCAGTTCATGAAAAGTGCCAACCATCTGGTATTAATCAGTCCGCGTCGTTTTGGTAAGAGCAGTGTGGTAGCTAAAGCCATGAAACAAATCGATCGAAAACACATCACAGTGAATTTGCAACAAGCCACGTCTGTATCCGACCTGTCAGCCAAACTGTTGAAAGAGTTCTTTAAGGTGCATCCCATGGAGCGAGTTCGGCATCTGATAACCCACTTCCGTGTGATACCATTGGTATCGACCAATCCTTTGACAGGTTCTATTGACGTATCATTTCAGCCTGGAGTGGATGGTGTGATGCTCATTGAAGACGTGTTGACTTTGATAGAGAAAGCACACTCGGAACAGGACCGGATGATTGTGATACTTGATGAGTTTCAGGAAATCCGCGACCTGGCACCTAATCTAGACAAACATTTGCGCTCCATCATGCAGAAGCAGAGGAACATCAACTATATCCTGCTCGGAAGCCAGGAGAGTATGATGACGGATATCTTTGAGAATAAGAAATCACCGTTTTACCATTTCGGTGAACTGATGCGTCTGGCCAAACTGCCTCGTGATGATTTCCATCAATATTTGTCGGATCGCTTGGCTGGATGTTATGCGGAGAATCATGCAGAATTGGCAGATAGGATTCTTGACTATACGAGTTGCCATCCCTATTATACTCAGCAATTGGCCGCTAATGTGTGGCAGATTGGCGTCCTCCAGCCTGCTACAACAGACCCTTTGCAAAAGGCAATTGACCATATTGTGACGACTCATGGCTTGGACTATGAGCGTCTGTGGATGAACTTCAATCGCACAAATAAATGGATCCTTCAGCGTTTAGCATCAAAGAAGCCCTTGCAGTCTGGTGAATATCGTACAAGTACCATTTACAGTGCATTGAAGCGCCTGCAAAAGGATGGCTACGTCATCTACTCTGACCATTATGAGTTGGAAGACCCGTTCTTCAAAGAGTGGATTTTGGACAATAATAATTAGTTTGAGTAGCGGCGTTGTCCCGGTATTGTTGAACATCTTGACTTACAAGACCTGTCATGTCGGGGGCTTTTTCGTGGGAATTTCTGTAACTTTGTGGCTCAAAACGTATAAAAAACAAAGAATAATGAACAAGCAAACCATTATCACCATCCTGCTCGCCCTCGTCACCACAACTTCCGTGTTGGCTCAAAACCTCATAAAGACCGCAACGACTCCTGTCAGTTTCTCGAAGAGAGATTTCGCAGACACCATCAAAATAAAGGTGATAGACGGAGCGGTAGTTGTGCCTGTAGAGATAGAAGGGCGAATCAGGCACTTCCTGTTTGATACAGGTTCGCCGCTTGGATTATGGCAAGGACAGAAAGAAGCCTGGATGAGACAATTAATGGCAGACAGTTTGATTTTCGGAGATTCCAACAAGAATAGGCGCCATAAAACCATCTATCAGATTCCAACCATGAAGATGGGAAACCTGCAAATTGAG
>OMXO01000153.1 GCA_900315035.1 uncultured Prevotella sp.
GGGCAGATGTCTCAGGGCGGCTTGTCTATACTCACGAGAAACGAAACCTGTATGCAGGACTTTCCTGCAGTCCGACAAACTCTGTGACGGTGCAGATTGGTGGTGTTATTCGTGGCATCAAGATAGGGTACAGCTATGAGGTCTATACTTCTGCCATTAGTCTCGGTAACGGGAGCCATGAATTGTTTGTAGGCTATCAGACAGACTTGGATTTGCAGAAAAAAGGCCGCAACCTGCATAAGAGTGTGAGGATATTGTAATGAGATTGTTAAATGTGAAATATGATGCAAAAAGTAAGGAATAGAGTTATAAAAGGTACGACGAAGAGCATGCTGCCTCTTTGCCTTCTGACTTTCTTGCTGACAAGTTGTTTCGGTGGCAAGATGGCCACCTCTAGTGGCGGTGAGGTAACGGGTACGGGTGGAAAAGCATTCGTCGAACCGACACCTTATGGAATGACTCTGGTAAAACGGGGTCACCTGAAGATGGGTATCGAGAAACAAGATTCGCTGTGGGGTAAGAAGACGCCTGTTCGAGATATCTCCGTTGAAGGATTCTGGATGGACGAGACGGAGGTGACAAACTCTAAGTATCGCCAGTTTGTGAATTATGTTCGTGACTCGATTCTTCGGGAGCGTCTGGCAGAGATTGATGAAACCTATAAGACGGTAAAGACGGATAAGGATGGTGAGGAAATCGGTTCCTTTATCAATTGGAAGAAGTCTTTGCCCCGGCGTCCGAGTGAAGATGAGCAGGAAATTATCGACGGTATGTATGTGACAAATCCTGTGACGGGCGATAAGATGCTCGACTACCGTCAGCTCAACTATCGCTACGAAATCTATGACTATACCTCCGCTGCTCTTCGGCGAAACCGGGTCAATCCTCAGGAACGTAATCTGAATACGGATATCACAGTCGATCCCAATGAGCAAGTATGGATATCGAAAGATACTGCTTATATCGATGATGAGGGCAGGATTGTTCGTGAGACCATCAATCGTCAGTTGACGGGTCCTTGGGATTTCCTGAATACCTATATCGTGAATGTGTTCCCTGATACCACTTGTTGGGTGAATGATTTCCCGAATGCCGACAATGAGATGTACATGCGTTACTATTTCTCGAATCCGGCCTATAACGACTATCCTGTTGTGGGGGTTACCTGGGAACAGGCCAATGCCTTCTGTGCCTGGCGTACTGAGTATCTGTTGAAAGGACTGGGACCCTCTGCCCGCTATGTCCAGCGTTACCGTTTGCCGACAGAGGCCGAGTGGGAGTATGCGGCCCGTGGCAAAGATCAGAACGAATTCCCTTGGGATAATGAGGATGTAGCCAGTGGGAAAGGATGTTTCTTTGCTAATTTCAAGCCAGATGACGGCAACTATACCAAAGACGGCAACCTGATTACCAGTAAGGTGGGTATTTATGCTGCTAACAGTAATGGACTTTACGATATGGCCGGCAATGTGGCAGAATGGACCAGTACCATCTATACTGAGGCTGGTGTAGAGGCCATGAACGATATCAATCCGCAGCTGAAGTATAATGCGGCTCAAGAGGATCCCTATAGGCTGAAGAAGAAAAGTGTGAGAGGCGGTTCATGGAAAGACCCTGAGTCATATATCCGCTCAGCCTGGCGCTCATCAGAGTATCAGAACCAGCCACGTTCATATATAGGATTCCGCTGTGTGCGTAGTCTGGCAAATACTACCAGTGAGAAAATCAAAGTCAAGAAAAAGTAACCAATAAACAAGTTCGGAGATGACGATATATAGTAAGTACAATATCATCTATAGGCTTCAGAAATGGATGGACAGTGTGGCTGGGCAGACATTCCTGAACTATGCCTACAGTTGGGGTGCCTCGATTGTGATTCTTGGTACGCTCTTTAAACTGACTCACTTGCCAGGTGCCAATTTCTTCTTGTTCTTAGGCATGGGAACAGAAGTGCTGGTGTTCTTTATTTCTGCATTCGACCGTCCTTTTGACAAGACGGCTGATGGCATGGAACTCGATGTTCACATGGATGCTGGTGAGCAGCCCTCTAATCATGTGGAACATCATGCAACGACAGTACTTCCCAGTGGAGTTTCTGCTGCTCCGATGGTCAATACAGAAGCAATCGCTGCAGTGTCTTCTTCTGTAGCATCGGTATCGGGTGGCGGTGTTGTGGCATTGCCTCAAATGACACCCGAACTCGAGG
>OMXO01000151.1 GCA_900315035.1 uncultured Prevotella sp.
TCTGAACACAGCTTTCAGACAACCTTCGTCGAAGCGGGCATTATGAGCCACGAATGGGATAGTGGCAATTTGGTATCTTACATCATCAAGATCTTGATCTGAAAAGAATATCTCAACAATTCGTTCCTCCAACTGTTGCCATACTTTGGAAAACACCGGCGCGTCCTCTGTATCACTTTCCGAGATGCCATGTACCCGCTGACACCAATAGCTATAATAGTTCGGCTCAGGCTGGATCAGACTGTAGAAAGAGTCAACTATCTGCCCGTCACGCACCATGACCACTCCGACGGAGCAGACGCTTGACGGCTGCTGATTGGCCGTCTCGAAGTCAATGGCAATGAAGTCCCTGAGCATCGTTCAAATCTTTATTGTTTCTCCTTCTCTGTTGATTTCCCAGAAGGAAATGTTCTTTTCATCAGTAAATTCCTTCATACGCCACGAAGATTCGAAGCCTGTAGTGAAGTGCATAGGAACGAACAGTCCGACTTTGAACCGTTCGATGAATTGTCGGCCACCAAGGGTGTAGCCGTTACCTACACGTCCATCAATGGGGAACATCACCACATCGAAACTGTCGGCAACCTTGCGGATGTCCTTCAGCTCGCCAAGGAATTGCTTTTCGTGAGCTATCGGATTGAATGTCTCTTCCATCTCAAAACTGTATCGCTCCTGATCAGGATTATCGTCTGTCAGGAACTTGGCATACCAGTTATTCAGGTCGCCCGCATGGAAGATACGTTTATCTTCCATCTCAACAATCCACGACACGCCGCTGTCTGTGCTACCTAACGCCCATACGGATATGCTGTCGTCAGACCATGTACCACCTTTGGCCAACCACACGTCAGCATCTTCTTTGTTGGCTCTCCGATGTTTGTAGATGTCCTTGGAGAGAATGTAGGTAATACCTTCACGCTGCTTCTTCCACTCAAAGATTTCCTTCGTAAAATGGTCTTCGTGGAAGTGACTGGAGAAGACATACATGGGCTTCTCGCTCCGCAGCATGCCATCCATCACACCACTGGGATCCATCCAGTAGTCGAATACCAAGATGGACTGCTCCGTTTCGAGCACAAAGCCGCTATGAAAGATGTATGTTAGCGTCATTTTCCTTTGCAAGTGTGAGCATATGTTTGTCGTGTCGATAGTCAACATATCTTATATCCTTGGGCTTCTAACGTTTTGACTGCCTTCTCAAAGTTCTCTGTCGGTATTGAAGGTTGAGATGGCGAAGATGCCAATTTTATTGTTTGCCAGACAAGTTGAAATCTTAGCAAGAATACCGATGAGCGAGAAGTCAAGAACTCCCTCAATTCGGAAAGCCCGCCAACCGTCATCTCGTTCTGTCGTATTGGCAGGCACAAGCCTGGTTGGACAAACCAGAGATTTCTCTTCGTCTGTAGAATCAACAAACACAAATGCTGCCTGAAGGTCAATTTCAGAGTAGTCTTTGACCTTGCAGACAGAAAAAGTTTCTTCGATAATCTTCAACTTAATATTCATGAGCAAACTATGTATTTATCTTCACTTTTTTTCTTTTGTAAGTCTGTAAACAGCCGATGTGGGTAGAATGACCAATAGCAGCAACGCAACCTCTAACAATGTCCTGAAACTCGCGGATGCCGTCAGGGATGTAAGCCTTGCCTATCTCTTAAACTCTTCGTCTCTCAGAAGCATGTTGACACTCGAAACGAGTATGGCAGGGTCTTTGGGCAGATAATCCATATTTACTTGCCGAACGATGGAACAACGTACACAGGTTTCTCTTGGTGGTGGTCACAGTCGTGATGGTCGCATGACTCAAGTGAATCTTTCAGCTCGCCATTCAGATAAGCATGCCCATGTTGCCAGCCAGCATGAGGGTGATGCCCATCTCCTGCATGACAGATGCGATATTCGACTTGCATCCGCATCCTTCAGGAGAATCCAGACGCTCTTGCTTTACAACCTGGTTCTGTTCGTCGAGTGTTACTACTGTATAATAAGCACAGTGACCGAAGTGGTCGTCAACCATGTCTTCACGTGTTGGAATTGCTATTAACTTCACCATTATTTCACAAATACTATTAATTCAATAGGCAAGGACGGTGCAAACCGAATGCAATGAAGCACGCTTCAATTGCTGAGGTGCAGCCCGTTCTCGCAAGTACTCATAATTCCCCGTTTTTTCGTATATTTGCAGCCATATTTAACAAATATATGAAATAGGAGGATTAATTATGGCACATAATTGCGAAAACTGTAAGTTCAGGGCACACTATGACAAGAAGCCCAATTCAATGTTAGGCAAGTTCTGGCGCTGGCACATTAACTTCTGTCCAGGCTGGAAGGGTTACTTTACCTCCCAAAGCGAGGAGAAGAAAGCGGAGTTGAGGGAAAAGTATAACTTCACCAAGTATTAGTCTATGGCACATTTCGGACAGTCTGATGATTTCAGGCGTGATGAGCTTATCCGCATCATTGAGCATTCAGTGGAAAAGCTGACGTTAGCAGAGTTCTTGCCTTGCAAGCGAGCAGAGCTCGAGCGGGAGGCTCTATACTACGACATGACCACGAAGTCGTATATCAATGATAATTAAGTGATATGGTACAGCAGATAGAGATAATCCTGAAGCCGAAACGCAGAGGTTCATACCAGTTGCGGACTTAGCATCAATGAGAATGCTGATCCTGATGTTCGTGTGGATATGGAAACCATCTTCAACCGTTTGGTTCCTGAAAATCGTCCAGAGTATGAACATACCTTGGAGGGCGCTGATGATATGCCTGCTCATGCCAAGTCAACGTTGAGCGGTGTCAGCCTCACTATTCCCATTACTGACGGACGTTTGAATCTTGGCACTTGGCAGGGTATATATTTCTGCGAGTACCGCAATTACGGCGGTTCCAGGGAGTTGGTAGTAACGATAATTGGAGAGTAATATGGATAAACGAGAATACATAAAGGCCAACAAGAAATGGTTAGAGACGAAAGCCAAAGAAGAGGGTGTCAAGGCATTGCCCAAAGGCATCTACTATAAAGTGTTGAGTGAAGGTAATCCAGATACCCTCAAGCCAACTGTCCGCAGTATCATTACGGCTCATTATACGGGTAGGACTATCGATGGGAAGCAGTTTGACAGTAGTCGTGGCGGCGTGCCGTTGGCTTGCAGACTCTGTGACTTAATAGAGGGCTGGATCATTGCCATACAACAGATGCATATCGGTGACAAGTGGGAACTCTACATCCCTGCAGAAATGGGCTATGGCAAGTTCTCACAGCCGGGCATCCCTGGTGGCTCTACACTGATTTTTGAAATAGAATTGTTAGGCATAGGATGACATTAAGGGAACTCATACAATCAGTGAATTCTGAGCAATACAACGACTCTCCGTTGTATCAGAAACTATGTGAGATAAAACCTGAATACGGTTCAAACAGACATATTCTGGTGAAGCAGGTTGATGGTGAAATAGCCATTACTAATGTTCATGTAGGCTCTATGGGTGACATCATCACTTATCCCATTGACGTAGATCCAGACCTGAACATATCCAAAGTTCAGCTTCTCGATGCCATCCTCCATGAAATATCTTCCAATGGCTTTAGTGACTCTGAGATGTCTGATTTCTGGGATGACTTTGACAACCTTCAAAAAGCAAAGATAGTAAGATGAATCTCCCCAAGTTCATAATCACGATGGATGGCTACTTCCGTCTTGGCATGGTCAATCAGCATAAAGACCTGCTGAAACCAGGCGATTCTTGCCTTGGCGGTGGGTATTATCATTTCGATTATGCCTCGAATCGTATTATCCTCGACCGCTCTTCGTATGACTTCGGTAAGCCGAAATGGCACCTGTTGGAAATCCTGAAAGTTCCATCTGTTTATCATGGCCTCCGGCTGGTTTATTTCTATGATGATGACCGTGAGTTTGATGTCAGCCAGGAGTTGCAAATAGAATACTATGACTGACTTCGATACCATCTGGCGCACTCAGGATGAAATCAGAACGGTGGTTAATGCCGTTCTGGGAGAATGCATCTGGAATCTGAGTTATAATGAGCGAAGGATGGCCATTGAACTGGATTTGACCAAGTATTTGGAGGAGGAAGATGTTGACAAGCTTATCAACCAGTTTCCTATACCTGCAGACTATGACGGTGTAGGCTCGAAAGGAACAAAGTTCGTGTTTTACATTTAAAAAGGGTAATCGACTTGTCGCTTGCTACTAAAAGGACGCAAGAACTCCCATTTCTGAGAATTCCCTGTGTCCTTTTTTGAAGGCATATATAGAGGCAAAACGGAATCCTCATCTGCGTCCGAAATGACCTGAATTACTGTGACCATGGCGTGGTGTGTTGTTTGCCAAGGTGTGGTTTGTAATACTGTGACGCTTGTCAACGCCGCTTACCGCTTTGTTGGGTGATCACTTTCAACACTGCAAAGTTACAACATTTTTCGTGCGCTTCCAAATTTTGCCCCTCCAATTGATGGCTTTTTGCCATCGAAGTTGCTCAAATTCGGCAGAATTGATGCTAGCATCATTCTGCTCTCATCAAATCGCAACATTGGGGCTGTTTTGATGAAGAATCTGATGAAATAGAACGAACCGTAATACACGATGCTCGAATCCGTAATTTTCGGCCCTCGAAGATTACTTCCCGTCGCTTTCGGGCAGGGCGGGCACACAGTCTAGTAATTCACTATTTTACTTCACGTTCCTGAATGGTCTTGCCAGATCCCCAAGCCGTGCCGACTTTCTCGCCGACTACACGGTATTCGTTCTTGGCAGAATCGAAGATGACGGGCTCATCGAAGGTCACGACCTTGCACTCCAGCGTCAGCTTGTACTCGTTGATGATAGGAGCATCAACGTTGGGACTAGGTGTGATGGTGAATCCTGCCTTGGCCACCTTGTCGGGCACATCGTTGCCGGACACGATGCCGAAATAGTCGCTCTGGGCAATATCACCCTTCGTGGCGAAGCTGATGGTGAAAGCCTTCTTCAGACGGATATTGTCCGTGGTCTTGTGCTTGGAGAGTTCGAAGGTGATGTGCTTGGGGCCGCACTGGCCACCCCATGCTGCCATCATCACGTCGGGATTCTTGTTTTCGTCCCATGTAGCAATCATGATGGCGGGCAACGGTGTGATAATAGCTTTGTCGCTGAAGTTCTTGCGGCCTTCAACGGCCTTTACCTCGACTTTCTCCTGAGTAGGATTCTCGTTGACGTTTGCCTCACTCTTCTGCTCCTTATTTCCACAGGCGGCGATGAGCAGTGCGCCTGTCAGCACGAAGGCTGATGATTTCATAAATTTCTTCATAACAATTGTTCTTGTTTTTGTTTATTGCTTTCTGAATTTATTCCGTAGTCGTTTATAGCCTTCAACGCCCAGGATGGTCAGACCTCCATACTGGCAGGTCTTGGCCAGTCCGAAGAGCACAGCCCAAAGCACGCC
>OMXO01000148.1 GCA_900315035.1 uncultured Prevotella sp.
TGCCCTCAGTGTGGAGATCGCCGAGAAGGTGCTCCGTCAGAATCTGAAGGACGACAAGGCTCAGATGGATCTGATTGAACGTATGCTGGATGAGGTTTCTACTGACAAATAGGCAATTAACGTATGGATATAGGAGTCATATCGGTAAGATACGCCCGTGCGCTCTTGAAGAGTGCTACTGACGCGAAAATCGAAGATGCTGTTTACACCGAGATGCAGCAGCTCGCCAAGAGCTACATCGAAGTGCCTCAGCTGCGGTTTACGATAGACAATCCGATGCTCTCAAAGGACAAGAAGGAGGCCTTGCTGCTGACAGCCGTCGGCACGAAAGCTTCTGACCTGACCAAGGCCTTCATCCAGCTCGTGCTGAAGGAAGACCGTGAGGGCGTGATGCAATTCATTGCCAATTCGTACGTCACGCTTTACCGCCAACAGAAGAATGTCATCCGGGGACGTCTCATCACCGCGGCGCAGGTATCACCTGCTACTGAGCAGAAGATGCGTCAGATGGTGGAGAGTAAGACTAATGGAACGGTGGAGTTTGAGACTGAGGTGAACCCCGATATCATCGGAGGATTCATTCTGGAGTATGACACCTATCGCATGGATGCGAGTGTCAAAGCCAAACTCAACTCAATTCTCACCCAGTTGAGAAAATGAACGAATGTAAGTTATTACATTGTTACATTATTAATTTTTAAAATTTTGAATTAATGTCAGATAAAATTAAACCAAGCGAAGTATCCCAAGTCCTGCTTGACCAGCTCAAGGGTATCTCCAACGCTGAGAAGTTCGATGAGGTCGGCACTGTGCTCACCGTGAGTGATGGTGTGGCTCGTATCTACGGACTGCGCAACGCTGAGGCTAATGAGCTTCTGGAGTTTGAGAACGGGACGATGGCCATCGTGATGAACTTGGAGGAGGACAACGTCGGTTGTGTGCTCCTGGGCACCACTTCGGGCATCAAGGAGGGCATGGTCGTGAAGCGTACGAAGCGCATCGCTTCTATCCGCGTCAACGACAATATGCTCGGTCGCGTCATCAATCCGCTGGGACAGGCTATCGACGGCAAGGGAGATATCGATCTGAGCGACGCTTTCGAGATGCCGCTCGACCGTAAGGCTCCTGGTGTGATCTATCGTCAGCCCGTGAAGGAACCGCTGCAGACAGGTCTGAAGGCCATCGACTCGATGATTCCTATCGGACGCGGACAGCGTGAGCTTATCATTGGCGACCGTCAGACGGGTAAGACCGCCATCGCTGTGGATACCATCATCAATCAGAAGAGTTTCTACGAGGCAGGTAAGCCTGTCTATTGTATCTATGTAGCCATCGGACAGAAGGCTTCTACCGTAGCTGCCTTAGTGTCAACACTTCAGGAGCACGGTGCAATGCCTTATACCATTGTGGTAGCCGCTACCGCAGCTGATCCTGCCGCCATGCAGTATTATGCACCGTTTGCTGGTGCTGCCATCGGTGAGTATTTCCGCGATCGTGGTCTGCCCGCCCTCGTGGTCTATGACGACCTCTCTAAGCAGGCTGTGGCCTATCGTGAGGTGTCACTGATCCTGCGCCGTCCTTCAGGACGTGAGGCATATCCAGGTGATGTGTTCTATCTCCACTCTCGTCTGTTGGAGCGTGCTGCCAAGATGAACGAGCAGCAGGAGGTGGCTGAGCAGATGAACGACCTTCCCGAGTGCATGAAAGGTCATGTGAGGGGTGGTGGTTCTTTGACCGCTCTGCCTATCATCGAGACACAGGCTGGTGACGTATCGGCTTACATCCCGACGAATGTGATCTCTATTACCGATGGTCAGATATTCTTGGAGTCCAACCTCTTCAACCAGGGCTTCCGTCCTGCCATCAACGTGGGTATCTCTGTATCCCGTGTAGGTGGTTCAGCACAGATCAAGTCCATGAAGAAGGTGGCAGGTACCTTGAAGATTGACCAGGCACAGTATCGTGAGCTCGAGGCCTTCTCGAAGTTCTCAAGTGATATGGATGCTGTGACGGCAATGACACTGGATCGTGGACGTAAGAACAACCAGTTGCTGATTCAGCCGCAGTACAGCCCGATGCCCGTAGGAGAGCAGATTGCCATCCTCTATTGTGGTGTACACGGTCTGATGCGCGATGTGCCCATCGATAAGGTGCGTGAGTGCCAGACATCGTTCCTCGATAAGTTGCGCTCTTCTAATCCCGAAGTCATCGAGACGCTTGCCAGCGGAAAGATCGACGACGAGACGACAGCCAAGATCGAGGCCGTGATGGCAGATATTGCGGGAACCTATAAAGCCTGATAGCCTATGCCCAGCCTGAAAGAAGTTAAAGGCCGCATAGCCTCAGTCAACTCCACGCGAAAGATCACGTCGGCTATGAAGATGGTGGCCTCCAGTCCAGCAAACTCCATCACGCACAGGTGGCAATTCAGAATATGCTGCCTTACGAGACGATGCTGGAGCACATCCTCAAGTCGTTCCTCGCAGCCGAGGCAGAGGCACATACCATCTACGATCAGGTGCGTCCTGTAAAAAGGGTTGCCCTTGTCGTCTTCACGTCGAACTCTTCTCTTTGTGGTGGTTTCAACGCTAATACCATCAAACTGATGCTGAATGCCGTTGATAAATACGCAGCAGAGATTGGGCGCGAGAATGTCGAGATCTATCCCATAGGCCGAAAGGTCCATGAGAAGGCCAAGAAGATGGGGCTGAACGTGCAGGGCGAGTTTTCTGCATTAGCCGACAAACCCAATGCCAACAAATGCATTGAGATCGCGATGGAACTGGGTGAGAAGTTTTATGAGGGTAAAATCGATAAGGTAGAACTGATCTATCATCACTTTAAGAGTGCAGGATCACAGATTCTTACCCGTAAGACCTTCCTTCCCATCGATATTGAGTCGGAGTTGAATGCCGATCATGAGCGTGACCTGTCGAGCGTCATTGCTACGAAGGAATCGCAGGAGTATCTGAAGAAGCGTGGTGAGCGCCAGTTGGATAAAGAGAAAGAGAACGTGAAGCCGCTCAACGATAACTTCATCGTGGAGCCCGACATGAACACAGTGCTCACACAACTGCTTCCGAAGTATGCACACCTGCTGCTCTACACGGCTCTGCTCGACAACAATGCCTCTGAGCACGCAGCCCGTATGGTTGCCATGCAGACAGCCACCGATAATGCCGATGAGCTGCTGCGTGAACTCAACTTGCAGTACAACAAGGGACGTCAGCAGGCTATCACCAACGAACTGCTTGATATCGCTGGTGGTTCCAGTCAGTAACTGATGCCTCACGACTGTATCCTGTAAGAAAAAGGCCCGAACGTTTGGTAGTTCGGGCTTTTTTATTTACCTTTGTCCCCAGTTTCTAAATCAAAATCTATGAAGATAGGAGACAAAATGATACCCGTCATGTGGTCGAAGCCAAGGCCACCTCAGTGAAGGCCGCTTTGGCTGCTGATGATGAAGAGCAGGAAACAGAGCCTGCCGATAAGCCCATCACCTTCAAGGCAAAACCCGAGGAGCGCAAAGGGGGCGACAAACTGAGTGCCTTCCTGGCTTTTGTTCCGATGAATGTGAAGGAACTGATGGAGACACGTTTCGAGACCTATCTGGTCAACGACTCCAACTATTATCTGCGTTATACCTATCTCACTGCCGAAGGTACAGCCTGGCAGGTTCGGGCAGAAGGTGAGATAGAACCTAACACGAAAGAGTTTATCGAAGAGTTCGGGCGCGAGGATCTTAACCAGTTCGAACACTGCTGCATCCAGTTTATTGCCTACAAGCGCGACAAGCACTTCCTGCTGAAGTCGCCCGTCAACGCTGATGTGCGCATGGATCCCGTGAAGTTCTATAAACTTCATGCCTTCCGTGAGAACCCCTTCTTCGAGCAGCCTGCGCTCATCTACACACTCATTGAAAACGACATTCAAAAAGTAAAGTTATGAAATACGGATTTGTAAAAGTGGCCGCTGCCGTTCCCGCCGTGAAGGTGGCTGATGTGGATTACAACGTCCAGCAGATAGAGAGTATCATCGCCCAGGCCGAAGGTCGTGGGGTGGAGGTGATCGTCTTCCCCGAACTCTGTATCACGGGTTACACGTGCCAGGATCTCTTCAAAGAGCAACTCCTGCTGGATCGTGCCGAGGGCGCCGTCATCACACTGCTTGATTTCACACGTAAACTCGATATCATCTCGATCATAGGTCTGCCTGTGATCATCAATGGCCTGTTGTATAACTGTGCCGCTGTGATCCAGAGTGGACAGTTGTTGGGTATCATCCCCAAGACCTATCTGCCCAACTATGCCGAGTTCTACGAGAAACGTTGGTTTGCCTCTGCCCAGGATCTGAATCCTACGGCCTTCTTCTTTGCAGGCAGCAGTCTCACCGTGAGTGCAGAGCCCAAACTCTTCGTCACCAGCAGTGGTGTGAAGTTCGGTGTGGAGATTTGCGAGGATGTGTGGGCACCGATTCCACCTAGCAATAATCTCGCCCTCTCTGGTGCAGATATCATCTTCAACCTCTCTGCCAGCAACGAACTGATTGGTAAGCATGCTTATCTCAAGTCGCTGCTTGCCCAGCAGAGTGCCCGCACCATCAGCGGTTATGTCTATGCCAGCAGCGGTTTCGGTGAATCCACCCAGGATCTTGTCTATGGTGGAAATGCGATGATCTTTGAGAACGGCCATCTGCTGATAGAGGGCGATCGCTTCAGCATCCAGCCTCAGATTAAGACTTGTCAGATCGATATCGAGAAACTGCGTGTAGAGCGTCGTCAGAACACCACGTTCATCAACGCCCAGCGTCATTCGCATGCTTTGGAGATTCCCTGCAAACCGACACAGGTGCATGACTTCTCACTCGAGCGTGAGATCGATCCCCATCCGTTTATCCCCAAGAACGAGGATATGCAGACAGCCTGCGAGGAGATCCTGAACATCCAGGTGGCAGGTCTTGCCAAACGACTCTATCATATCAATGCCCAGAAGGCAGTGATTGGTATCAGCGGCGGACTTGACTCCACGTTGGCTTTGCTCGTCACCGTGAAGGCATTCGATAAACTCGACCTCGACCGTAAGGGAATCATCGGTATTACGATGCCAGGTTTCGGTACTACCGACCGCACCCACAACAATGCCGTCAAACTCATGAAGACCTTAGGCATCACCATCCGTGAGATCAATATCGCCAAGGCGGTCACACAGCATTTCGAGGATATCGGTCAGGATAAGGATGTGCATGACATCACCTATGAGAACTCACAGGCTCGCGAACGTACGCAGATCCTGATGGA
>OMXO01000166.1 GCA_900315035.1 uncultured Prevotella sp.
ATGGCTTACCCTATCATCAAGGCTCTTGACAACGGATCGAGACTTGTCATTGATGAGTTCGACTCCAAACTGCATCCGGTTCTGACAAATCGGATTATCTCTCTGTTTAATTCTCGCGAAACCAATCCACGAAACGCTCAGTTGATACTAACGGCACACGACACCAACATCCTCAGTTCTGGTTTATTCCGTCGTGATCAAATCTGGTTCACCCAGAAAAATCGATTTGGAGCCACCTCACTCTATTCCTTGTCAGACTATAAAGTCAGGAGTGATGCTCCTTTCGAAAAGGATTATCTCAGTGGTAAATATGGAGCCACACCCATTATCGGTAATCTGGAGTCAGTATTAAGGAGGGCAGAGTGAGTTCATAGAGTAAAGATGAACCTACAGTTTTCTACATACTGCATACAGCTGACTAAAATTCGAAAATAATCGATTTTATTTCAATATTTCGTTATATTTTTACGTTTTTGACTATTAAAACCAGCTAAATACAGAATAATTCCAGTCCAAGACGTTCTTCTATTAATGAAATCGTCTTCAACGTGAAGTTCATCTTTCCGGAAAGAATCCTGCCCACATACTGAGGGCTGTCTCCTAACTTCTCTGCCACATCATTACGTGAAAGATGATGATTCTGCATATAATCCATGACAGCGAAAGCCACACGCTGGGACTGTTTTAGCCATGATGCGTTTTCTTGTCTCCATTTGGCATCGTCAACAAAAGTGGAGCGTTCACCCGACTGATTTGCTTCAAGGAATTGAATTGCTTTTGATTTCATTTGTTACACGAATAATGCATAAAAATTATCACGGTCTTAATTTACCTGCCTTTCGTTTCTCCAACAGATAGTCATAGAGTATCTGTTGGGCTTTGGCTCTATAGGGAAGATGATTGTAGTTTCGACTCGAATGACCAAGTGATGCAACAGCCCCATAAGTTCGATTGTCCTCGCTATAAAGTTCGAAAACGTTATATCCAATGAAAGTATAAGCCCCAAAGTGAAAAAGAACTGTTGGATGATGTGCTATATCAATAACTTCAAAAAGCGGGACGGGCACTTCTGCATTTTTCTGATTTAACTCTTCGCAGACTTTGTTGAGCTCGAGTTGAAAGTGAATGATGTCAGTATAGTTGCTCACACCATCATGAAATTCATATAGAATCTCGTAGCCGTCTTCGGTTTTTACATATACAGCGATTTGGTCTCTCAGAAATGCGTTCCATGTCATGATCAAACCAATACCATGAACATCCAATTTCTGGGCCATAGTTGGCATCGCTTATACACAGCATGTTGAGAGGTTCCCCATCGTATTGATAGACGGTTTCCTCTCTCAATTCAAAAGACAGTTCCTCCTCTTCAATAAGGGTTTGAAGGTATAAAAGTTTCTGCTTGTCGTTATCGTATAGAAAAATGGAATGTCGTGAATAGTAAGCCATATAATTCGTTTAACTGTTTGTTTTCTTCCAATGGAGGTTGCATAACTCGATAGTTAATGTCTTTTGTCCTTACATATCTTCAAGAGACAATGACCCAACATGAATCGTCATCTTGCGAAGCTCGGGTGTCTGTTCCAGAACTTTGTCAACCTTTTCGCGGAAGGCATCTTCTTTGTAGCGGTAGCCTTGTTTTTTCAGCTCATAGATCCACGCCTCTTTCTCGATGATGTCAACGACTATGAGGTCGATTTCGTTGTCGCCCTTCCTGTCCCACCATTTTCCGACGATATAGCGGCTCTCTTCCTGGAACTTCTTCATGAAGTATCGTTCCATCATCAGGCCAGACACTCCACTGTAGTCGCGCTTGATAATATCGCCAAGTGCTTTCAGTGCTTTGTTCTCAACCAATGCCTGATACTTGTAGAAAAAGCGGAACCAGAATATCAGGAAGCAGTCGTTCAGCGCATATCGTACCTTCTTGCTGTTCTCCTTGGCAAAGATGGGCAGCGACTTGGTAATTACCTTATAATAATCCTCCAGCTTCACAAGATAGGAACCAATGTTGTTATTCTGAAGCTCGTTCTCTATCTCCGCACGGGTCTTCAGACCGCTGGCTATACAAGTCAGAATAGAAAAGTAAGTAACGTAATCTGTGCCGAACTCCTCGATGAGGATATTTCTTCCCTCATTGATGAATGGCGAATTCTCCTCTGTCAGTGCCGCCAACATCTTATTTTTGGTGGCCTTGCCCTTGTCGAGCAGCAGCGTGACATACCAGGGGACACCACCTGTAATGCTATACAGAGCCAGCAAGTCCTCTGGTGTGTATTTCGGATTGAAGTCTGCCAGAATCTGCTTCAGTACATCGGTAGTAAACGGCTCCAGTGTCATCTTCTCGTTAGCACGTCCAAACAATGGTTCTTCATTGTCTTCAAAGATCTTCGTCATCAGCGTAAATACCGAGCCGCTGATGATCAGGTTCAGATGACTGGTGCGTTTGTGTAAGTCCCAGTCACGCTGGATGTCGCTGAAGATGGTAGGGTTTATCTTTAGGAAGTTCTGGAATTCGTCGATAATAAGTGTGAACGGACGGCTCTCAGACAACTGGAGTACAAACCTGAATACTTCGGAGAAGGAGGTTGGT
>OMXO01000147.1 GCA_900315035.1 uncultured Prevotella sp.
AGTTAGAGGCAGCCCGTCATGACTTGCAGAGTGGGGTACTGACAGCTCCCTTCGACGGGGTGGTGGCAAACCTGTCGGTACAGGCCCACCAGCTCGCTGAAGCAGGGAAGACCGTGTGCCGTGTCATTGCCACGGGCGACATGCTGGTGGAGTTCCGTGTGATGGAGGCCGACCTCAAGAAATATAAGGTTGGCACAAGTGTTCACGTCATCCCTGTGGCCGACAAGTCGCAACAGTATGAGGCCACCGTCAGCGAGATCAATCCTATCGTCGATCAGCAGGGTGCCGTCACCCTCCGTGCCCGTCTGGCCAAGACCGCCGAACTCTTCGATGGCATGAACGTAGAAGTCGTCTTAATGTCTGAAAAATGAAGTTTATGAAAAAGAGTCTGCTGATATTTCTTGTATGTCACCTCTCACTGTTCACTGCTTCTGCCCAGCAGAGGGTGGTGCTCGACCTCGACCGGACGGTGAGGCTTGCCACCGACAGTTCACTCTCCGTACAGAAATATCAGAATGTCTTTTATGCCTCGCAGCATCGCTATCTCTCGTGGATGGCCTCTCGCAAGCCGCAGCTCTTACTAGAATCGACCCCTGTGAAGTATGAGCGCTACATGACCCAGCGCTATATCTCTTATGAGGATATCGATGAGTATCGCCAACAGCGGTTGTTATATTCGCAGGCCGGTATCAATGCCACCCAGACGATGGAACCCTGGGGCGGACAGTTCTATGGCACCACGCAACTGGGCTTTACGCGTACGTTTGGCGACCAGAACCAGAATCAGTTCATGACCATCCCTATCTCCGTCGGTTATAAGCAGGATCTGCTGTTCTATAACCCCTTGAAGTGGGCTCGACGGATAGAACCGCTGAAAATGGCGCGCGCAGAGAAGGAACTGCTGTATGGCATCGAGAGCACCAGCGAGAAGGCCGTAGAGAAGTTCTTCGCCCTCGCCTTGGCACAGGATATGGTGCAGATGGCGATGGAGTCGCTCGCATCAAGCGACACCATCTATGCCATCGCCCAGCGCCGCTATAAGATTTCAAGTATCTCCAAGGCTGAGCTGAGCATCCTGGAACTCGAAAAGACCAACGCCACCACGGCACTCGCCAATGCCCGCATCGCCCGCAAGCGGGCCGTACAGGATCTTGCGACTTATCTTGGGATGGATCGGCGTACGGAGATCGAACTCGTCATCCCCTCTGTGGTGGGCACGTTGCATATCGAGGCTGACGAAGCCCTTACCTTCGCCCGTGAGAATAATCCTAAGTATCTGGAAACCCGTCAGGCGACCATCGAGGCCCGTCGGGAGGCAGAGCGTACGAAGGTGGAGAAGAACCTCAGCGTGAGTCTCGATGCCAGCATCGGTCTGAACCAAGTGGCTGAACGCTTTGCGGATGCCTATCGTAATCCGCTCACTCAGGATATGGCTACCGTGAAACTCACGATCCCCATCTTGGACTGGGGCAAACGGAAAAATACCTACCTCGCCGCCCGTAGCACGGTGGATGCGGCAGAGCGTACAGAACAGGAAGTGGCCCGTGATACCGAGCTTGATGTAACGATGACCGTCAACGAGTTCAATGAGCGTCAGGCTATCGTTGAGACGGCCAGCAAGGCACTCACCATCGCTGAGGATGCCTACGCCCAGACGCTACAGCGGTTTATCAGGGCTCAGGCTGATGCTTACAGTCTCTCGGTGGCGCAGAGTCACTGGCAGACGGCACGTCAGAACCAGATCAACTCTCTGAAAAACTACTGGCTCGCTTACTACCACCTGCGTCGTCTTACGCTCTACGACTACCAACGCCGCCAACTCCTCCGCCGAAAGTTTTAAGTGCCTTTTTAGGCAATTATTTGGCGGTTTGTGATTTTTATACTAATTTTGTAGCCAAAATAATTTGAAGCTATGACAGAATTTAAGATGTTGGCGCAGCAGCGCCGTAGCCACAGAAAGTTTACTAACGAGGAAATTGATCCTGAGGATCTGAAACTGATACTCAGGGCTGCCTTGATGTCGCCCACCTCTAAGAGTCAGCGGGCCTGGCAGTTTGTGGTAGTGGATGATAAACAGGACCTGGAGAAACTGGCAGATGCCAAGAACATGGGTTCGCAGTTTCTGAAGGATGCCCCTGTAGCCATCGTGGTACTGGGTGACCCTATGCAGAACGACTGTTGGGTGGAGGATGGTTCGATTGCGGCTATCTCGATGCAGTACCAGGCAGAGGAACTCGGACTTGGTTCGTGTTGGATTCAGATGCGCGGTAGAGGACTTGATGACGGTACACCAGCCGATACGGTGATCCGTGGTGTGCTGGATATCCCCGATAACCTGAACTGTCTGTGCATCATCGCCGTGGGTCATTGGACGGATGAGCGTAAGCCTCAGGCAGAGGATCGTCTGAAGTGGGAGAATGT
>OMXO01000145.1 GCA_900315035.1 uncultured Prevotella sp.
AATGACAGCATCAAGGGTGACCTCATCGATGAAATTGTCATGAACGTCGGACGTTCCTTCTCTGAGGCAGATTCCACTCTTGACAACAAAGAACTCTTGGAAGCTTGCTGGGCACATAATAAATTAGAGATTTATCGCCATACCTTGTATAGCACCGCCCGCGTACGCAACACCACTCACCCACAGGGCGTTCGTGTTGGAATCGGCATCTTCGGAAAGATATTCTCTACCGTCTGCTATAGTGACTTGGTGCTGAACCTCGGCCCCATCCGCAAGAAATACAACCAGCGACTCATTCAGGATGTCGTCATTCCCGACAACTATATCGGCGACAACCCCAACCTCAAGCCCTATCACTACAAGGGTAATCCCGACGATTAAGTCGATACTTCATCTCATAAAATAAAAAAAGAGGATATGTCTATTGACAATCCTCTTTTTTTTGTCGGGATTACTGCCCTACTTCGCGCAAATTCCATTTAATTCTATTAAATTTGAGAATTTTCTATGTGGTTTAATATCAGCGCGTTACAAGATGCGCTATAGTTCGAATCAAGAAGACGCAATCATACTAATTACAAATTATCACGCCAAAAACACGCCAAAAATTTGGTAGTATCCATTGTTTTCCCTACTTTTGCAAAAGGAATTTATCAACAAAAGTCCAAAAGGATACAGGAATGTGCGAGGTGCTCATTCGTTTCTTTCAAGGCTCCAAGTTCAATCTTAGAGCAAAGAGTGGTGTTTTTGTTTCACCTGAATATTTCGAGTATTACATTGATAGAGCAAAGACAGAAAGTCTTGGGGTAAAAGTTCCAGGCAATTTGCTTACGGCCACAGAAGAAAAGGCGAAAAAGAGCCATTATGTACTCCGACAAAGTGGCATCATCGTTATTAAGCAACGTATAGAGACACCCGAAGTTAAATACCATCGGGAGCAATCAGGCCGTCTTGACAGTCTTAGAAAAGCTATCATAGAGGCTTATGACAACAACAAAGACACCAATCTTACAAGCGACTGGCTGCAGTTGGTCGTCGAACGTTTTATGCATCCAGAAAAATATATCGTCAAAGCAGAGAACAAGAAGACATTCTACGAATTGACAGAAGAATACATTGAGAAGCGCCATCTGGCATACACCCACGCTAAGGTTTTCCGAGTCTTGATGAGAGAAGTCGCAAGATACGAAGGTTTTATTCGTGCTACAGACTATAATCGTAGCAATTTCACTTTCGACATTGACACCGTTACAAAAAGCGATATAGAAGATTTCATCGACTATCTCCGCCATGAATACACACTATCCATGGAGCACAAGGATTTATTCAAGAAACTGCTTTCAGAATATCCTGCAAGTGTCACAAAAGGCAACTGCAAATTAGAAGACAGGGGTGAAAACACTGTTATTAAAGGAGCAAAACGACTGAAATCATTGTTCCGTTGGTTCTATGAAGAGGAATATACAAAGAATCGTCCTTTCGATGGTATCAACCTCGGAACAGAAAAGGTTGGTACTCCATATTATATTACTATAGAGGAAAGAAACAAGATAGCAGAGACGGACTTTGTCGCTGCATACGAGAATATGTCAGAGGAAGAAAGAAAAGGTATCGACAAGACCAACCTTGCAGGCTATGGCATACAAAGGGACATTTTTATCTTCCAGTGTTTTGTTGGTTGCCGCGTTGGTGACCTCTTGACGTTAGGGCCAGGGAATATCATAGATGGTATTCTGGTGTATACACCACACAAGACAAAGGACAATGGCGAACAATCCATGCAAGCGCGTGTCCCCCTGCATCCCAAGGCTCTTGAATTGGTAAAGAAATACGAAGGAGTCTGCACAAACGGACTACTCTTCCCTTTCATCACTGCCCAGAAATACAATATTGCCATCAAAAAGATTTTCAAATTGGCAGGTATCACACGCAATGTTATTATCCGTAACGCTAAGACTGGAGAAAACGAATTGGTACCTATTGACACTGTTGCATCAAGTCACTTGGCCCGTCGTACTTTTATCGGAAATGCTTACTTCAAAGTGAGCGATCCTAACCTGATTGGAAAGATGAGCGGCCATGTGGATGGTTCAAGAGCTTTCAAGCGTTATCGAAACATAGAAGACGAAACTCTTAAGAGCGTCATTGACTTGATAGGATAACTTATGCCAATGGTTAACTATATATAATAAGGTATAGTAATTTGAAGTATTTGTTGTAACTTTGCACGCAAATGATGACAATAGAAGAAATAAGGACAGGGAAAGAAGGTCAGACGTTTGACCTGAAGAGCATACAAATCGATCCGAAAGCACTGGCGATTCCTATCGTAGCGATGGCCAATGCAGACGGTGGTATGCTGGCAATAGGAATATCTGACAAGACCAGAAGGATTGAGGGCGTCAATCAATACACGGAGAAACTGAACGAACTGTTGCGTGTGCCATTTGATTTCTGCAATCCTACTATTCCTGTGACTTGTCGCTATATGGAATGCACTAACGATGAAGGCAATCCTGATCGTATTCTGCTGATGGATATTCCTGCCAGCCAGTTCCTTCACACAAATCAGGCTGATGAAGCCTATATCCGTGTGGGTGACAAGAGCCGCAAACTGACATTCGAAGAGCGGATGCAACTGATGTACGACAAAGGCGAACGCTCCTACGAAGATACGGCTGTATATGGCGCAACCATTGACGATATCAATATGGATGCCGTTGCTGAATATGCCAAATTGGTAGGTTACAGTAGGTCACCACTTGAATACTTACGAGAGAATAACGGTTTTGTCAAGACTAACAAGAAAGGTGAAGAGGATGTCAGTGTAGCCTGCATTCTGCTTTTCGGAAAGAACCCTCAGAACTTTTTCCCTCGCAGCCGTACCCGTTTCATCCGCTATGAAGGTGTTGACGAGAAAGTTGGCGCAGAGATGAATGTCATCAAGGACGTCATCTTTGAGGGAACCATCTTGAACCAGGTCAAGAAGACGATTGAGTTTATCGAGACTCAGGTTCGCGAGCAT
>OMXO01000144.1 GCA_900315035.1 uncultured Prevotella sp.
CGATAGTCTTTCAGTTTCTGGAACTGATTGACTGTCCATGAGCCACCAAGGGAGGCTATGGCATTGAAGATACCAACTGACTGTAGCTTCATCACATCAGGTGCCCCCTCTACTAAGTAAAGCTTTCTGTCTCCCCGTGCTTTCTTGATGGCAGTGTCGATTCCAAAGATGGAACGGGACTTGCAATACAAATCGCTGTCGGCAGAATTGAGATACTTACAATCCGACTTGTCGTCTATCGCCCTTGCCGTGAATCCCTCGATATGGGAATATCTGTCACGGATGGGAATCATGATGCGGTTACGATAGACGCAGTAGACGGAGTGTGTCTTCTCACTCAGTTTCAGAATGCCCATTTCCTGCATCAGTTCCAAACAAAGGCCTTCTTTCTTTGCATAGTCGATAACGGATGTCCAATTGTCAGGAGCATAGCCGATATGCTTCTCCTTGCAATACTCTTCGTTCCATCTGCTGAGCATATATGCCTTTGCCGACTTGGCATCTGGTGTTTCCTTCCCTATTTCCTGGCAGAAGAATGCGCAAAGCCTTTCATTGATAATGCGCATGGACTCCAGTTTCTTGTATCGCTCTTCCTCTTCAGGTGTGGACTGGAGATCTGAGTCAGACAAGTCAATATGCAATTTCTCCTTCAGCAGTTTCTTGACAGCAAGGGGAAAAGTGAGACCGTCCTGTTCCATCACAAAGTTGATGACGTTGCCACCCTTGCCACATCCGAAACAGTGGTATAGGTTCTTGGCCGTGTCAACGTGGAACGAGGGTGTGTCCTCCTGATGGAAAGGGCAGCATCCTTTTGCGGTATGGCCTCTGAGCTGAAGCTTGACACCATAGTCAGACACCACTTCTGCCAGATCAACCTCGTCAAGAACCTTGTCTATGTATTTCTTATCAATCATAATAGAAAATCACTTTTGTATTATATAAGCGTTACTTTATATTATATAATGGTATAAGGATTAAAGGCTACCGAGTTCCTCCCTGTGTTCCTCCATGAAGGCTACTATCATAGCCGCTGCCAGAGCACGGATAGGGATGTTTCGCTCCGAGTTAGCACGAAGTTGCTCTATCTGTTTCTTAACCTCTGTGGGTAGCCATACAGCAGCACCTTGTCCTTTTACACCTGTATAGTCCTCCAGTCCTTCGGTGAACTTCTTCCAACCAACGGCATGCCAGTCGGACTTTTCCTTACGGAAGGCTGCAGCATTACCATTGGATTCAGCGTTTACACCTGTTATCTTTGTGACACTCTCCGCAAGAGAGATTCCGTTGTCGTTCTTTGAAAGCAACGGGTTTATAACTTTTTTCTGTTCCATGTCTTATAGTTGATTGATGATTTCAATGATTCTGTCAAAAGCATGCTCAACGGCAGCATACTGGTATTTGTCAAGAGGGTAGAGTGTGGAGTATCGCTTGATGACCACGCTCTGCTTGATTCTCGGCGTGACCGTTCCAAGCCGGCCAAGAACAGAGATGGTTTCATCTCTCATTTCACGCTCATGTGCCTTGCCTTCTGTGGTGTTGATGCGGTTGGGCAGGAAAACCAAGCGGGCAGATGACTTCTGGCTGATGACGGAAACAAAGATGCCTGTCGCATCAATGGTATCAACATCGTAGGACATGGGAATGACAATAAGGTCGGCTATCGAATAGAGGATGGAGAGGTTATTGTCGTTGAGATTGCCAGGGCAGTCAGTCAATACAATGCCGTCTTGTTCTTTATACTCATTCATAGCCGCTTTTACTATCTTACTATCAAGTGTATTGAGGCGGGTGATGGCCCAGGGCACAGTCTGCCCCGGGTCTGCTTCCACCTCACGCTCACGATGTCTGGACAAAGATGCCTGAATATCGGCATCCACGGCTACAACAGGGACTCCCTTCATAGAAAGGTACTCCGCAAAGTGGGCGCATAGCGTGGTCTTACCCACACCGCCCTTGATATTCGAGAAAAGAATAATTTTACTCATGAGATTATGATTTTATACTATACATTTATATACTACTACCGGAATCTTCATTGGTATTTCCTTTGCGTAGCTTCTGAATATCCTCTGCGCGATAGAATACCTTTCGGCCGATATTGATCTGCGGGAGGTATTTGTTGTTGTTCCATAGCCAGAGAGTCGTAGAACTAACCGACAGCATCTTCATGACCTCGCTTTTTGGAATCAGTTCTTCTTGGTTGTTAACATTACTCTCAGCTTTTTGAGATTTTTCAGCCAGAAGTCGCTCAGAGAGTTCACGGGCAAAGGCAATGGCACCTTTCCCTGTTAGAGTAAGGGAGATGTGGTCACCGCCCTTAGAGATTGCAGACACGAGTCGCTTTGCAAACAACTCACTTTCTTCACTTGGTTCAAAGTAGCCAACCTGGTCGGCATCCTTTGCAAAAGCATTTGGTTTAATCATTCCTTATAATATTTAGATCGGGGGCAAAAGTACGAATTTTCTAAATACCGTCTAAGTGAATTAAATGCAGATGTTTGCGCTGTCAGTCAGAAGCGCAAATAACGCAAAGAACGCAATGCTATTTAAGCAACTCGTCCCTAAAAAACTTTAGTTCCTGAGTAAACCAGGAGTTCTCAATAACCAGTTTGCCTTTAGCATCTCTGTGATATAGCGTATGGAAATAATACTGGATATTTCTTGCCTTTACAAAAGCCAAATCCGGGAACTCCAAGGCCAGCGCTTCTCTATACTCTGTCATTTGCAGTCTATTACTTATGACGGGAGAGGTAGCTGGCGCAATAATGATATCTTTTAATACGATGAGTAGTAGGACAAGATCATTGCCTGTTGACTTTTTCTTCAGCAGTTCATGGATGTTATTCAAGAGCTTTTCCTTGCTTTCCCTGTTGGGCACATTGATAATCTCAGACAGCGGCTTATATACCTTTGTGGGCAAAGTGATAGGTTCTGGTAGCTTCTCAATATCATCTGTTTTCCCGTCCTCTAACAGCAATACCTCATTGGGTAGAAGTTCGAACACTTCATTGTAGGGAAGTGTCTTCATTTCTGTTTTGAGATTCCAAAACCTATTCCAATCTTCTTTTGTGCGTACGCCAGCCTCCAAGCTCTTTTTCACAACATATTTGTTGGCGATATAATTCAATGGAAGTTTGAGAATGCCAAGTTTATAGCCAGGAATTGGGTTCTTAATCTTTGAATAGATCCATTCATAACTATGGTCAAAGTAGATCCAATAGAACAGAGCCATCAAGAAAGGCTCTGGGTCTGTGTAACCCATAGCATTGATCATTCTTTCTATGGTGTGGGAACGTTTGATGATGTCTGCCATCTCATGTGGAATTCTAACGTCATCTTCTACAACCAAACGGGGGACTCTGAACGACATCTGCTTGACTAGCGCAAAGAATACGTTCATGATACGCAACTCTTCTTGGCCTAAAAGACCAAGGAATCTATAATACTCCACTAAATTCTCTGACTGCCATTGCTTCAGGTCTGCCAGAAAATCTTTAAATGTATATTTGTTATCCATCTACAATCTTTTTCTTGTCTATTCAATAATCTCCCAAAAACCGCCTTTATCCGGACCAACTCGACGAAGGTATTTGCCGCGCATATAATCTATATTACGCATAATGGAATTAACGCTAATTCCAACAGCTTTTGCAAGTTCTACTACAGATATATATGGATTGTCTATCATTAGTTCAAGTATGGTAATGCGGTTTTCTGTCAACTTATCATGATTGCTGATAGCTTTTTCTATCAACTTTTCTATCAACCCATGACGATTTGCATTTACCTTTACATCGTTTCCATTCACCTTTTCATTCACCTTTTCATCCACCTTTTGCCCATTTCCATTCACCTTGGCAACATTTACATTCACGTTTTCTGTGACCTTTGGCACGGTAATTTTCAAGATGAACTCGTCTGTTCTGAAGGATGGAGCATTTGCACCATTGGCCTCCTGTTCACGGCAGATACGATCAAAACCCTCGCCAAACTCCTTAACGAAGTGATATGCTTTCAGGAATGCGGCAATCTTAGGATTACGAGAGAAGTGGGTATGTCTGATGTTGTTTGGTTTTACCTGTCCTGGGAGTTTGCCAGGGGATTCAAATACCAATCGGTCATCGAACATTTTGATTTGAATCTCTGTACCCTTAATGTTGTAGGCTCTGTGGCAGCAAGCGTTGACCGTCATCTCTTGAATGACGAACTCTGGGTAGTCACGTTTTGTCACAAATTGAGCATGTTGTCCCAGAAATGTATGCTCGCGAACCTGAGTCTCGATAAACTCAATCGTCTTCTTGACCTGGTTCAAGATGGTTCCCTCAAAGATGACGTCCTTGATGACATTCATCTCTGCAGATGACGTCCTTGATGACATTCATCTCTGCACCAACTTTCTCGTCTACACCTTCGTATCGGATGAAACGGGTACGACTGCGAGGGAAGAAGTTCTGAGGGTTCTTTCCGAAAAGCAGAATACAGGCTACACTGACATCCTCTTCGCCTTTCTTGTTAGTCTTGACAAAACCGTTATTCTCTCGCAAGTATTCAAGTGGTGACCTACTGTAACCTACCAATTTGGCATATTCAGCAACGGCATCCATATTGATATCGTCAATGGTTGCGCCATATACTGCAGTATCTTCGTAGGAGCGTTCTCCTTTGTCGTACATTAGCTGCATACGCTCGTCAAACGTTAATTTACGGCTCTTATCGCCCACACGAATATAGGCTTCATCAGCCTGATTTGTATGTAAGAACTGGCTGGCAGGAATATCCATCAGCAGAATACGATCAGGATTGCCTTCATCGTTAGTGCATTCCATATAGCGACAAGTTACAGGAATAGTAGGATTGCAGAAATCAAATGGCACACGGAGCAGCTCGTTCAACTTAGCAGTATGTTGGTTAACACCCTCTATCTTTCTTGTCTTGTCTGATATGCCAATTGCCAGCATACCACCATCAGCATTAGCCATCGCCACGATAGGGATAGCCAATGCCTTTGGATCTATCTGTATGCTTTTCAGGTCAAACGTCTGACCTTCTTTCCCTGCCCTTATTTCTTCTATTGTCATCATTTGCGTGCAAAGTTACAACAAATACTTCAAATTACTATACCTTATTATATAATAGTTAACGCTTAAATCTACTTATCCAATCATGTCAATAACATTTTTCAGTGTCTCGTCCTCAATTTTACGATAACGTTTGAATGCCTTGGAACCATCAACATGACCGGACATCTTACCAATCAAGTTGGGGTCGGAAACTTTAAAGTATGCATTGCCAACGAATGTGCGGCGAGCAAGGTGGCTTGCTGCAATTTCGTTAATAGGGCGGATTTCGTTCTCTCCTGTCAATGTGTTGCGTACTTCCACATTGCGTGTAATTCCTGACATGGTGAATATTGCCTTAATTGCGTCGTTATACTTTTGAGCAGAAATAAACGGGAACAGCCTTCCTTTTTTATCCATGCCTTTATATTTCTCTATCAGTTCTTTAGCTTTGTCGTGCAATGGAACACGAGCCTGAATGGGTTCGTCGCCCTCGTCTTTTGTCTTATGTGGGGTGTATACAAGAATTCCATTGTTGATATGCTGGGGAGTTAACTTAACAAGGTCACTAACTCGACATCCTATGAAACAGTGGAACACGAATATATCCCTACACATTACGATTGTCTGGATGGGCATCTTGCATTTCTTCTTGAAATCCTTATCCATAGTCTCCCATATTGCTTCAAGATTCGTATCTGCAATCTTATTACGTTCTTCTATTGTGATGTAAATAGGAGTTCCCACCTTAGCCGTACCTATCTTTACGCCGTCAAATGGCCTGTTGGTTGTTAATCCCTCTTCGTAGAAGAACAAGAAAAGAGATTTTAAGCGGGTTCGCATCTTGATAATGGTATTATCACCTCTTTCTTCAAGATAGTTGTGTCCCTTTTTGATGGCAGCAGGATACTCGTTAATGAGCTTCTTAAACAGTTCTGGATATTCGTCGGACAGTTTTTTCTCGTTACGAAGATAGTAGGTAAGATCTTCTATATCCTCTTTAGTAACTTTATCTATATCAAATTCATAATTACTCCTGTCAATATCCGTCGCCTTGACAAAGCCTTGATAACGCGCAATGGCTCTCGACAATACACGATAGACACGTGCATGCGACTCGGCAAGCTGTCGTTTTTCGATATACTCTTCTACAAGTTCAAAGAAGGAGCCTTTGTGTTGTGGCTTGATCTCATATTTCACTGGATTATGAAATTTGTCTATCACTAATTGAAGCCAATCACTCGTCATTTGAATATCTCTGTTTGCCTCGTATTTCTCGATAATTAATTTCTTCAATTCATCCAATTTGGCAGACTGCTCACGGTGATATCTGACTTCAGGTGTTTCAAGTCGTTGTTTTACAACAATAACACCGCTCTGTCGTAAGACGTAATGATGTTTGTCGGCTTTTTCTGTAGTGGAAGTAGTCAGGTTGCCAGGTATCTTCACTCCTAATTTTTCGGTTTTATCTCTGTCAATGTAATATTCGAAGAACTCTGGAGAGACAAAAATACCGCTTTTTGCCCTTGTATTAAACTTCGTACCTTGGAAGAAGCGGATGAGTACTTCGCACATCCCAGTTTCCTTTTGTACCTTGCTTGATATTCTTAGCTCTATCTGTGCCATAACAATTTGTTTTTTTAAACTCGTTTGCAAAGGTACAAAATAGATAGAACCGAACCAAACTTTTTGGCGTGTTTTTGGCGTGATAATTTAAAATTGGCGTGATTAGTTCGATAATTGTTAAAATTATATAATTATATAA
>OMXO01000143.1 GCA_900315035.1 uncultured Prevotella sp.
TGCCTTACCAGAAGGACGAGAACGTGAAGTATGACACCACCCAGATGAAGCACTTGCTGAAAGGTCAGCAGGAGCACATCATCCCCTACCTGGTGCAGTATAACGAGAGCTTCTACGACCTGCTGGCTCGTACGACCAACCGCAGCGGTGAGTTTATGTACTACTATGACGGCAAACTCCGCATCGGCTACGATGGCGACGAGAGCAAGGCCGTGGAGATTACCGACCACTTCAAGTCGATAACCTATCACAACACGACGCTGGCTCAGCCCAAGCAGGAGAACGTGGGGCCGGTGAACCTGGAGGCTCCCTACGACAATAATGTGCTGAATAGCACGGTGCAGAAGGACGGTGCTGCCAAGGTGGTGAACACCATCAAGAACATGGCCGATCTTGAAACTGGTGCCGACAAGTACTGGCTGCAAAAGGTAGGTCAGGTGCTGACCAACAATAAGCCGCTCATGAACTTCATGTTCGATACCGCCGTCGATGACCTGCTGGCATGGGCGCAGGCCGACTCTCTGGCCAGTCAGTATAACGACAAGCACAATGACGACTACTTCAAGAAGAAGAAGAAGGAGTATATCTCGTTGCTCGACGAACAGTATGATAAAGGCAAGAAGACGCTGAACCAGTTCTCGGAGGCCGACCCCATCTTCACGGCCAAGGACTATGCCGGCGTGCTGGCCGGTGAGCTGTTGGCAGAGCGCAATACGATCTGCATCGACTACGACACCTTTGCGCCGGCTCTCCATGTAGGCCAGCTCATCAAGGTCGATGACAAGCTGTATATCGTCAGCGAGATGACTGTGAACTCGAATTTCGTCGACTCTTACGTGGTCAAAGACGACATGAGCGTGGTGGCTGTTCCCTCCAGGAGACTCGTGTTCCAGGTGAAGGCCATTGGCATGAACGATGACAAGAAGTTCTACCCGATGATGATTCCGACGGGCCATATCCGTCAGTCGGGTCCTCAGGTGGCCGTGGTAGTCGATGCCGATGATCCAACCAAGAAGAACCGCGTCCGCGTGAAATATCCGTGGCAACTGACGTCGGTGAATTCCTCATACGAGAAAATCACGGCATCCAACTTGAAGCCCAGCGATGTGATCGACGCGTCGCCCTGGCTGATCTATGCCGCTTCGTCGGGTCCTGCCGGAGCCGGAGTCCACGGCAGACATTATCTGGCAGAGAAGGTGCTCGTGAACTACGTGAACAATAATATAGAGCGCCCCTTCGTGGTGGGTGCCGTCTCGACGGCTACGCCTGGTGTGCTGAAGACCAGTGCCGCCGTGCTGCAGTCGCCTAACGGCCAGTATTTGAAGGTGGTCGATGGTACCGGCAAGGGTGCTACCGCCTTTATGGCTAACTTTTCGCCCGGACTGAGCCTCGCGAGCGGATTTTTCGATTATCCAGACATCTTCGGTGACAACGAGATAAGCAAGGCCTTCGAGGGCGGTGTGGAGCTCGGCGACAAATACGGTATCTGGAAGATCAGCGGCTCTACCGACAAGCGTGCCATCAACATCAGTTCGCCTTGGGGTAACGTGAAGGTGAGCGCCTTCACAGGTATTACGCTCGATGCCCCCAACGGCGATATCAAGATCAGGGGTAAGAATGTGTCGATCGAGGCCGGCAACAACCTGAGCCTCGTATCAGGAACAAATATCAAGAACAAGTTCGTGTCGGGTTACGGCGACGACTATCCATTCAGCATGACAACCTTCATGTACGACGTGGGGGTGGTGGTGTCCAAGAAGCTCGCCAGCATGGTGGAGAGCATGTTCGACCTCTCGCTCATTCGCTCGGTCATCGAGGTCTATTGGCGACCTCAGGAGGGTGCGCTCTCCATCCAGTCGAACCGTTACCTGAAGATGGGTGCGGGCGGTGCGATGCCGGGCTATCCCGATTCAGCCTACCTGAATCCGAAGAAACTCGAGGAGCGCGACGAGAAGATGCTCGACAAGCAGTTGCCCGATACGCTGAAGATGGGTCCGGTGATGGCAGAGCTCCTCAGCAAGCTGCCTAAGATCGCAGACTCGATGATTGTCAGGTATAAGTCGAGATACAACAACTGCATCTCGAAGAAGAGCGAGCTGGAAAAGTCTATCTATCGTCTGTTCGACTATAGCGATGCGACGGCGATTAGCGGTGTGTGCAACGGCTATGAAGCCCTGAAACCGAAGCTCTGGGATCCCAATACCAAGAAGATTACGGAGGCAGACCTCGGCTTTACCGATGACTGTGCTTCAGACAGTATCGAGAAGGTTTGTGCGATATCTATGTTGCGAACGTCCGAAGAAAAGTTCAAAAAGAAGTTGAATATCAGTCTTAAGAACTACATCCTGAAGCGTCGTGTGGAGTGCAAGAAAGACGTGGTAGACAAGGCCAACGCCCTGTTGGAGAGCATCCGCATCCTGCGCACAGAGCCTATGAAAGTGGTTGATCTGGTTGCTGGCGGCGTTGGTCCTACGAAGTGGAAAGCGCCCGCAGACTATACCAAGGCACTGCTGGATGCTATCTCGGCAGAGAAGTGTAAGGACACCACTTTCTACAAGTA
>OMXO01000141.1 GCA_900315035.1 uncultured Prevotella sp.
TGAAAAAAATGATCATCATGCCTATTGCCTCTTTGTTTTGGGTATTGTCAGCAATAAAGTAGGTTTAGGCGCAGAGGCCCTTTCCTATCTCGACGAAGCAAGAAAACTGCTAATGCCAGACCGTAAAACCCTGTTCCGACTTCACAAAGAACTGGCCGAGGCTTTCAAACTGAAATCAGAACCCGACTTCCGCTTAGATGAACTGCAGGAATGTATGCGCTATGCCGAAGAAAAAGATGTGAATGAACTCACCTACCAGATAGGGCAATGTTACGTCGCCCTCAAACAGCACGACAAAGCCCGCGACTGCTTCAATAGATTCTTGGAGGCAACCGAAAACAAAGAGTATAACGACAAAATAAAAACTATGCGTAGCGATGCCCAGCGAACACTTCGCATGATGATGTGGTAACATGAAACAAAAACACTACAGACGATTTCTGCTCCTGCTGATTCTGCTGTCGGCAGCGACATTTGCAAATGCACAGATTAAGGTCGAAGCATCCGAGACGGTGGAACTCATGGCAATCCTTTCTCGCACGGCTGGCTTTAGGGAATATTGCATGGATATGGGCGAGCAGTACACTAAGGACACGGAGGCTTGGTTTGCGCCATACAAGCAACACCCTACCGTTGCTTACATGAAAGACTTACGCAGTAAATATTACATTGGCTACGATGCCGTGATGACGATGGCCATCAATCTCAAAACAGACAGGAAGATAGTAACGATAACAGGAGAAAAACTCAATCTCGGCAACCGTTGGCAGAATATTGAGATAGACACATTCCTCGTCCATATCAATCAATTCTATGCCGACACCCGCTTCCATGATTTCTATACGCAGCATCTGTCATTTTATGAGTCAGTCCTTCGTACCTACGAGAAGAACGTGATGCAGTACTTTCATCAAGACTGGTATCCTCGCTTCTACGGCACAGAACCGACAGAACGATTCCGCGTTGTCATCGGCTTCACTAACGGTGGCGGCAATTATGGTCCAAGTCGGCAACTGCCAGGCCACTCCAAAGAGGTCTTTGCCATCTGTGGCTACAGTATAGACGAAAAGACAGGAAAGGCTTTCGAGAACGGCACGGACTATGCCGCGACACTCATCCACGAGTTCAACCACTCCTTTGTTAATCCCCTATTCGATGCCAATACCGACCAATTCGGAACTATTGGCGAGAAATTGTTGAAAAGACACTATCGCGGCATGAACAACCAAGCCTACAGAAACGCTGCCACTGTCATCAATGAGAGCATCGTCCGTGCGGCTGTCATCATCTACATGCAAGAGAACGGCTTCAGTGCAGAGCAAATCAAATCAGAAATGTACGAGCAGATAACCCGTGACTTCCTTTGGATACCGGAACTTGTCACCGCCCTGCGCCATTACTCCAAACACCGCAACCGCTACAAGACTCTGGACGACTACTACCCCGAAATTGTCAAGTGCCTGGAGAAATATCTGAAAGTAGAAACTGAAAGAATTGAAAACGCTTTATGAAACAAATTATTATACCATATATGAGAAAGATTATTTTGATTGTAACGATGCTAATAGCGTCTGTGGGAGGTGTTGGCGCACAGACAGACTTCACAAAATTGTCAGTAACCTATGATGCATATTATCAAAAGTTTGAAGAAGAGCCAAAGATTGAGAAAGACCTTATGCGTTTGGATATTGGGGAAAATTCATCGCAATTTGTCAGTGTTATTGGCGAGTTCCTGGCAAAAAACAAAAGTGACGTTGTTAGCAAAAGGGTTAAGAATCCTTATGTTGGTTATGCTTCTATGCGGGATGAAGTGTTTAAAAACACCCCCAAAAGTGGCTATATGCAATTTGTTCACATGCCTGGCTGGATTTCTTGTCGCGATAAGATTGATGGGCTGTTTGATTGGCAACTCCAAGAGGGTGATACCATTGTATGCGAATATACTTGCCACAAAGCTATTACCACATTCAGAGGTAGAACATGGACGGTATGGTACACACTTGGCTTGCCATATAGTGATGGTCCGTGGAAATTTTGCGGCTTGCCGGGTTTGATACTATACGCATCTGATTCAGAAGGCTGTTTCCGTTTCAATTGTATCGGTATAGAGAAAGGTGATGGGCATGATATTAAAATGAAGACACCGAAATCAGGTGTCATTGACACATATATGCCAGAACGTGTTGCTGAAATTATGATGTTGGAGTATTGGGATCCTTCTGCTCATTTTTCTCAAATGACAGGAATGTCGGGGCAGGTAACAAGGATGTGGGATCCTCAGGGAAATGAAGTTAAGATAGTTCCCAAGACACGTATCCTCTACGAGAAGTTCCCAGGTGTTAATGTCAAGAAGAAATATCCGCAGAAGAAAAGTTCTACTAAAAAGAAAAAATGAAGCGTTTGCTGCTATACCTTATTATATTAGTCTCTCTCACTGGTAAAGCGCAGACCTTCACAGGGCGGGTGACGGACAAGAGTGGGAAACCGCTTGTGTCTGCCTCCGTCGTGGCAAAAGGGGATGGCGGCTCTGTCGTTGCATTTGCAAGGGCTAGGCAGGATGGACATTTCTCGTTGACCATTCCGCAAGGGAAAGAGGCGAAGAGTGTTGAGTTTCTGATGATGGGCTTTGGCAAGGTGGTGAGAATGGCCAGACCATCAAGATGCAAGAACAGGCCATTGCCTTAAAGGAAGTGAAAGTAACGCCACAGCGCATCCGCGAGCAAGGCGACACGCTGACCTATTCCGTAGAATCCTTTAAACTGAAACAGGACCGTTCGATAGCCGATGTAATAGCTAAAATGCCGGGATTGGAAGTTCTCCCATCAGGTACTATCAGGTATCAGGGCAAGGCTATCAACAAGTTCTATATAGAAGGAATGGACTTGCTGGGTGGTAAGTATGCGATGGCGAGTGAAAACCTTTCAGCTGACAAAGTGAAGAGCGTACAGGTATATGAGAATCATCAACCCGTGAAAGTTCTCAAAGATATAAAGTTCTCTGAACAGGCTGCACTCAATCTGGTACTGAAAGACGAAGCTAAGAATGTATGGCAGGGTGTGATAGATGTGGCTACAGGTTATGGCGACGACTGGTTGCGCGATGCTCAATGGCTGGAGATGGTATTTGGACGCAAAAAGCAGAGCATTTCGATGGTAAAGGCCAACAATACTGGCAAGGATATTGAGCACGAAGTTGCCGATTTGACGCAGTTCGACAAGACTGCTCCTACAGAGGATGGTATATTGAACAATATTAATCTGGGGGCACCAAGTCTCGATGCGAGAAGGAGCAAGTTCAATGATACCTATATTGCCGCCACCAACTGGCTGTTCAAGACGAAAAAGGACGATGATCTGAAACTGCAAGTGACAGGGCTTTATGACCGGAGCCGACAGCAACAGGACAGGCAGACCGTCTATCTGGATGCCGACTCTGCCATTATCACTGAGGAACAGACAGCAACAAGTACCCGTAGCGAATGGCAGGCAGAACTGCTCTATAAGGCAAACCACGATAAACAATATCTGTCGAACACACTAAAAGGCTATATTGACTTTAACAAGAATGAGGGACTTTCAATATTAAACGAACGCCCGACGCCTCAATGGGTTGAGCCTCGCAAACGATACATCGTGGATAACCTCGAACTCATCAATAAACTGAAGAATGGGCAAAGTTATTCCGTCACCTCATTGTTTAGTTACAGTTATCTGCCAGGCACGTTACTTCTAACCAATGACAGCACTCAGCAAATCACTCAACAAATGCTATATTGGAATGCATACGCCTATTATCAACACAGCATCAAGCAGTTAAAAGTGACATGGCAGGCAGGTTTTGAAACAAAAACGCAGTGGCTGACACTGAACAACAAAGACCGCTACAGTGAATACCTGCCATACGTGGAGCCGTCAATCAGTTATCGTGAAGGAGCATGGAGCATCAGCCTGAACGGGCGGCTTAGTTGGCTCATGCGTCAGTATCAGAAGAAGAACAGCCAGAATTTCCTTGCCGAGCCGCGCCTTTTCATCCGCTACAGTCTGACTTCCAAACTTGACATCAGCGGCAGTTACAGTTACCGATGGACTCCCAGCGACATCACCACTATCACCTGTCAGCCTTATTACACCGATTACATCTCTTGTCAGCAAGGCTCAGGACAGTTTGAAAACGGTATGTTCAGTAGATTCACTTCTGGTTACAGCAATCTGCGTGATGTCGTTATCTATCATAGTCAACTTGTGAATAATGTCTATATTCGTCAGGCTACCGATTTCCGTCAGAACCGTGAGAGCTATAGTCTTTCCGGAAGTTTGGGCAAATCCATCTTTTGGGCAAAACTCAGTATAACACTGAACGGAAGTTACTCATGGACCAATTACGACCTGCTGATCAATCA
>OMXO01000140.1 GCA_900315035.1 uncultured Prevotella sp.
TTCTGTCTATGTAAATCTTTCAAAGAACTCTTTCTTTTTCATGCCCTCACCCGTTTTTGAGCGAAAGCGAGTGCAAAGGTACGCATAATTTTAATACCATCCAAACTTTTAAGCAAAAAAGTTTCGAAAAACACGAAAGTTTTCGGGATTATTGACAAAAAGACCCTTTTTAGGCTATCAAAAAGGAGAATTCCGACCAAAAAGTGCCAGAATTCTCCTTCTAGAAGATTCTTATTATATATTATAATGTACGCGTATTATTCACGACGGCCAAAGATGCGAAGCAAGTAGATAAACAGATTGATAAAATCGAGGTAAAGGGTCAGAGCACCCAACAGAGCGATTTTCTGTGCGCCCTCACCTGCATCAGGTGCCATCAGCAACATCTGCTTGATCTTTTGGGAATCATAGGCAGTCAGTCCAACAAAGATCAGCACTCCCAGATAGCTGACAATCATCTCCAAGCCTGTACTCTTTAAGAAGATGTTCACTACGGTGGCGATAATGATACCTATCAGAGCCATAAAGAGGATTTTACCCATCGAGGTCAGATCCTTTTTGGTTGTATAGCCAATAAGAGCCATCACCGCAAAGGTGCCTGCCGTAATAAAGAACACACTGGCAATGCTCGCCATCGTATAAATAAGGAAGATAAACGACAGCGTGGCTCCATTAATGACCGAATAGAGCACAAACAACAGTGTCGCTGTTGTCAGTGATAGTCGGTTTATGGCTGCAGTGATACCGATGACCAGTCCGAACTCAGCAATAATCAGTCCCCAGAAAAGGAGTTTGTTGGTCATGATGGCCATCTGAATGCCAGGACTTGTTGCCACACCATAGGCCGTTGCACCCGTAATCACCAATGCCAGCGTCATCCAAACATACACTTTCCGCATCAAGGCAGGGAAAGCAGCAGACATCGAGAGATCCCTCTCCCGAGTCATGGTTTCAAAATTCAATTCGTTATAATTCATACTCATAAAATTTCGTTATACAATACTCATACAGCAAATATGATGCCACAAAGGTAAGCAAATAGTTTTAATAAAGCATAAATTAGGGTATGAAAATGCGCAATAATTAGTATTTTTGAATCTTTTTCACTATATTTGTGCCGCAAAAAGACTATAAATAATACACTAATGAATATGAAGATAGGACTATTTATCCCCTGTTATGTGGACGTGGTTTATCCGCAAGTCGGTGTCGCCACTTACAAGTTACTGAAGCATTTGGGTCTTGACGTAGATTATCCCCTCAACCAGACATGCTGCGGACAGCCGATGGCCAATGCCGGCTTCGAGCAACAGGCTATTCCACTAGCAGAGAAATTTGAAGATAAGTTCAAAGGCTTCGACTATGTCGTTGCCCCGTCGGTCAGTTGTACGGCTTTCGTCAAGTTGAACTATCCCCGTCTGTTGAAAGGCAGGCATGAGTGTACCACTTCAGGAAAGATCATGGACGTCGTGGAGTTTCTGCATGATGTGGTAAAGGTGAATCAGCCTCTAGGCAAGTTCCCCCACAAGGTGAGCCTGCACAATTCCTGCCACGGCGTACGCGAGTTGGGACTGAGTTCGCCCAGCGAGGAGAACGTGCCTAAGTTCAACAAGATCAAGGATTTGCTTCAACTGGTAGAAGGCATCGAGGTGGTAGAGCCAGAGCGTCCAGACGAATGCTGCGGCTTCGGCGGCATGTTTTCTGTGGAGGAGACTGCCATCAGTGCCCAGATGGGTAAGGACAAGTTAGAACGTCATATCCAGACTGGTGCCGAATTCGTGACTGGCCCCGACTGTTCCTGTCTGATGCACATGGCAGGCGTGGCCAAGAAGCAGGGACTGAAGATGGAGTTCATGCATGCTGTGGAAATCATGGCAGCAGGGCTCTGAGAGGTAAGAAGTAAGAGGTAAGAAGTAAAAAGGTAAAGTTATGAGTACAGGACATAGCAAGGCAGCAAAAGAGTTCTTGAAGAACCAGACATACGCAAAGTGGCACGATGCCACATTCTGGTCAGTACGGACGAAACGTGACAATATGGCATACGGTCTGGAGGAATGGGAGCAACTGCGCGAGAAGGCCAGTGCCATCAAGCGCCACGGGCCAAAGATGCCAAGGAGTTCAATCACATCGTCTATACCATCCTGAAGGAACACAATGTCAAGAAGATGGTGAAGTCGAAGTCGATGCTGACGGAGGAGTGCGAGATGAACCCCTTCCTTGAGTCGAAGGGCATCGAGGTGGTAGAGACCGATCTCGGCGAGCGCATCATCCAGTTGAAAGGACAGAAGCCCAGTCACATCGTGATGCCTGCCATCCACCTGAACCACGACGACGTGGGCGAACTGTTCGAAGAGAAGGGCATCTCTACAGAGAAAGGCAATCACGACCCCACCTATCTTACTTATCGCGCGCGCCTGAGCCTGCGTAATGAGTTCCTGACTGCTGATGCCGGCATGACGGGCGGTAACTTCGGTATCGCCTCAACGGGTGATATCGTGGTCTGCACCAACGAAGGCAATGCTGATATGTCAACCTCCTGTCCGAAGCTCCATATCGCTGCCATCGGTCTGGAGAAAGTCATCCCGAACTACGACTGTCTGGCCGTCTTCCAGCGCATGCTATGCCGTGCCGGCACAGGTCAGCCGACGACCACCTACACCTCTCACTTCCGCAAGGCCCGTCCGACAGCCGAACCGATGCATATCATCCTTGTTGACAACGGGCGCAGCGAGTGGATCGGCAACCCGGAGCACTGGGAAGCCTTGAAGTGTATCCGCTGTGGCTCGTGTATGAACACCTGCCCTGTCTATCGCCGTAGCGGTGGCTATTCTTACAGTTATTTCATCCCCGGCCCTATCGGCATCAACCTCGGTATGTTGCGCGATGTCCAGAAGCATTCCGGCAACGTGAGTGCCTGCACCCTCTGTCTGAGTTGTCAGACGGTATGTCCCGTCAAGGTGAACCTTGGTGACCAGATCTACCAGTGGCGCCAACAGCTCGACAGTTTCGGGACGGCCAACACTGAAAAGAAACTGATGTGCAAGGGCATGAGCGCACTCTATGGCAGCAGCACCGTCTATAACGCGGCCACAGCCATGGCACCGATGGCCAACCTCATCCCCTCGCCGATGATGAACCTGAAGCTGAACCCATGGGCTGAAGGTCACGAGATGATGAAGTTCCCGAAGGAGACCTTCCACTCGCTCTGGAAGAAAGGCAAAGTAAAGTGAAACATCAAAGACTGAAGAAATTATGAGTACGAAAGAATCCATCCTGTCAAGATACAAGAAGCATATCCGCGAGCAGTTCGACATGCCGTCGCTCGACGATATCAAAGGCATCACCTACCCCGACCCACTCGTACAGTTCATCAAGATGAGCGAGTCGGTAGGCGGTCAGGTCATTGAAGTCGCTGAAGGGCGGGATATCAACACGCTGATCAAGGAACTTTATCCCGATGCCAAGGAGATTGCCTCGAATCTGCCTGAGATCACGATTGCTACCCGCAATCCCGACACCATCGAGAGTGCACAGGCTCTGAACGGCACCGACGTTGGCATTATCCGCGGAAAGTTCGGCGTGGCCGAGAATGCCTGCATCTGGATTCCCCAGCAGATGAAAGAGAAAGCTGTCTGCTTCATCTCCGAGAATCTGGTCATCCTGCTGCCAAAGAGCCAGATAGTCAACAATATGCACGAGGCTTACAAACGTATCGAGTTCGACTCGACCTATGATGGCTATGGCACATTTATCAGCGGCCCGTCGAAGACGGCCGATATCGCCCAAGTTCTGGTGATGGGCGCACAGGCAGCGCGCAGTGTCACGGTTCTGCTTCTCCCCGAATAACAGCAACAGGCCCCGCCAGTTTTTGGCGGGGCCTGTTCATTTAGGCTGCAGTTCTGCGTACGTTTAGATCTCCCTCCCTTACTCCCTTTTTCGCTCAGAAGACCTTTATACACAGGGCTGGAAGCACGGGAGGGATACAGGTTTCCCACTCCCGTCTCCCTCCCGTTTTCACTCCCCTATCCTCACGCTGCCTTGACATTTTGTCGAGCCTTCTCATGCTCGGCCATCTCAAGCAAGCTTGATGGCTCTCGCTTACTCGAAGCCTTGAGGGGTTCAAACATTTCATCTTGCTCATATTTTTACAAATTTTGAGTTGAGGTGAGGGAAAACCATTAAAAACGGGAGGGAGACGGGAGGGAAAGCAAATTTCCCTCCCTAGTTCCTTACCCTCCATATAAAGGCCTTTCAAACGAAAAAGGGAGGATGGGAGGGACATTTTCGAGATGGTCGAAAATGAGCGTTTCATCGAATACCCGCGCTTCATTAAGAGTAAGTCTTCCTTCATTAAATGCCAGTATTCGCCTCATTAAAGACTCGCTTTCCGTCCGATAACTATGAACTATCAGTCCGACGGCTTCGGACTCGCAGTCCGTAACCAGCAAACTCCTAGTCCGACAGGACGGACTGAGTCAGTAAAAGAATCCTCGACGATCATTTGTAATCAGTCATTTTAGACCCGTTAAGGCCTACAACAACCATATTTTTAGTAATCTTTAAAATTTAGATTCGGATTTAATAGATGGCAGGTGCCATTT
>OMXO01000139.1 GCA_900315035.1 uncultured Prevotella sp.
CGCTGGTAACGGCTGCCGCCACACCCGACTTCATACAGATAGGCAACGAGATCTCGTTCGGTATGCTTTGGGATGGTTGTAAGGTCAGTGCCAACAGCAATTGGACGGCCTACGAAGATACCAACTGGGACCATTTCTCTACAGCCTTGAAGAATGCGAGCAAGGCTTGTCGCGAGGTGTGTCCGGAGGCCAAGATCGTCATCCATACGGAGCAGTGCGCCAACAATCCGACACTCGACGTGGCGTTCTTCAAGCGCATCCAGCAATACGATATCGACTACGACATCATCGGCACATCTTATTATCCCTACTTCAAAGGACCGCTCGCCAATCTCGACAAGGGACTTTCTGAATTAGAAAAGAATTTCCCTGACAAGCAGATACAACTGGTGGAGACAGGCTATCCATCAAAATGGGAAGTGGAAGGCTCAACCTATGACTACACCAAGACATACCCCTACTCGCACGAGGGACAGCGGCAATATACTGCCGACCTTATCACGACCTTAAAGAAGCATCCGCAGGTAAACGGTCTCTCGTGGTGGTATGCCGAAGCCAATGCCAAAGGCTGCACAGGCTCACTGGCAGAGGGATGGTATAACGCCTCGCTCTTCGACAACGAGACCGGGCGCGCCCTTCCCGCTCTCTACGAACTGAAGGCATTCGACGACGGCAGCACAGGCATCGGCAGCATCAGTGCCGATAGGCAGCAAGCGGACGACACCTGGTACAGCCTCAGCGGCAGGAAACTGGAGGGCAAGCCGCAACAGAAAGGCCTCTACATCAATCAACAGAAAAAAATAATAGTCCGCTGAGTTCAGCGGACTATTTTCTTTCATTCAGAAGTTCAACTCGCGACCTCGATAGAACTCCAGCAGCGCGCGCTGGTAGAGATGTTCGTAACGGGCCTGCACAAAGTCGGACTCCGACTTCAGGAATTTGTTTTTCGCCTCGTTGAACTCCGTAATATTAGCCTTGCCATTCTCGTACTTAGCCTGCATCAGCGTGAAGGCATCGCCCGAACTCTGCACGGCCTCGCGGGAACTCTGTTCCTTTGAACGGGCATTCTCGGCATTGTAATACACCTGCTGTATCTCCTTATAGAGCGTCTTCTTGGCATTATCAAGCACCAGCTGTTGGTTCAGTTTGTTGGCACGGGCCGTACGCACACTGTTACGAACCTGAAAACGGCTGAAGATGGGGATGCTCAGATTCAGGCCGATAAACTGACTGAAGTTGTTCTTCAGCTGCTTGCCGAAGGGGTCGGCATCGTAAGCGCTACTTGTATAGTAGTTGGAGCCCAGACCAGCACTGAAGTTCAACTTCGGATAATAGCCCGCCTTGGCCACATTGATGCTATGCTCCTGACCCTGCAGGCGAAGCACCTCGGAACGGATCTCGGGCTTGAAGCCGAGCGCCTCGTTATAGACCTGCTCAGGATTGGTGAGTTCGAGTTGACCGATGCGGTCTAACTGTTCATCGGTAGGCGGCACCACAGCGAAGCCCTCAGGACTGGGCAGTTCGAGCAACTGCGTCAGCGTCAGGACGGAGATACGTAATTTGTTTTCGGCCTGCGTGGCAGTCAGTCTGCTGGCAGCCAGCGTCGCCATCTGCTGCGACAGTTCCGACACGCTGGCCTTGCCATTATCGACGAAAGCCTGCAAGCGGGCCACCTGCATCGAGTCGATGCCCACCTGACGACGGGCCACAGCAGTGATCTCCATATCGTAGAGAATCTGCACATAAGCCTGTGCCACCTTCATGCGGATATCGTTCTTGGCCTTCTCCAGATCTTCAGTCATGGCTTCCAGGTTCAGACGGTTGAGTTTGATATTCTCAGGAATCTCGAAACCTGTGAACAGCGGTACGTTGGTCTGCAACTGGAGCGAGGTGCTGGTGGTGTTCGTATTCTCGTAGGTATTCATATCCGTCAGTCCGCGTCCGAAAGAGAAGTTCTCACCCACCGAAGCCGACAAGTTAGGCAGACGACTGTTACGGGCAGTAGAGAGCGAGTATTCCTGCTTCTCACGAGCCACCTCACGCTGTTTGACAGTAATACTATTGGCCACAGCATAATCCTCACACTCGCGGAGCGTCCACTGCTTTGTCTGGGCATCGATGCCAGTCAGGCATCCCAGGGCCATCAGGGTCATTACAAATCTTACCATAGCGCATTAGTCTTTAGAATCCTCGTCAGCAATAACCTCCGGGCCACGCACCTTGTCTTTCTGTGTGATACCCTTCTTGATCTCAATGTTCACACCGTCGGAGAGACCCGTTACAACCTGGGTGCGCTCATACGTCTTAGCCTTACCCTCGCCCTTGACGACATAGACGAACGTGGAGTCGCCACTGAACTCGATAGCACTCTCGGGCACACTGAGTACCTTATCGGCCTTGGCCAGCACGATCTCTGCGTTGGCGCTGTAGCCGGCACGAATCTTGCTGTCCTCAGAGAGTTTCACGGCAGCCTTGATCTCGAACTGGTTGGCACCATTCGACTCTACGGCCTTCGGAGAGATATACTCAAGGGCTGCATCGAAATGCAGATCCTGCAGGGCGCCGATCGTGATCTTCATGTTCATACCATCCACCAGTTGTCCCACTTCGGTCTCATCGATGTTACCACGGAAGATGAGGTCGTTCATATTGGCAACAGTGGCAATCGTCGTACCATCATTGAAGGTATTCGAGAGAATCACGGAGTTACCCACCTTCACAGGGATGTCGAGGATGATACCGCTGATGGTAGAGCGG
>OMXO01000137.1 GCA_900315035.1 uncultured Prevotella sp.
GAAGGTCGCTTCGTAAGCCTCAAAGGCCTCAGGGTTCTCGTCGGCCACGAAATAGCCCTTGGGTGGACAATAAGTTCCCTCACGATTGCCCCAATAGCCAGGAATCAGCTCTTGGGCAAGGAAATAAGGTACTTCTGAATCTCTCGGCTCTGCATGATAGTGAATCTTCATCTTGCTGGCCAAGCCGAAGCCTGCGTGTTTATAGAACTCGATGTTACCCTCCATCTGCAGCAGGCCGATGCCCATTTCCTTGGCCTTTTCTAAAGCATAATTCAGTAGCTTCAGACCATAGCCTTTGCGCTTGTAGTCGGGTTGGATGCTAATGGGGCCGAATGTCCATGAAGGGAAGTTGGTTCCATCATCAAGAATGATCTCAGCCTTCGAGAACATTACATGACCTATGATTTTATCATCCTCTATCATCACCAAGTCAAGCCCAGGGATGAAATCGGGATTGGTTCTATATTGATTGAGCACGTAATGCTCTGTGCATCCTGGACGATATACGTTCCAAAATGCCTCACGCGTCAGGTTCTCTACCTCACGATAGTCTTTTGTATCTTCTAATCTAATAATCATTGCTATTTTTGTTTTTAATTATATACAACTTATTGATAGCCTTACGGCATTTTTGTTTGTCTTTCTCGGTCAGCTCGGGATGCATGGCTGTACCGCCACGCTCGATGGTGCTCACGATTTTGAAACCTGCATAGCGGGCTATCTCACGCATAGCACGGATAGCTCCGCGCGACTGTTTGAACAGAATGTTCCAAGGCCAGGGCGTGGTGCAGGTGCTGATAAGGATACACTTCTTGCCTTTCATCAGCGGTTCTGGAAAACGATTAGTATCACGCATCATGCCATACACCTGACGGTCGAACATCAGCTTCATCTGTCCAGGGATGTTGCCCCAATAGCAGGGTGCCCCCATGATGATAGCATCAGCCTGCTGCATCATCTTCAACACCCGCTGCGAATCATCCTCAGCCAGCACACATTTCTCCTTCGCGCGACAAGCCATACAGCCTGCGCAAGGCTTCACGGTCAAGTCGTTGGTATAGACCATCTCCACCGTATCGCCTCGCGTTTCGGCCTCCTCCTGCATGATGCTGAGCATCTGAGAAATCAGCCCCTTCTTCCGAGGGCTACCATTTATAATCAGAATGTTCATATTCTATTATGTACTCAAGAATCTATTTTATTTGTATCGCCCACTGAGAATCCTTTTACGCAGGCATTTGATGGCAGGTTTGTAATACTCTATCTCCATCGCTTCAAGGGTGCGTTTCAACTCGTCCATCAGTTCCGGATAGAAAGTGCACATATGAAAAGCAAGTTTCATGCAGAGCGTTTGGATGCCAGAGAACTCCTCGATGCTGACCATGTGTTCGAAACAGAAGTCAAGGAAGTCGGTCCGCAAATCATCTTCGTCCATTTTCAGCCTTTCAATGATATTCAGTGTCAACCGCCTCACCGACGAGTTCTCTGACTGGATGGCCTGGTCAATCAGTTCATTGAGTATCGCCTGCAATTCTGATAGTTCATTGCCCTTGGCCTTGGTCAGTCCCCACAAGGCACTCCTCGCCACGCGATAATCGGAATCGAAGGCATAGCGTTGGGCAAAGCCCAGGAAATCACCGTTCGACTTAATCTCTTGGTATATCTCCTGAGCTCCGCCCTCACTAAAAGCCAGACTTAATCTCTCACTTTTTGTCTCCATCGTAACTATTTATTCTGGTTTAGCCCAGAACACCTCTGGGTCGGTTGTGGTATCACATTTCCAATTGTTGTTAACGAAGCCTACTGGTATAAGTCTGACGTCACCTTCAGGATCGTTGTCGCGATAGACGCTCTCAGGATTAAAGCGGTTCAGCTTCTTGCACACAAAGTAGTACAGGTTCTTCGCCATGTAGGTTTCCAAATAGTATTCCTTTGTCTGCTGCGACTCATGGTTCCAGTTGGCTGTCTCACAAAGCACCAAGGGCTGGTCGTTGATGAGTCGTTCACGCACTTCGGCGATGCTGAGCAGCGTGCCGTTCTCATCTGTCACCCAGGCATCCATCGTGGGGTCGATATAAAGCCATTTCTGCAACTGACTCGACCACACCGTGTTAATCACATGGCACTCATAATCGAGCGAATCGGCAGGCATGCAGGTCACGTAGCGGGCAGGAATGCCCATCGACAGATACATCTCGCAGAGCGATATGGCCAGCTGGCGGCAGTTCACGCCCTTGCCAGTAGCCTTGTAATAGTTGTAAAGGTCGATGGCATCCAACTCGGCAAACGCTTGGTTGCTGCCGTCGTGGCGGATGTTGTCGTGGGCAAAGTGCAGCAGATTGATTATCTTCGACAGTTCGTCGCCCTGACCTGCTACAGAATCGAGCTTAAAGTAATCACGAACCTTGCAGAGATTGTTCGATCTCTTAGGTTGATAACGGAACTCTACCTTCGCACCATCCTTTGCATACGGGGCCGACTTCTTCAGCACATTCAGCGGCTGGCGGTCTTTCACCTGCGCCAGTAGCGCCTGGTATTTCTTGTCCTTGCGCAGCGAGACGAGGTCGTTGTCGTTCACCATATTATTATAATCCTTATAGCCCAGCTCGACAGACTGCCCCAGTGCCGCAAGGGCCTGTTTCTTTTGTCCCACTATCGCATAGCAGCATGCCTGGTCGTAGTACAGCAGTCCTTTCTGCTCCATGATGAGTCTCTCAGGAATAGGTGCCACTTTGAAAACCGTGGTAGTGTCAAGCATCGCGATGCAACTTGCCAGCGGAGCCATCGCCTCCTTATGCTTTCCACTATGCATCAGCTCACAGTATTGTGTCTGATACTTGGAGAACTCATTCTGGAACTCACTCATTCGCTGACTCTGAGCCTTCAAGCTCATAACACTCATAAAACCGATGGCCAATACAGCCCAAAATCTCACTTTTTTCATATCACTCAAAATTTATGTCTATTTGACGT
>OMXO01000134.1 GCA_900315035.1 uncultured Prevotella sp.
GTTCGGCTTCGTCACCGAGGGGTGCTTCAAGTATGTAACGTATGGCATCAGCGACGATAGGGAGCATATCACATGGTTCTCGTTCGAGGGCGAGTTTGCGGGCGACTATCCCGCCTGCCTCGACGGTCGTCCATCGCAGACTACGATCAAGGCGATGATGCCCAGCCGCTTGCTCCGTGTGAGCGGCGAACAGTTGATGGACTTTTTCCGTCAAGACGCTGAAAAGATGGAGTTGCGCAGTGTCATAGCTGAGCATCTACTCAGTCAGGCCCGCGCCTGCTACCTCGACCTCCACCGCGCCACAGCCCGCGAACGCTATGAGTTACTGCTGCAACGTTGCCCCGGCATTGTTGAGCATCTTGCCTTGCAGGACCTCGCCTCGTTCCTCTGCATCACCCCGCAGATGCTCTCCAAAATTCGCAAAAACATCTCTTTCGGAGCACAAAAATAGTATTTTTACAAAAATTCACTGAAACTAGTTTCAGAGTTTCACCCTCGGCGACCTTTTCCTTGGTTTTGCCGAGGCTTTTTCGTATGACTTTTTGTAACTTTACGGGCATAATTTTGAAAAAATGATGTGTCTGACGAAAAAAGTTCCTTTCTCGTGCAGTCTTTTTCACAACTATAGGACTATATAGATAGAGACATTATGTTCACGATGGAGATAGCACGGCTGATAGAACGGTGCAGACAGGGCGATGCTGATGCGCTCGGAGAACTGTACAAGGCATATGCCCAAAGGATGAGGGGTGTGTGCCGACGCTATGTCAGCGACGAAGAGGCTGTCAGCGATGTGCTGCACGATGCCTTTGTGATTATCTTTACCTCGTTCGACAGACTACGGGATGCCAAGAAAGCGGAATCGTGGATGATGATGATTACCAGGAATGTAGCATCTAAATATAAAGATCATTTGGAAGCCTTGCCAGTTGTGCCACTGGATGATGTTGCAGAGAGCGATTTGCTGGCTGCAGACGATGAAATCCAGGACGTAAGAGGCTTACCACTTGAAGAGGTATTGAAACTGATAGACAAGTTGCCGGAGGGATGTGGCAAAGTATTCCGTCTATCTGTGTTTGAAGGTCTGTCGCACAAGGAAATTGCTGCCATGTTGGGCATTGAGCCCCATTCTTCATCGTCTCAACTGGCCAGAGCAAAGAGGATGCTACGAAGCATGATGCAACGCTACTGGGCCGTACTCTTGCTACTCATCATTCCGTTTACATTCTTCTTGCTTAGAAAAGGAACTTCTGTTGTCAAGGACGAGAACCCTGTCATCGCAAAGCAGAAAGATTCGTCGAATCAAGAGAAACAGATGGAAGAGAAGCAGGAACAAGCGATAGTTAATATACCTATTCGCCAATTCCCGATAGTACAAGAAAACCTGCGAAATATCATTGCTTACACCGTTGACTCTGTTGCTACTGTTGATACGCTTTCACATATTATTGCAGAGCATGAGCAGGCTGACACGACGCAAACAAAACCAAGAAATCCACAAACGCCACGCTATGACATTGTTGACATCACACCCGACTCTCCAATCAATAAGCGGGAAAAGAACGAGTGGCAGTTGGCCTTGGCATACGCTGGTACGCCTTCGTCAGACATGACCCGCACCGACAACTACATGACCATGCCGTCTTACTCGGGTGCCACCACCCGCTCGACAAAGCTTTACAATTGGGGAGACTATATGGACTATGTGACTGCGAACGCCCCGATGATGGATTCCGTGAGTGCATCGAACATGAGTCGTGTGGCCATTATCAACTCTGGACATCCGTCAGAACCGCTCGCTGAAACAAAACACCACGAGCGGCCCCTCTCACTGCAACTTTCGCTGAGCCGACAGCTCAACAGCCGCTGGTCACTCTCCACTGGTCTCAGCTACACCCGCATGAAATCCACTTTCCAAGGTGGCAACGAGAACACGCTCATACACCGCACACAGAAGATTCACTATCTCGGCATCCCGTTGCGTCTGAACTATCGGCTGATGGGCGGCAAACACTGGAGTCTCTACACCTCCGGCGGTCTGCAACTCGACCTGCCCGTAAGCGGTACACTCTCCACGCAGTACATCTATGGCGGGCCATACGCCAACTTCAACACCTCGTCTGCCATTGAGACTACCATCCACGCTCCTTGGCAGTGGTCATTTGGTGTTGGCGCTGGTTTGCAGTACGAGATAGTGCCGCACTTGAAGGTCTATCTGGAGCCGAGCCTGAACTATTACATCCCGTCGTCGAATGCCATCGAGACCTACCGCACAGAACATCCCTTCAACCTGTCATTACCGTTGGGAATCAGAATTTCTTGGTAATCGATGCAGTCTTTTCGATGTTCAACGGACTATATAAGTAGAGAGACATTTTATTTATTCATTTAATAGATATGAATTATGAACAGGAAAATCAGAAACAGTTTCTGGATGATGGCGATAGCCACAGCCAGCCTTGCAATGTCCATGACGGCTTGCAGCAGTGATGACAATGAAACGGCAAAGCCCTTCACTACTGATCCCGTTGAGTCCTCGACGCTCTATGCTTGCGGCATCAGTCAGAACGGAACGAGAGGCATTACAGATGCCGCCAATGTGGTATTTACCGAGGACGACATCCTTTGGTTCGATGCGAATACTCGCGAACTGAAGTTCAAAGAAACGGAGGAACCGATCTACAAGAAAATGGAACCATTCCACGAGATTGAAATTCGTCTGGGTGACGATGCCCTCTTTGTTGTCAGCAGTTTCGTCGGACTATGGGACAGCCGCGTCTTCGACAATCTCGTGCTCTGCTACGGAAAGATTGACGGCGAAGTTTCTCTTGATGGCAATTACTATCTCTACGACTGCTATCCCCTTCAGTTCATCAATACTGATGCAGTGAAGGCTAACCGAGAAAAGAACGCTGCGCAGTGGAAAACCTTCACAAAATATCTTGAAAGTAAGGGCAAACTGAAGAAATAACCTCCCGCCCTGTGCAGTCATTCGTTGCAATTTTGGACTTTATAAGTAGAGAACAAAATTGCAACGAATTGTATGTATAGTATTTATGATTACGCCTATAATGGCACTGCAACATCTGGCAGAAACGACCAGTGGAGCATCTTTCGCTCAAAGATATTCAGCGAATCATGCAGAGCCGATGTGTGACTCAGAGAACCACCGTAGGACTGGAGGGCGGTGAGTTCATCCTTCACCCTCAGGCAGATGAAATAATGGCCTGGTTTCAAAAGAATCACCCTAACTACACGCTACTATCTAACTGTCTCGCGCCCCGTCGTGTTATAGATGCTGTCCGTCGCTATCAGCCCCGTCATCTTTACGTCTCTCTCGACGGTGGCCGCGAGACTTATCAGCGAATGCGGGGGCGCGACGGGTACGACCGTGTAATCGAGGTAGTGGAAGTCCTCAAAGATGATGTGCCCATGTCGTTGATGTTCTGTCTGTCGCCGTGGAACACATTCGATGATATGGCGTATGTGATAGACATTGCCAACCATTACGACATAGACATTCGCATTGGCATCTACGGAACAATGGCCTTCTTCGATACGACAAGTGAACTGCTCACGGCATCGGACTTCGTGAAGCAAATTCCCCAAAGCATCCACAACACGCAGGAGAACTACGACTTCGTGGCACTCTATGACGAATGGCGCAATGGAAAT
>OMXO01000131.1 GCA_900315035.1 uncultured Prevotella sp.
GGCGATGGACATCCACGACATGGCCCATCACATGGCGGAGCATAACACGGCCTTCTCGGAGGGACTGATTGTGGGCGTGCTGACCGACTTCGTGAAGTGCACGCGCGAGATGGTGCTCAGCGGCAACACGGTGAAGGTGGGCAACCTGGCTATCTTCAAGGCCACGGTGGAGGCAAATGCCCTCGACACGCTCTACGACGCGGAGCAGGACAAGGTGGCATCGGCTACCATCGGCACACTGGCCGAGGGACAGAAGACGGGCCCTGCCGTGAGGGTGGTGAAGCTGTTGGCGCAGAGCACGGGCGACTTTACCCGCGAGGAGCTGAAGAAGGACGTGAAGCTCAGCTGGACCGACAAGACGAAGGCCGAGATCGCTGCTGCCAAGGGCGCTCAGGGCGGCACGGAGACTGGCGGCAACGGCGGTTCATCGGGCAACGGCGGCACCGACTCGGGCTCGACCGACGACGGCGGTGGCAAGCCTAACCAGGGCGGCACGGAGGAACCGTGAACAATTTAAAAATGTAAAAATTGAGGGGGACTGCAAGCAGTTCCCCTCTGTGTATTTACTTATTCTGATTCTCCCACCACTTCTCGATGTCGTTATTGACAGCATAGCGCGGGAAGTCGGGGTACTTCTGTTTGAGGCTCTGGCGCTCGTAAGGCCATTCGAAATCGGTGGGCACCGCAATCTTGCAGGCTGCTTGGCCCACAGGCGCAAAGAGCTCGATCCAACCGTTCTGCCTGAACACCTCGATCTTGATGTCGGCAGCCGACCTGAAGGTGCCATTCAGTTCGAACGGTACAGCAGGCAGCGTCTTGCCGTTCAGTCCATGCTTCTCGGCATCGGTGTTCACCATCACCTTCTGATCCACGCCGAACATCTTGTGAACCTCGAGATTGTCGTCGCCGTTGATACGGATCTTCAGGGTTGCTCCGGCAGCCTGGAGCACGCACTTGGCCTTGCCATTGTCGATAGTCACGTCGAGCACGATGTCGTTGAAGTCGAAGTCGGTATCGTCGATACCGTCGGAATTGAGGTCGCGCACGTTCAGGTCCTCAGCGATGATACGAACGCCCTGAGGTTTGGGTGTGGGCGCCATCTTGCCGGGATCGGGATACAAGCCGCCGCGACCCATCTTGGCCACGGCCAGCATCAGCTCGAAGCCGTCTTTACCATCATCGTCGAGGGCCACCACATAGGTCTGCGTGACTCCGCCAACATCCTCGACGCCCAGGAGAGCGGCACCCGATGCGCCGTTTTCGTTAAGGTTCTGATCGGTGTAATAGGTCTTGCCGGTCGTGTGGTTCGTCACGTAATAGCCGAAGCGGTATTTACCGTTCATATAGACGGTGAATGGTTTGGTACGGATACGCTTGGCACCGCCTGTCCAGATAGAGTAGCCGCTGTTGGGCGAGGGGTTCTTCCAGTTTTCAATATTCGTGTACCAGTTATACTGGTAGTAATCGGCCACGCCATTCTGCACATTGTCGATGAGTTTAATCTTCTTGGCCGTCGCGGGCGAGCCGGTTTCGGGATTATAGTAGTAGATACCTATCTCGTCGGCCGCATCGGTCTTCGTGTAGATCAGTCGCACATTGTGGAACGTGGCTTTCTCGAGGAACTCGAAGCTGGTCCAGTCTTCGACCTTGCTCTTCTTGCCTTCGGGGAAGTACTCCTGGACGGTGCTCATGAAGGGCAGGTCGAACTCAGCGTTCCATTTCTGCGCCATCACCACGTGGGTGGTATCCTCTTCTTCGGCACGGGTAGTGGCCTTGCTGGCCAGACCGAATCCCCAATCCTGGTTCGAAGCCACATTGCCGCCGATATAGGTTCTGAAATGCTCGTTATACTTTTCCTTGGCAGATTTTTCTGGCTGCGGCTGCGGCGGACTATACGGATCCTTTGAGCAGCTGGTGAAGACCGTCAGCATGGCGGCAATCACACTTGAAAGCAATACAATTTTCTTCATATCATCAAAAAGTTTAAGTTAAATTAGTTCTCATTAAACTCAGAAAATTTCATAGAGCTGACCACATGTTCGCCACGGGCAGCTTCTTGCTCCTGGCGCTGACGATCGCGCTCAGCCTTCTCTGTCAGCCACTTGTTGTGGGCCTCGTCGATCTCCTTGAGCTTTTCGGCATGGAGATTGTCGCGCTTTTCGTTCCACTCCTTGTTCAGCTTCTCCACCTTATCGTCGAGCAGTTTCAGGTTGTCGGCCGTCTCGACTTCCTTCAGCTGAGCGAACTTGGCCTTAGCCTGGTTGTTGGCAAACTCCATCTGAGCCTTGCAGTCCTGATAGATCACATCGACGCCGTCTTTGAGCACGTCGTAGCGGTCGTCGTTCACCACGGGCATGGTCAGCAGCAGGTATTTCACATCGACATTCTTTTCGTTGCCGTTCTCATCCTTACTCTCAATGCTCATCGACTTCGTTTCGATCTTGAACTCGGGGTGTACCCGCATGATGGCAACGGCAATCTGCGTCATGTCATCATCGTAGTTAGGGAACACCATGAACTGGTAGTCGTTCTCCTTGCCTACCTTGGCACAGTCCTCGATATTCTTGATCTTGCCCTCGATTATGGGCTTGACGTTGAGCAATGACACTGGCTCGGCCTTGACGCATAGATCCATGAAGCGGAACTTCATCACACCCACCAGGTTGGTCAGCATATCTGCCAGATTGTCGTATTCTTGTATCGTTGATCTTCGCATAATAATCTGATTATCTTTATTGATTGTTACTATCTACAGTTTACTCTTTCGGGGCGTCTTCCGACTTCAGCTTGGCGCTCAGGCTGCCACCGCCGCCGCCACCGCCCAATGCCATGCCGTCGCTGATGTTGGGCGACTTGAACGACGACTTCGCCTCGATGTTGTCGATAGCGGCCTTGGGTGCCTTGAGGTCGCCCTTGATCTCGGTCTTGGCATTGATGGTGGTATCGCCATAGACCTGCGTCTTGCTGCCACCGACAGCAGCCTTGCCGCCATCGAGCTGCACCACGGCCTTGCCGTCGCCCTGCTGGGCCTCGAAGGTCTTGTCGGCAAAGAGACCCATCTCTTCCGATACGGCCTGCAGTTTCTTCGACTTGATGTCTTTCGACTTCGAGCCTACGAACATCTTCTCCGACACGAGCGTCATCGTGCTGCCTGCGGCGAGTGCA
>OMXO01000129.1 GCA_900315035.1 uncultured Prevotella sp.
GTTCTCCGTCTCGCGGATGTCAATGAACTTCTCCATGTCCTGCCACTTGTCGGGATAGCCCACGTTGATGTGCATGGCGTGCAGCTTCTCCAGAGCCTTAGCTTTAGTCGAGTCGCTCATCCAGGTGTTCTCCTTCAAACGGTCCTCGAAGGCTTGCTGTAAGTCCTTCACCAGACGGTAAACGCGCTGTTTGCTACTCTCTGGGAAGTATTCCTTGACGTAGAGTTTGCCGATGGTCTCGCCCAGATTGCCGCTGATGGTAGCGACGGCACGCTTCCAGCGGGGCTGCTGCTCCTGCACACCGCTGATGACCTTCGAGGCCTCGAATGCACGGTCGGTGAAGGCATCGCTCAGAAAACCTGCGTAGGCGTTAATGACGTGCAACTCCATATATGATTTCAAGTCCTCTACGCTCGTCTCGGCCAGCACTTTCTCTACCTCGTGTATCGCATCGAACTCACCGACGTTCACCACGTCGATGTCCTTCGGCAGCCCTAATGCATCACGATAGGCCACATAATCGATGCCCTTGAAGTCGTTGAGCAGCTGCTTCCACGACATCGGGTGGTTCGTAGCCATCGGATCGCGACGGGCCACCTGGTCGAGTGTCTTCATACCTATTCTATACTCAATGGCCCATGCGGCCTGCATCTTCTGCTCGGCTGCGGCTTCGCTGTAGCCCACCATCTTCAGATAGTCCTTGTTCAGACTCTTGACGGCGGCAACGGTGGCCTGCTGTTGCTCGTTTGGCTGGTCGTAGTACTCCTTGGGCAGCGAGGTACCACCATGCCCCGCAAACATCAGATACTCTGATGAGTTGAAGGGGTTCAGGCTCAGACTGAGGCCGAAGGGAGCAGTATTAAATCCCTTGGCATCGAGGACGTACATCAACTTAAGAGCTTCGTCGCGCGTCTGCACCTCACGCACTTGTCGCAGATAGGGCATGATCGGCTCGTAACCCATACGGTTACGACTGACGCTGTCCATATAGAGACGGTAGAGCGCACCAATCTTCTGCTCGTCCGAACCCTGCGGCAGATCTTTTTTCTCGGCGTATGCCATGATGAGCTTGTTGATGCGGTCGTTATTCAGTTCATACAGGTCGGTAAACGCCCCGTTCTCAGGGTGCTGCGCGTCCAGCGGGTTTGCCTTCAGCCATCCGCCAACGGCGTACTGCCAGAAGTCATCACCAGGTTTCACACTCGGGTCCATGTTGATTTTCATCGAAGACTGTGCCGTGCTCGCTAAGCTAACAAGAGCGAGGGCAAAAGCAAAAAACATTTTTCTCATAATTACAATTTATTCAGTTTAACTGTTCATTTAACTCTTAGACGCAAGGTGCAGTCGAAAAACTACACATCGGCTCAGTTTAGCTTCTCAATATACAATAATTCTGCATCCTTACTGAACTCGGACTGGCGATACTCATCATACGACAGTTGTATGTCTGGGGTGAAAGTTTTAGCCATAGGATGATCCGTGGGAAAACAACTCTGGAGTGAGTTGGAAACGTTGCATGGTCATATTCCATATAAGTATGACCATCGTGGAGTGCGGATATCAGTCTGGTCACTTCCATCTGCATCTCGTTAAGTGTTATGGAGCCGCGGCTAGCCAGCTCATCTCTTAACTGTTTAACGGCCTTGTCAAACTCGTCCTTTCCGCCAAAAGCGCTATAGGGATCGGGATGTATCTGCTCCAATTGATTGAATAAATAGTCGTAATCCTGAAGAAGAAGTTCTTTGCTCGTCGATTGAGCATGAATCGTCGTCTGCCCTAGTGCACCTGGAAGTGTTGCTACAAACAGAACTAATAATAGTAATGTTCTCATATTCTCATATATTTTCGATTATACATTTTGACGCTGCAAAAATACTTATAACTGCAGTCAATGCCAAATTTCTGGGATAAACGACACGAAAATGTGATGAACGGATCATTAAAAAAGACGAAACGTCAGATTTTGTTTCTGAATGTCAAAGCGAATTTTCTAGATTATTCGTGATAAATAGGCGATTTATTTTTCACTTTTGGAGCTATAAGCAAATTACTCTTCAAGCAACTTGTTTAGGGAGATGTACTTTATAGAATATTGTAAATACCTCGTTACATGTCATGTACGAGGCTACCCGTTGGGGCCATCGAGGTGCAACCATCAATTCTATATCTCCTGGCATTATCATTACACCACTGGCAAACGATGAATTGCATGGCCCACGCAAGGATGGTTACCTGAAGATGATTGAGGGCATGCCTATAGCAGTCTGCAGGAGATGAGATGGCGAAGGCTGCTGTTAGCAGAGACTGACTTCCCAGGCGAGCTGATTATGCGCTCGAACTCTGTTCGCTTTGCTTGCAAAGAACTACTGGCCGGATAAGTTTTTCAATTATCCAGGCTTCAGCAGGTGCTTATGCTGGTTCACCATACCGAGGCGAAAAACGCCATCCATCGTTATTATGAACTTGGGCAATGTCATTTCTGATGCTGCTTTACTAACTCTATTGCTTCTTTACCTGTCAGATGCTCGATGTCAAAACGGATGACCAGCATACGAGATAATCCGCTTTCAATCTCTTTCTGCAAGGCTTCATCCTGATTTGGATTGTAGCGGTTGCCGAGCATTCGGGCTATTTCCAACTTTTCGTACTTGTCCTCGATGATGTGGATTCTACCGAAAGCAATCACGCTACGGAAGAAGGTGGTGTACTTCTCCGGCTGAACATCATCCTTCTCGATGACACAGAACGATGCCTTATCGCACTTGCGGATGGCATCAACCTTATGGCCAGTCAAAGCACTGTGGAAGTATAGCTTCCCATCATGATAGACATAACTGATAGGAACGGCATACGGATAATCATTATCACCCAGCAATGCCAGAGTTCCTGCCGTAGCTTTCTCCAAAATGGCAATGCTCTCTTCTTCTGCAAGCTGCTGGCGCTTGCGTCTCATCTCTCTGAATTCCATATATCATATATTTAATGGCTGCAAAGATACGAATAAGCGAGCGAAATACCAAATAATATTTGAGTATTTCCGAGCGTGAGTATCTTCGACGGCACGTCAAATTTACTAATTTTCTTGCAGAATAAGGATGCTGGAGGGGAAAATCCTACTAAGGTTTAGGAGTTTCACCCCTCCACTTTAGGATTTATCCTTTGCAAATCAGCCGAAAAATGCCGTACTTTGCACCGTGAACAAGAAACAAAATGTCAAACTCTAAAGTAAAGGAGATAACGATATGAAGAAGATGATGATCCTGGCAGTGATGATGGTCATGACTATCTCAGCCAACGCAATGAGCTATAATGCAGCAAAGAACGAAGCCCTCTTCCTGAGCGACAAGATGGCTTACGAGCTCAACCTCACCGCTGCACAGTATGAGGCAGTCTATGAGATCAATCTCGACTACCTGATGAGCCTGAACGGACACGGTGATACGTTCGCAGTGTACTCTCACTACAACAGAGGCCATTTCTACAATGACCGTCCAAGGGTGTACGTGACTTACAAGGGGGGAAACAACCGTCGTGAAGTCCGCTTCTATGCAGACCGCAAGGTGACAAAGCCCACTGTACATCATGCACCTGCTCCGCATCACCCAAAGGCTCCAGTGAATGTTGGCAAGCGTAACGGTTTTTCAAACCACACCTTGGCAAACAACACGCCACGCCATGGACATAGTAATGCAGGACACTTCGGACGCAGATAAAGAGTACGTTTTGCCTCTATATATGCCTTTCAAAAAGGACACGGGGAATTCTCAGAAATGGGAGTTCCCTTTTTACATGTAAAACAAGAACTTTGTTCCCTTCGAGCCTACATGAACATTCTTTGCAAGCAAAGCGACCAAAGGCCGAGCGGGTAATGGCTATTTCACCATCAACCAGCTCACCTGAATACGTCTGCTTGAGCCGTACTCAGGCTTAGTTTCACGCAGTTTCTGATATAGCGGAGAATCCCTGTATTGCTCAGAATCCACTGACTGTATGAGTTCGCGTAAAGTCATTGACTGCCCAAATGTTAATCTGTTACCACTTCATTGAAATGCTCTTTGCCCCAGGCTATCAGAGCTGTAAGTGCAGGCATCAGAGATTTGCCTGTATCAGTCAGGGAATACTCTACTCGAGGAGGAACCTCCGGATAGACCTCACGATGAACAAGATTACTCTGCTCCAGATTCTTCAGTGTCTGCGAGAGCATCTTCTGAGAACAGTCCGTCATCAAACGACGGATCTCATTAAAACGTAATACGCCTGTCTCGCTGGTGTGAAGCATATAGAGCACCAGCATAGACCACTTGTCACCGAAACGACTCACTACTTGCCTGATAGGACAAGCCAAATACTCTGCTTTGATATCTGCCATAACTATTGATTTTGCCGCAAGGACAGTGCAAACCGAACGCAATCGAGCTTGCTCGAATTGCTGAGGTGCAGCCTGTTCTCGCCGTGTTTGCACGGCAAAGGTAAC
>OMXO01000128.1 GCA_900315035.1 uncultured Prevotella sp.
CATTGACCTTGGCACCCACATGCTTTTCTTAGGCCCCGTCACGGAAATGGAAGTGCTCGCCGATGTGCCCTCCGCCACCTATAATTATTATCAGCAGCACATCAAGCCGAAGCCCCAGCCCGTGGGTCAGACTGCAGAGGGCAAGACCATCTGGCGCTGCAGCATCTGCGGCTACGAGTACGTCGGCGAGGAACTGCCCGACGACTTCACCTGTCCCATCTGCAAGCACCCTGCCTCCGACTTCGTGAAGGTCACTGTCGCTGAACCCGATGCCCCCGCCGCGAACAAATATGCCGGCACCCGCACCGAGAAGAACCTCGAAGCAGCCTTTGCCGGTGAGTCGATGGCCCGCAACGAGTACACCTACTACGCCTCCGTGGCCAAGAAGAACGGCTACGAACAGATTGCCGCCCTCTTCCTAAAGACTGCTGAGAACGAGAAGGAACATGCCAAGTTGTGGTTCCGCCACTTGGGCGGACTGAGCACCGTCGCCGAGAACCTGTTGCACGCTGCCGAGGGCGAGAATTACGAGTGGACTGACATGTACGACCGCTTTGCCCGTGAGGCCGACGAGGAGGGCTTCCATGAACTGGCCGAGCAGTTCCGTGGCGTAGCGGCCATCGAGAAGCACCACGAGGAGCGCTACCGTGCCCTGCTGCGCTCTGCTTCCATCCACAGGCATACTTCGAGATTAACGCTGAGAATTATTAAGCAGCAAGTGCCATGACTTTATGGAAAATAAACTGATTGATGACTGTATGAAACTGGGCTTCGGCATGATGCGACTGCCCAGAGTGGAGGGCACGAACACGATCGACCTGGAGCATACCAAGCGGATGGTGGATGCCTTCATCAAGGCCGGCGGCAAGTACTTCGATACCGCCTACATCTACGAGGGTTCGGAAGAGGCCACGAAGGCTGCGCTCTGCGACCGATACCCCCCGCGAGAGCTATTACCTGGCTGACAAGCTCAACGGCTCAGACTTCGCTGCCAAGAGCGAGGAGGAAGCGAAGAACGAGATTCGCGTGAGCCTTGAACGCACAGGGGCCGGCTATATCGACTTCTATCTGCTACACGGCATTGACGAGGGGAACATAGGCAACTTCAACCGCTACGGCATATGGGACTACATGAAAGAACTGAAGGCGGAGGGGCTGATCCGTCACTATGGATTCTCATTCCATTCCACGCCGGAGCATCTCGAGCAGCTGCTGACCGATCATCCCGACGTGGAGTTCGTGCAGCTACAGATTAACTATGCCGACTGGGAAGATCCGTTGATTTGTTAACGCCGCATCTATGAGATTGCCACGCGCCACTGCAAGCCCGTCATCGTGATGGAACCCGTAAAAGGCGGCAAATTGGCAAATCCGCCCCAGCCGGTGAAGGATATCCTGCAACGTGCAAATCCCGATGCGTCGTATCGTCGTGTTGGGCATGTCGGTGGCGGCAGTCTCGGCAGTAGTTATTGGCTGTGCCGACAGTGTCTGGCTGCTATGGGGCGGCTCGCTGGCATTAGGCACGTCCATCATGCCACAGCTGTTCATTCCGATGGCCACGCTATATTCACGCCCTGAAAACAAAACCCGTAACATGGGCTATGTAGCTTCAGGACTAATTACTGGTATCGTTTCGGCACGTGCCGTCAGCGGCTATGTAGGTGAATGGTGGGGATGGCGAAGCATGTTCTTCATCGTTGCGGGATTGATGCTCGTCGGACTTGTGGTTACATTGCGGGTGACATAGCCATCATCCTTGCAGACATCGGTGCCCAGTGCTTATAGGTGGCCAACCAAAGCAGCAGCCTGCGACAGTTGCCCGAAGCCACCAACCGGGTGAACACCATCTTCATGACCACCTTCTTCATCGGTGGCAGTCTTGGAACCTTCTTCTCCGGCCTTGGCTGGAGCATGGCAAGATGGATAGGCGTTTGTCTGGTGGGAGGTTTCTTCGCCTGTGCCTCGCTTGTACTGTCTGCATATGAACGATTTTACTATCATAATCAGAAGAAATGAAACAGTTTATATTCCTTTTCCTGTTGAGTGTCCTTTTAGGATGTACCGGCAACAAGAAGGTGAACGAAAGCCCTTTTGCCAATGATACTGATTCTGTAATGGTGTCTAAAGGTTATAATGAAGTAAAGCTGTTCAAGACTAGGACGGGACATATTACGGCTACCTTTTCTGTGAATGGCAAGCCTTGCGTTTTCCTCATTGATACTGGAGGCGGTGCCACACTCATCGACAAGTCCAAGAGGCAAAAGTTCGGTCTTGAAGCATCCAAGACAGGTGACTATGCGGCTGGTATCGGCTCTGTTTCTGCACTTGTCAAGACAGCTGCAACGTTCCAGATAAACGGTTATGATATCGAGGCGAATGACCTGTACTTGATGGATATATCATACATCAACTCCGAATTCAGGAAGAACCATGCGAGGCAAGTTGATGGAGTGCTTGGCACCGACTTCCTCGACAAATATGGAGCAGTGATTGACTATGCCCAGCAAAGGCTATATCTCAGAATCCGAAAGCAAGATTGATTGAGACAATGAACGTAGAAGAGTTCCGTGAATACTGCCTGTCGCTGACCGATGTAACCGAGGCAACACCGTTCGAGAAATTCTCGAAGGGCAGATTTACGAATAAAACATAAATCCCAAGGCTGTATTACCTTACTTTGGGATTTTTATCGTATATTTGTGCGCAAAATAGTATATTTTAAAACCAACACGATTATGGATTTCATTGAATTAGCAAGAAGCAGGTACTCCTGCAAGAGTTTTGACTCGCGTCAGATCAGTAAAGAACAACTCGACAGCATCCTGGAGGCAGGACGTTTGGCTCCGACGGCAAAGAACCTGCAGGAGCAGCATGTCTATGTGGTGCAGTCGGCAGAAGGACTGGTCAAGGTTGATGCGCTCACGCCGTGCCGATACGGTGCTCCAACCATGCTCATTGTGGCCTTCGACAAGAACAACGTGTTTACCTACCCAGGCCAGAAGTACGATTCAGGCATTGAGGATGCCACCATCGTGACTACCCACATGATGCTCTGTGCCAAGAGTGTGGGTGTGGACAGCTGCTGGGTGAACTTCTTCGACCCTGACAAGATGGCCGAAGCATTCCAGTTGCCGGAGAACGAAGAGATTCTGACCTGTCTCGCCCTCGGCTATCCGGCAGAAGGCGCAGGGCCGCTGGCCAACCACAACAGCCGCAAGCCGATTGAGGAAACTGTAACTTACCTGTAAATGATGAAAGAAAGATTAGCATACTCACGAGTCATATGGGCATGCGCTATTCTTTGTGTGATGGCGGCATGTGCTCAGGGTCAGTCAAGGGATATCGTTGCAGAAGGGGAAACCCCTGTAAGAGTGTCTGATTCGTATAGCTTTACAGAAGGGCCTGCGGCAGATACAAAGGGCAACGTATTCTTTACAGACCAGCCTAACAACAGGATTTACCGATGGGACTGCGAAACGGGAAAAATCACGCTGTTCACCGACCAAAGCGGTCGCTCCAACGGGATGCATTTTGATGCCCAGGGCAACTTGATAGCCTGCGCAGATATGGACAACCAGCTCTGGTCTTTCGATATGGAAGGTCATTCCAAGATACTGATAACCGACTTCGACGGCAGGTTGCTGAACGGCCCTAACGATGTGTGGATCTCTAAGGATGGAGGCTATTATCTGACTGACCCTTATTTTCAGAGAGACTACTGGACGCGCAGCCCGGAGCGCCAGCAGTCTGTAGAGGGCTTGTACTATCTGGCTCCTGGAGGCAAGCAATTGACCATGCTTGACTCGACGCTCAACCAGCCCAATGGTCTGGTGGGAACGCCCGACGGGAAACATCTGTATGTCGCAGAGGCAAAGGCAAACAGAATCCTGAAATATGACATTCAGCCAGACGGCCACCTGACGAACCGGCAGGTGTTTGCCGACATGGGTTCGGACGGGATGACAATTGACAACAAGGGAAACATCTATCTCACTGGCGATGGCGTGACCGTCTTCGACAAGGACGGCCATAAGATAGCCCATTTCCCCATTCCTGAGGACTGGACAGCCAACGTTTGTTTTGGTGGGAAAGAACGTAATATCCTGTTCATTACCGCATCAAAATCCGTTTACACCCTGAAGATGCTTGTGCATGGGGTGAAGTGATACAAATATGAAAATGGAACTTGCAACTTTTCGCCACAATCCTACGTCTAACAGATAGAAACTTTTAAAAGATAACGATTATGATACTATCAACAACCCCACAGATTGAAGGTCACACCATCCGCGAATACAAGGGTATTGTGACAGGTGA
>OMXO01000121.1 GCA_900315035.1 uncultured Prevotella sp.
GGCACAGACTTCGCCGTTCAGAATCTTGCATTCCATGGCGGGGAGCGGCTTGCCCACGCAGTTTGGCACTAAGTCGCCGGGGCGGGTGAAGGCTATCATGGGGGCAGCCTCGGTCATGCCGTAGCCTTCGAGCAGTTCCAGACCCAGTGTCTGCAATCCCAGCGCTATCTCGCGCTCAAGGGCTGCACCTCCGCTGACCAGATACTTGATGTGTCCGCCCATCTTCTTGTGGACGGCCTTGAAGATGAAACGGGAGAAGGCCACGCTGTTCACACGGGCACAGAGACTGAAAAGTCCACGCGTAAGAGCGCTGGCATCAATCTTCTTCTTAATACCTGCATAGAGTGTCTGCCACAGTCGCGGTACACCAATCATGATGGCAATCCTGCCTCTCTGCATGGTGTCCATGATGTCAGGTCCCGACATCGATGGGCATATAGCCACACCTCCACCCACATAGAGCGGCATCACGACAGTTCCCACCAGGGGCAGCACATGATGCAGGGGTAACAGGATGAGCGTGCGACGCTCAGGCGTGAAGATAGGTACTTCTTCAGAGACGGCACGGATATTGACCAGTATATTCTGGAACGAGAGCATCACTCCCTTGGGCGATCCCGTCGTACCCGAAGTATAGATGATGAGAGCCGTATCTTCTTCCTTGTATGTGATCTCTGCCTTCAACCCGTCGGTTTCTGCCGTTTCGTAGTCGTCAATCAGGTGAATATCCAGCGGTTTGCCTGTCTCTTTGATGGCAGCCTTCATCACCTCCATCTTCTCGCGTGAAGTCCATACACACACGGGATTGCAGTCGTTGATGATATAAGCCACGTCGCTGACTGTTGACGAGGCATCCACGGGAACAGCGATGCCATGATTAGCCCATACCGAATAGAAAGCGTAGATCCATCCTTCACGGTTTTCCGAAAAGATAAGTGTTCTTTCACCCGCTATCATGGGCGACTTCCGGCTGTACAATGCGATACGCTGAAGGAGTTCAGGGAAAGTGATGTTCCGTTCGCCTGAGATGATGGCAATCCCTGTAGATTCTTTAATCATAATAATATCCTTTCTCTGATAATTAGTTCTTGCGTTTAAACTTGCTTTTTGTTGTCAATAATTCGAGGGCAAAGATACGAAAAATCCTCCATATCGCTTTGACATGGAGGAAGTTTTTTAGGATTATTCTGTTTAAGCCATCTTTTCAGCCATACGTTTACCTGCGTCGTAGGCTTTTTGCAAGTCCTGCTCCCAGTGTTCGTCACGATACTGCCGCTTGGCACTTTCTGAGAATGCGGCAAGTTCGAAGCGGTCGTAGTTCTTCACTTGATAGGTGTTGTAGGCATTGATATGTTCAGGTTCGCCGAGGGCACTGGTAATGCAGTATTCCATCGGACCGTAGCCCTGACTATTGTTATTGTCAGGCAGTCCGTTCATGGTTTCCATCAGTACCACCGGCATCCTCTTGGGAGCCGTCATACTGTAGTCGTTGTACGAAAGCCACGGGAAAGACAAACGCTCTAGGAAGGCTTGCATCTGACCCGTAATCTGACCGAAATAAATTGGTGAACCCAATACCAAACCGTCGGCTTGGGCTATCTCTTCCAAAATGGGAGTCAGCGCATCCTTGAACTTGCAGACGTTCGAAGCCCTGCCTTTTATCTTGCAAGCCATACATGACATGCAGCCCTTGTAATCGAGGTCATACAAACGTACTGTCTTTACTTCAATTTCACTACTTACAGATTTTGCGCCTTCTGCAAATTTCTGCAGCATCGAGGCCGTGTTGAAATTCTTTCGCGGGCCTCCGTCGATAATCATTATTTTCTTCATAGTGTTTGTTTGTTATTTCTGATACGTGTCAACTTATCCATGTCGAAGTGTTCGATGCCGTAGCGGAGAGTCTCGAGAATCTGAGGCTTCCGTTTCAGAAAGTCGGGTCCCGTGAGGTTCATCGATGACGTGTGGTGGGTGTTCAGCTCACAGTCGCACGTCAGCAGTTCGAGGAAGGTGAGCAGTTCCTGCATCAGTTCACGCTCTGTCAATGGGGTGAACTCGCCACGCTCTGCTTCCTCCAAGAGCGGAGTGCCTGGGAAAAGTGTCAGACCACCAGTTCCGACCAACATGGGTTTGCATTGGTTGAAAATCTTCGCGGAGTTTACAGCATGCTCATGACTGTTCTCACGACCTGCTACGCCGTTGAGGAACGTCATCCAATACTGTATGCCAGCCTCTTCCAGCTTGTGGCATTGCTCCAGGATATCCTGAGAGGTATAGCCCTTGTTGATGCGCTTTAAGGTCCAGTCATCGCCACTCTCCACGCCCCATTCCGTCATCTGGTAAATGATGCCGTAGAGCCGCTTCCCGTGTTCAGTCAGCCGATAAACCGTAGCACTCCTGTTTCTCTATCAGTTTATCGTCGGCCAACTGCCTTAAACGGTCAGAGAGGACTTTCTCACTGATTCCCTTTACTGCCGACTGCATATCCTTGAACCTTGTCTGACCACACAGAATAGCAGTAAGGATCTCAACGTTTCACTTGGCTCGCAGCACGTCCATCGTGTCGGTTATCGACATCACTTCGTGGCAGAGAACATGAGCGTCCTTCGCCGTTACCGCACTGAGTATCTCGTCAATTTCTTCCATCGTTATATCATTTCTGTTATCTCTCTTATTTGTTTATGAAATATATGAGGGCAATCTGAGCTAACAGAATCAGAGGAAGTCCATACTTGAACTTTAAATGCATCGTCTTGTGGTGCCATACTTGCATGCCAAGCAAAGCACCGATTGTGCCTCCGATGACTGCAAGCATCAGCAAAGTTGCTTCCGATATGCGCCAGCTGCCTTGTTTGGCCTTCTTGCGTCCCGTTGGTAGCAAGCGACCAGAGGTCGAGCGCCACTTATCAATACCATAGACAGCAAAGGTCAGGATATTGATCACTAACAAATAATATAAAAGTGCATTGGCCATCATCATTTTCCTTTTTGTAAAATCTCACATAGCTTATCCTCTCTGATGACTTTGGGAGTAGCCTTTCCTGCCAAGACCAGAACTTTCTTGCCATTGCGGTAGATGTGAAGTTGGCGAGAACGGACTACTGCGGTCAGTTCTGGATCATCCTGCATGGCTATCCAAAGGTGATGGTAGATTCCATCTTCTTCGAATAGTTTCCTTTGCAGGTGTGAGCACATGTTTGTCGTGTCGATAGTCAACATATCTTATATCCTTTGGCTTCTAACGTTTTGACTGCCTTCTTTATTTTCAGTTTCATATCCGTTTGAAGAAGTGTTTCATGACAAGCCTAAGGTAGACTTATTCTTTCCAAATCATCAGGTACAAAGACCTGTCCTTTAAAAACCGTCTTCGCCTCCATCGTATATCTCTCGCGGCGAGTGTCGAGCGTTCGGTCTTCCGTATGATAGAGGATAAGATTTTTGACTTTCTGTTCCTCTGCCAAACGTGCGGCATCGAGCACCGTGCTATGATGTTTCTCGTAAGGCTGGAAGCGGTCACGGTCTTCATACAGACAAAAGGCCTCGCTCATCAACCAGTCTGCACCCTCGGCATATTGACGGCATTGAGGACTGAACGGCTCGTCGCCCAGACAGCAGAGACGCCTACCATCAGACAACTGGGCTTCAAATCCGAACTGACGTTCTTTCGTGGAATGGATGTCAAAACATTGCAGCGGGAAACCTCCTACCTCGAATTTGTCACCATCTTCAAGCAGGTGCATCGTTACGAGTTCTTCCATGCTTTCAGCCTGATTCTTGGGAAGTATCTGCTGGCAAATGCTTGTCAGCAGGTTTAATACTTTCGCGTGGCTCCATACACGCAGACTTTTTCCGTCCTCCAGTGCCATGCGTATCACCCAGATGCAGCCCAGCAGATGATCCGTATGGGCATGGGTGACAAAGAGGTCGCTGATGTCCTTACGCCTGATTCCTGCTTTTTCCAGTTGGGTAAGAATACCATTACCTCCACCTGCATCTACAAGCAGCACGCCCTTCTCTCCATGAAGCGTGAAGCAAGTGTTGTAGCATCGGGTGGCATGTGCATTGCCTGTACCTAATATGGTGATGTAGTCGTTCACTTTTGAATATTCTTTTATTGCCATATTAGTCCATTGTTATTGCAATGTCTTGTCTGGCTGTTGGCCGTCGTGAGCCTTCCAGGCACATTCGGTGATTCTCATATCGGAGAATATGGCTGTAAAGGATGACTCTTCGGGCGAGCAGGCATAGATGCCGAAGCTGATTTCATCGGCTGCTGCTGGCATGTGGCAGACGCGCATCTGACTGAATGCCTGTCCGTCGGAAGAACACTCGATGCAGTAGTCATCCTCGCGGCGAGAGAACCGATACCACATGGTTTTCACGTTTGCGGGAATAGCCGTCGTGGCCCAGTCGGAGTAGCCGTTGTTCGTCACCACACTGCCCAGATGCTGAAACTCCTCGTTC
>OMXO01000120.1 GCA_900315035.1 uncultured Prevotella sp.
AGATTCTTTATTACCTTATACCATCATCTTTCTTCTTCTTCGCTTCCATTCTTTCTACCATTTTCTTCAAACGTGCTGCTGTAGCAGCGTCAGGGCTTCTATAAGAAGCATTGTTTAAGGTAAAGCCGAAATCAAGTTTATTTTCCAATACCTCAAATTCTTCTTCCTTAGGAACTCTTTTTCTTCCAGGTGATTCAGGCTTGTCATCTCTACAAGCTCTTATACCACGAGTGACTCCCATATCTGCTCTTTCTCCATGAGAAACCCTTAAAGGGATGGAATCGTCGAGTTCGCTATCTTTTTTCGGTTTTGTAGTTTCCTTTTTGGCCATATCTCACATTTTCTGCAAAAATACAAAAAATTCCTCAGAATATGAGTTTTTTTAGTTATTTTTGCAGGAAAAAAGAAAGTTATGGCTGAATTAGGATGGTATGATAAGGCTTTGGAGTGCATGGAAAAAGAAAACTATGCACAGGCAAAAGAGTATCTGGAGAAAGCTCTTGAAGAAGGAGAAATAGAGGCTTATTGCGATTTGGGAAACCTCTATTTTGAAGGTTAGGTATGTGCTATTTCTGGGGATACGGCGTAGATACAGATATCCAGAAGTCAGCTTTCTATAATGAAAAGGCCGCTAAAGCTGGTATTGAGAGGGCCATGTACGATACTGGATTGAACTATGAGCGAGGCTATGGTGTAAGCCAGAACATCGAGAAAGCATTATACTGGTTAGAGAAGGCTGCCGAAGAGGAATATCCTTCTGCATATTTGGAACTTGGCGATTTGTATTTCGTAGGTGAGTATGTAGTGAAAGATCTGGAAAAGTCATTCCAATATTATAGTAAAGGAGCTGAATTAGGTGACCATACATCAAAACTGCTACTTTCCACGTTCTATGAAGAAGGCCTTGTTGTGGAAAAAGATCTCGAAAAAGCAAAGGCTTTAGATCAGGAAGCATACGATTTCTTCTATGAGAAGGCCGTTGCTGAAGATGACAGCGAAGCACAGTTTAGGCTGGGAAACTTTTATTTCTCAGGTATGCCACTGATTGGTCTTGACAAAGACTATATTCAAGCTGCGGAATGGTATGAGAAATCAGCAAAGAATGGATTGGATCATGCACAGAATAACTTAGGAAACTTGTACGCTTTTGGCATTGGCGTTGGTCAGAATTACGAAAAGGCCTTCTATTGGTATTCACAGGCTGCAGAAAGAATGAATCTAGAAGCCATGAGCAATGTGGCCAATTGTTACTACTTGGGGCGTGGTGTAGAACAAAGCTATGACAAGGCAGTAGCATATCATACTAAAGCTGCCAATCTTGGATATGCCAACAGCCAGGAGGTGCTTGGCGAGATGTATTTAAAAGGTGATGGGGTCGAGCAGAACTACACGAAAGCCGCTTCCTGGCTTAAAATGAGTAGTGAGAATGGTGAGAGGTCGGCATTCGGACCTTTGGGTGACTGTTACAGGAAGGGACTTGGCCTGGATAAGGATGTGAAGAAAGCATTTGAACTCTATCGAAAAGGAACAGACATGGGAGACCTCCAGTCGAAAGTGTCCTTGGCAGAGAGTCTGATTGAAGGTTGGGGGACTGGAATCGACTATGAGAAAGCGTATCAGATTCTACTATCTGTTTGTACTGACGAAGAGAATTACAGAGAGAATCTGGTGACGATGGTCATCCGTGAGGACGAGAATGATCGCATGTTTCTGAGAAATCCCTTGGGCGAAGAAGATTTACCTCATTATGCCAAAGCATATTACCTGCTGGGTACATTGTACTATGCAGGAAAAGGTATAGGCGGAGCAAACGAGACAAAGGCTATCGCTATGCTGAGAATGGCTGACAGGCTGGGCTATGAGGGGAACGCTATGTCACCAGAGGATCTTATTAATAAAATAATAGGCGAAGCGGAGAAGGAGGACATTCAGGATGCTACGGACTGCTATGTGGAAGTGAGAGAGCACAAAGGTAAAGGCGAGCGATACGACGTGATGATACACCATGCTGACGGAACAGAGTCTTCCGTTAAATTTGTAGGTAGAAATAAGTTCATCTATCTACTGGCACTACTCATTGCTCACGAAGGGAAATCGGTTGCAGGGCTCACGACTGCACACTTTTCGTATATGCGTGAAAGTTTGGCTGATATGGCAGAAACTCTTTGTGTGGAAACCGATAGCTGTAGCGATTGGATTGACGAATTTGTATATGCAGAAACTGATGATGCCAAGGATTTGCGTGATTCTCCTGGCCACGAAGGCGAGTGCTATTGTTCACCAAGTTCCTACAGATATTCTAACGCGTTTTCTGGTGCTAACAGGGCTATTAGGAACGCTTGTAGTGGGGATGAATATGAGATGTTCAGGCTACGAAGTACTGGTGGAAGATATGCTGTCGCAGGACTGGCATTGGACTCGTCGCAGATAGAGCTGCCTGACTCGTTGATGGAATACCTTGACGAGTTGCCAACACAGAAGGAAATAAGCGGGGTTAAGGTAGATGGGAAGAAATGGCTGCCCATAAAAAGAAAAGAAAAAGAATAAGACATACCACAAAGAAAAGCGCCGAGTCATCACGACTGGGCGCTTTTTCCTGAATCATGAGTAATATTTCTGTGAGTTGATATCACTTATTCGGATTCTGTTTCATCGAAAGAGATGCCAGAAGCTGTGAGCCACGCCTTGATATCAGCGAATGCAGAACGGGAGGGGAACTTTTCCTTCAGCATCTTCATCATATCACGATAGTCGTTGGCACCGAGGGCAGTCATGACTGCATCGGCATTAATCTGGCCGATGTGATGATGATCGGCAAAGACAGCCTCCCCCTTTATGGTTTCTTCTGTGATGGAAAGGATGCGACTATAGGCAGAGGCTACGACATGATGCATCTCTTCTTCAGAAGACTCACAGTAGATTTCCTCTGTAGCCCCTATGGGGCCGTCAATAATCTCGGCATCTGCACGAAGTTCGTCGAAGAGGATGGCAAAGGGAACGTGAACGGGGAATCGCCAGCCGTATATATCTCCTTCGACGCGGTTGTTTAGTCTGGCAGCCAGCTCCGGATTAGTATTCAACAGCTGATTGAAACAGAAGTTGTCGCGCTCATAGAGTTGATGTGAGAGAAGGGTGAGATAGTCTTCATCAGAGAGCAAGACCTCGACAGCAATGGGTGCGCAGACTTTGTTCTCGTCGTAGTTGTAAGCCACTACACTGAACTTATAGAAGTAGTAGCGTTTGTCGAAGTCGATGTTATCTGGGTCGAGGTTCGCCTTTTCGCAACGCTTGCCTAAGAGTGTGCGAAGTTCTTCGTTCTGCTCGAAAATCTCATTGTAGGTCAGACAGTCGATAGCCTCTTTGACAGTGCTGACATGCTCGGCTTCAGGTTGGTCTGCATTGACGGTGTCAATGATGAGTTGCTTGATGCGGGTTACTTCATCGTCGGTGAGATGGAAGAACACTTCGTTGTGATTGGCAACGTCATCGAGGGTGCTGCCTTCACCCCAGTAGTAAGGCTTGCGCTCCTTCTGATTGTAAAAATACTCACGTGCCTGATTCTCGGCATTTTTCTTGCGTTGTGCAAGAAACTTCTTGCAGTCGAAAATTTCCATATTATACATTATCTAATTAAACAAATATTTAAAAAATCTGGTGCAAAGATACGAAATGATTTCCTATTATGCCTTCCAAATATACCTATAACGTCAGCAACTATGATGTCGAAAGTCATGCTTGCTCTTTGGCTTTCTGAATAATGTCCTCGGGGATACTGACAGTATATTCTACGTCATCGACATCAACGGCAGCATCCATGTGCTCACCCATAAACTTTACCACATCGTCGTCACTCAGGCCTCTCAAATAGTCATCGAGCCACTCATGGAAAGCTTTAGACTTAGCATAACCCATCTCCTCTTCGTCGAAATCACCGTTAGCATCAAGGTAATCGTTCTCATCATATTCGAAGAAGAAACCACATTCACGTTCACAATATTCCATCAATTCGTCATCATCATACTCATAATATCCGTTATCATAGCCTTCCCAAAGCCAGTGCATATATTCTGCATGGCGGGCCATGTCGTGGTAAGCCTTGTCGAGTTTCGCATATAGCTGCGGATGGGTCGTTTCCAGATCGATCTTATCCACATCAGTAGTTCCCTTCTGGCGAATCAGCTGTACTAGAGTGGTTACTTCTTCGTCAGTGAGTTCAACAGTGCTCTCACCATTGGTATAGACTCCACCACTGTGAGAGATACCAAGAAAATGTTCACATTCAATTTTATACTCTGCCATATCATTTATACTTTAATGTTTAACTTTGATGGTGCAAAATTATCAAAAAACGTCCGAATTTGGCCTGTACTTATACGTATATGTAGGATGCCATCAAGTTATATCGTCAAATAATGAATCCGCTCCTGAAATTGCAGAAGCGGATTCTTTGTTATAATCACGATTCTTCTTCGTTGAAGAATGACCCGGTAGGCATGGCGGCATCCTCGGCGACACAGCAGTTATAGCGTTCACGACTGCGACGTTCGCGGGCGAACATGGCCTTGGTTCCTGCTTCGCTCTGCTGGAACTCCAGATGCTCGTCGATGGCAAAGGAGTGGGCCATGGTCTCTACATCGAGGTTGTCGGTGCCGATGAGTGTGAAGGTCCAGTTCTGTTTCTTCAGCTTCTCTATCATCGTGCGGATCATCTTCAGCGTCCATTCTTCGCTACTGTTCTCCTCACCGTCGGTGATGATAGTCACCAGCACATGATCGCCATCCTCAATCTGGGCATTGACTTTTGATATACCCTTACCGATGGCATCGTAGAGAGGTGTACCG
>OMXO01000118.1 GCA_900315035.1 uncultured Prevotella sp.
CGGCATAGTTCGCCAAATCATGGGCTACGATGAGCACTTGATGATGGTGAAAGTAAAATTCAATCAAGGAGCCGTTGGCACACTCCATCAGCATCCTCAAACTCAAAGTACCTATGTTGCCAGTGGATGTTTTGAGGTGACTATCGGTGAGGAAAAGAAAATCCTCAAAGCTGGCGATGGTTATTACGTGGCTTCAAACCTACCGCACAGTTGTGTCTGTCTGGAGGCAGGCGTTCTCATCGACACCTTCAGTCCTCTGCGCGAGGATTTCCTTAAATAGTAAAGAGCAGATATGGTCTAAGAGCCTTATTCCGACTCACTATAAGAACAAATCATCCAATGTAACCTCCTGATTGACATCCTTCGAATGTTCGTTATGTGTCACACCGTTTGTCGTGACCATTACCAGCTGGATAGAATGGGTCTTCGTGTGCTGCTTGCAATGGAGGAAGGCATCAATCTTGTTGGCCAACTCTGACTCGTATGACTTGTCGATGGTGAAGTCATGTTCGCTGAATTTCATCTCGCAGATGTAATCGGTGCGCTCACCCTTCCATTCCAACACGAGGTCGATCTGAGCCGTTTTCCCGTTAGGTGCCTGGCCTCTCCAGCAGTAATTGCGGTTGATGGTGGCGATGCGCAACTTGTCCTTTATCTGCGGCAGATGCTCGATGCAAAGCATCTCAAAAGTGTTGCCAGCCCACGAATAGAATTTCGGTGTTCGCTGTATGGTTCGCCAGTTACCCGCATCAGCACCTTTCCCGTGGATGAAGTGAAGGTAGAACATGGAAAAGAAGTCTTTCAGCTGATAGACCGTCTCGACGCGCTCTTTTCCGTAACGGGGATATTCGCGGGTAATGCCAGACTCATGCAAGTTATCGAGTATCTTCGAGAACGTCCCGCCCAGTTCAATGCCTACTGCTTCAGCAAGCTCACGGCGCGTCATGCCGTAGAACTTCGTGCCGAGTGCCTTGACGATATCCACATAGCGCTCTGAGGTGGCATAGAGTCCGGCATATACATCCTTGAACTCCTGGTCGATCATGGTGTCCTTAAAGAAGAAGGCATCGATATTCTCCGACAGATTCTTCTCGTTGTCTATTCGATCAAGGTAATAGGGTATGCCGCCGAAGGCCATGTAGGCAACGGCCATTTCGTAGCGGGACAGATGGAATCCGCGACTCTGGAAGTACATCTCACATTCCTTCAGCGTGAAAGGCAGCAACCTCATAGTTTCCGTAATCCGGCCATGCAGACCGCCATAGTCCCGGATGACGTTATCAAGCATCCAACTGGTAGCGGAACCACATACCACAAGCACGACATTCCTCTGGCGGTCGGCCCATGAGTTCCAGAAATAGCCAAGTTCAGTAATCATTTCCGACGACTGAGGACCAGCCAGCCAAGGCAACTCATCGAGGAAAACAACGCGACGCTCTGCGTCAACCCCTTCAAGATACTTTCTGAGCAGACGGAAAGCCTCACGCCAGTTGGCTGGTCGTGGTGTGTCTTCCGCCACGCCCACATCCAAAAGACTCTCGTAAAAATGCTCAAGTTGGATTTGCCTGTAGGTTTTCTCGTCTTTGTCCTTGATATAGGAACCAATGGCACGAAACACGATCTTATCCTTATACACTTCCTCAACCAGATAGGATTTGCCAACACGTCTGCGGCCATAGATGGCCACAAACTCCGACTTTGGTGATTTCAGGAACTTCTCCAGTTTCCTGATTTCCTCGTTTCGACCTATTATGCTACTGTACACCATAATTATAATCAATGATGGCGCAAAGTTACAACTTTTCTGCCAAACGGCAAAGCAAAAATCAGCCATTTTCTAGATTTTTTTTGAAAACGGCTGATTTTTGCCACTGTTTTTGTATTACTGACATTTTTGTTTTGGGTATATTTTGAAGTAGTTCCCGTATGTTAGCATGCGCCAAATCCACTCCAAAGGCCCGAAGCGGAACCACTGTAGCCACCAGCCGCTGACAGCTATCTGGACAGCAAACACAGTGAGAGCTGTCAATTCTATATAGACGAGTCCCATCGAGCAGCCAAGGCCGAAGCCAAGTCCATAGAACAGCAGTACGCCTATGAGCGACTGCGACAGGTAATTGCTGAGCGCCATTCGTCCTGGAGCTGCTAACCATGTGAACGACCTGTTTGTCGGACATCGCATGAATAGCAGGCAGAACAGGGCAATATATCCGAATGCCAGTGGAATGACACTCACGGCATAGAGTAGCGAGTGTACGGTCAGCCCCCAGGGATGCCCCTCTGTGGCACTCCATGCGTAGAGTGCCGATGCCAGCAGTCCCCACGCCAATGCATACTTGCAAAGTCTGCGCAGCCAGGAATGATACTTGTCCAACCTGGCATATAGCCGATGCTTGCCTATCAGGTAGCCTATGATGAAAAGTCCCACGACCTTGGGCAGGCGGTGACCACTGACGAACTCCCACATGCGTTCGCAGGCTCCTTGCAGCAGGAATGCGAACATCTGCCCATAGCTGTCAGCATCGCGCAACCACGTGGCGAAGTTCTCCTCCGTGATACCCTGCCGCGAAGCCTCCGTCCACCATAGGTTATAGAACGGCCTGGCAAAGTCGATGCCGCCATACTCTGTCAGCGCATCAAGGCCTACAGGAATCAGTATCAGGCATGCAGCCAACCAGAGCAGCATCTTTTCCTTCAATCGCAAGCACAATGGAAGCAACAGTCCTCCAATGGCATAAAGCAGCAGGATGTCGCCACTCCAGATGAACATCAGGTGGCATGCTCCGATGACTATCAGTATCGCCATCCGTCGCACGAACAGCGATACGGAGTGACGACTCAGTATCAGCGCGAATCCCACGCCGAAGAGCAGTGAGAAGATGGTGTAGAACTTCCCGTCCACCAGCATATATTGCAGGAACCTTACTATCCCGTCAACACCTGCTGTATGTATGGACGATTGCACATCAGCAGATAGGAACGTCCACAGCGCGAACTCTGGAAAATTGGCCAGGGCTATACCCAGCAGTGCCAGTCCACGCAGTGCATCGAGTACAACGTGCCGTTCTTTTGCGGTGGTGGGACTTAATGGTGTCTTTTCCATAGATTAGTTCTTTCCTTTATTGATGATATAGATACCAATTGCCGCGAGTCCTCCTGCAAGAGCGTACTTCAAGTGAAAAGTCTCGCCGAGACAGAGGCATGAGGTGACAGCACCAACAACAGGAATCAGCGAATTGTAAATGGCTACCTTCCCCACAGGGTTCATGCTGAGCAGTTTGTTGTAGAGTGCAAACCCAAGGGCAGAGATGGCGATGAGCAGCAACAGGCAGACAATGCCGAGTGTGTTGATATCGGGCAGCGTGCCGCCAAATGCTAGTCCTGGCAGAATGAGCAGCAGACCTCCGATGCTTAGGCTATAGCCTGTTCCTACGAACACATCAATTCGTCGGCTCAGTCTGCGTGTCATCAAGGCAGCGATGGCCGAACAGATGGCATTGAGGATGATCATTCCGTCGCCCAGCCAAGAGAACTGCCCGCTCTCTGCACCTCCAAGATTCAGGGCGAGGATGCCACAGAATCCTACTGCGCAGCCAATATTTTTGCGTGAGGTCAGTCTGTCGCTCTTGAAGCAGGCACATGCAAGCAATACCACGAGGAAGGTACTCAACGAATTAAGGATAGCAGCTCGCGAACCTTCGCTGTGCGACATACCAACATAGAAGAAGAAATAGTGAAGCGTTGTATTCATCAGTGCAAAGGCAAGAATAAATTGCCAGTCGTTGCCCTTGCTCATCTTAAAAGAACGTCCACTGCTACGGGCCACAGAAAGGACTATCAGCCCTGCCACCGCAAACCGGATGCCAGCAAAAAGCATCTTGCTGCCCGTCATGTCTGCGGTGATGCCAAAGGCAATGAATCCCACTTTGATGAGTGGGAATGCCCAACCCCAAGCGATTGCTGCTGTTAGGGCAAACACCACCACCCATACGGGTCGTTGGAATAGGGATATTCTCGTTTGTTCCACCTTATTCTTTCCTTTTTTCAGTGTTTCAACACTTTGCCCTATACAAAGCTATTGCATCCAGCATAATATCATAGTGATCAAATGCCAGATGTGGCAAATCTGATAATGGCCACCATTCTGCTTTGGCAGCATCATCCTGACCAGTGACAGCAATAGGTTCGGCGATGATGGCGAGATAAGCAACAGTGATAGTCCTCCCTCTTGGGTCACGGTCAACCTTGGAGTATGCACCAACCTGATGAACATCCGACAGTCGAAGTCCCGTCTCTTCCTCCAATTCCCTGATAGCGCACTGTTCCGTCGTCTCATCCATATTCATGAAACCACCCGGGAATGCCCAGCATCCCTTGAAAGGTTCATCACCACGTTCAATCAGCAGAACCTTCGGCTCTGTCTCTTTCGTTATAACAATGCAATCAGCCGTAACTGCAGGCCTTGGATATTTGTATGTATATGCCATAATCAATTACAATTCCTTGAATGCTTCCAGTAGCATCTTCATGCCTTCTATGGCTGTAGTCTTGAAATGCGTAAAGCCTAGTTGTGTGCATTGCTCCATTTCGCCTGGATCAATCACGAACTTAGGCACTTCATGGTGGGCATAGTTGATATTCATGCTATCAATATATTCACCAAACATCACAATATAAGGGCGTAGTTGTGATCCGTCTTCCGCTTTATCGCCAACTTTGATGGGAGTGGTCAACGGATATTCCTTTACGCAAGTAGTTCGATTGTTCATCGAGCATACTTTGCTCAACTCACCATGCAAGTGAATCACCTCGGTAGAGCCTGCACGTTCATGCAGGTTATCCACATTCTGCGTGATGACTGTCACCTTATGCTCTTTTTCCAATTCTGCAATCATCTTGTGAGCCTCATTCGGTTC
>OMXO01000167.1 GCA_900315035.1 uncultured Prevotella sp.
GAGAGAAATACCCTCATCCTTATCTCTATAACATCTCTAACCACCTCTCTCAACAGTTCTATGGTGCCACGTCATTGACGGCCTATGAGTTGAAGGGTGGGGATGGACCTATCATGCAGTGTCGCCATTGCATTCGTTATAGTCTGGGCTATTGTGTCAAACATGGTGGCAAGCGCCCTTCATGGCATGAACCTCTTTCTCTTGTTTTAGGCGATGGTCGTCGCTTCCGTCTTGAGTTTGATTGTCAACATTGTCAGATGAATGTATATGCGGAAGCTCGTTAGTCTGTTTTGTCTTGTACTCATTTTGAGCGGCTGCTACAATCGTGGGCCGATTACACCTGATGCCTGGGATCTCACCAGTCAGCAGATCGACTCCATCTCATTCTATACCACCCATCACTATAGATGGAGATAGAGTCAGAGACGGGAGAACTACAGAAGGACTCCATCACCATCCGTAAGCATGAGCGTATCGTTGTGGCGGACATCAAGACGCTGCCTGCAGATACCATCGACTCTGTATGGGTGAAGGTGGCACGCGACCAACTTACCTTCGGCTGGATTCATGAGAATGAACTGTTGGAAAAAGTATCGCCAGATGATCCCATCAGTCAGTTCATCGATCAGTTTTCCAATGTCCACTTGTTGGTGTTCCTGGCTTTCTGTGTGGTAACGGCCGCCGTCTATGGTCTGCGCCGTATGATGCGGAAGGGTTGTAAGATTGTGCATTTCAATGATATCCCCTCGTTCTATCCCACGACCTTGTGTCTGCTTATCGCCTCTTCAGCGGTGTTGTACAGCAGCATCCAACTGTTTGGTCCTGAGACGTGGCGTCATTTCTATTATCATCCTTCGCTCAATCCCTTTGCATTGCCATTCTGGCTGGGTGTTTTTATCACGTCGGTATGGGCCATCATCATCGTCGCCATTGCCACTGTTGATGATGTTACCCGTATGCTCCCATTGGGTCAGGCGGTCCTGTATCTCATCACCACCTTATATTATATAGGTTATCCGCTTCTGATTGCTTATTACATCTTTGCGCTTGGAAGACAAAGAAATATCCCTTAAAGAAGTAAATTCAGTGAATTTACTCACCAAATTCAGTGAATTTACCGACCAAATTCAGTGAAATTACTTTTAGATTAGTATCAAATCACTCATAATCATATCACTAATGAAGAGCCCTTCTTTAGTGAGTGAGAGACGATTGTGTTGGAATTTTAGCAGATGAGCATCCATGTGCGCATCCATGTGCCGTTGGGCGTTTGCTAAGCAATAAGTACGTTGCTTAAGTGTCAGTTTACTTAAGTCTAATCCCTCGCAGGTTCTCAAGGCCACCGTTATGGCATCATTATAACGTGTATCTTCATCGAGTGTCTCTGATTCAAAAAGCCTTTGGCCTTGTTCCATGCCTTTGATATACTGACGGATATCGTCGACATTCCAACTGCGTGTCGTAATATCGTAGGAATGGGCAGCGGCTCCGATGCCGATATAGGGGATGCCTTGCCAGTAACTGCTGTTATGACGACTTCGGTAACCAGGTTTGGCAAAGTTCGAGATCTCATAATGCTCATAACCCGCAGCCTCCAGATGGTTTAACAACGTATAGTACATCCGTCGCTCCAGTTCCTCGTCAATCTCTGATACCTTGCCTTGTTCTAATAACTGATAGAGTGGGGTACCTTCTTCGTACATCAGACAATAGGTTGAAATATGCTCCACATCCAGCGACAAGGCTTCTTTGATATCCGCTTCCCAGTCTTCAAGTGTCTCCTCTGGAAAACCGTATATCAGGTCGATGCTGATATTCCTGAAACCTGCCTGGCGTAAAGTATCTACGGCCTGATGGATTTGCCTGGCACTATGCCGACGACGCAGGAAACGCAATCTGTCATCGTTGAACGTCTGGGCACCCATGCTTATGCGGTTTATAGGAAGTTTTTTTAGCGCGTCTGCAGTTTCCTTGTTCACATCATCTGGATTCATCTCTATGGTAATCTCAGCGTCGTTTCTCACCTTATTATATATATAGGCGCTATCAAAGATACGTTTCAGTTGCTCTGTTGATAGTTGCGAAGGGGTGCCTCCTCCTAGATAAATGGTGCTTATAGCCTCGACCGATGGGCGCATCTTTATCTCGCTGCAAACAGCATCGACGTACTTCTCACGGAACTCCAGCCCCGTGGTGGAATAGAAACCGCAATACACACAACGGCTCTTACAAAATGGAATATGAATGTATAAACCTGCCATTTTCACCGCAAAAATACTAATTTAGTTTAATATTTGGAAGATTTCTTTGGTATTTTGTAGGAAAATGCCTAATTTCGTGCCCACAAAAAGAATTATTCACCTAAAGCTAAATTGATATGAAAGTTTATCAAACGAACGAGATTAAAAACATTGCACTGCTTGGCAGTGCGGGTAGCGGCAAGACGACTCTTGCCGAATCAATGGTTTACGAGGCCGGCATCATCAAGCGTCGCGGCACCGTAGAGGGTAAGAACACCATGAGCGATTATTTCCCTGTTGAACAGGAATATGGCTACT
>OMXO01000117.1 GCA_900315035.1 uncultured Prevotella sp.
GAAGAAGTACTCTTGGAAGCCCGAGGGTGGTGCTCCTATCATCGAGGATATCCCTGCCGATCAGTTGGAGAAGGCCAAGGAGTGGAAGGCTGCCCTTGTTGAGGCTGCTGCTGCTGGCGACGACACACTGATGGAGAAGTTCTTCGAGAGCGAGGACCTCAGTGAGGATGAGATGCGTGAGGGTATCCGCAAGGGCCTTGTCACCCGTTCTATCTTCCCCGTATTCTGTGTCTGCGCAGGTCGCGACATGGGTGTTCGTCGTCTGATGGAGTTCCTCGGCAATGTGGTTCCTTTCGTCAGCGAGATGCCTGTCATCAAGAACGCTGCTGGTAAGGATGTGCCTGCCGATGCTTCTGCACCCACCTCTCTCTATTTCTTCAAGACCGGTGTTGAGCCCCATATCGGTGAGGTTCAGTATTTCAAGGTGATGAGCGGTGTCGTGAAGAGCGGCGACGACCTCACCAATGCCGATCGTGGTTCTAAGGAGCGCATGGGTACCCTTTATGCTTGTGCAGGTGCCAATCGTATTCAGGTCGATCAGTTGGTGGCTGGTGATATCGGCTGTACCGTGAAACTGAAGGATGTGAAGACCGGTAACACCCTCAATGGCAAGGATGTTGATAATAAGTTCAACTTCATCAAGTATCCTAACTCGAAGTTCTCTCGTGCCATCAAGGCAGTCAATGAGGCAGAGACCGAGAAGATGATGGCAGCCCTGCAGAAGATGCGTCAGGAAGATCCCACATGGGTTGTTGAACAGTCTAAGGAGCTTCGTCAGATTATCGTTCATGGTCAGGGAGAGTTCCACCTGCGTACCCTCAAGTGGCGTATGGAGAACAATGAGAAGATCCAGATTGAGTTCCAGGAGCCGAAGATTCCTTATCGTGAGACTATCACGAAGATGGCTCGTGCCGACTATCGTCATAAGAAACAGTCGGGTGGTGCAGGTCAGTTCGGTGAGGTACACCTGATTGTGGAGCCTTACACCGATGGTATGCCCGATCCTACCAGCTTCACCATCAACGGCCAGGAGTTCAAGATGAACATCAAGTCGAAGGAAGAGAAAGATCTGGAGTGGGGCGGTAAGCTCGTCTTCATCAACTCAGTGGTGGGTGGTGCCATCGATATGCGTTTCATGCCTGCTATCCTGAAGGGTGTGATGGAGCGTATGGAACAGGGTCCGTTGACTGGTTCTTATGCCCGCGACGTCCGTGTGATTGTCTATGATGGTAAGATGCACCCCGTTGACTCTAACGAGCTCTCATTCATGCTGGCAGCCCGTAACGCCTTCTCGGCAGCCTTCAAGGAGGCTGGTCCTAAGGTGCTCGAGCCTATCTACGATCTCGAGGTACTCGTTCCTGCTGACTACATGGGTGATGTGATGTCCGACCTTCAGGGTCGTCGTGCCATCATCATGGGTATGGACTCAGAGAGTGGTTACCAGAAGCTGACGGCAAAGATTCCTCTCAAGGAACTGGCCAGTTATTCAATCGCCCTCTCTTCACTGACCGGTGGCCGTGCATCGTTCACCACCAGCTTCTCAAGCTACGAACTGGTTCCGAACGACATCCAGCAGGCGCTCATCAAGGAGCACGAGGCAGAGATGAAGGAAGAAGATTAATTCCCTCACTATCCAATAATAAAATCCGCGGGCATCACCTCGCGGATTTTTTTTATCTTACCTCTCGCTTCTTACCTCTTACCTCTTACTTCTTACATCTTATCTCTAAATCCTCAATTAAAATTTTCAATTTTGTTAAATATTAAAAATCTACGGCTAAAATTTAACAAATACCTTTTGCGATTTTAAGATTTCTCTTATCTTTGCAACAGAATTGACAAACAACAATGAAGAAAAGTACCATTTGGATCATAGCAATCGTCATGGGCCTCTCGTTCGTAGGGCTCCTCTACCTTCAGATATCTTACATCGAAGAGATGGCCAAGATGAAGAAGGAGCAGTTCGACGAGTCTGTGAACCGTAGCCTCTATCAGGCTTCTCGTAACCTCGAGATGAACGAGACGCTTCGCTATCTGGAGAAAGATGTCAAACAGACAGAACGTAAAGCCTTTCATCAAGACTCCCTGATGGTCGATGGTCTCGATGGCACTATCAAACAGAGCCATCAGTATGCTGTAGCAGCCGACGATGGTACGGTCTATTCATCCTTCGAACTGAAGACCTTTGCCATCAAACCGGCTAATGTGCCCAAGGCCATGATCCTCCGTACCGACAAGAACTCCATCTCAGAGGCTTCCAAGTCGCTTCAGGAGATTGTGCGTAACCGCTATGTCTATCAGAAGGCCCTCCTCGACGAGGTGGTCTATAACATCCTCTATACCGCCAGCGACAAACCCCTGAAGGAGCGTATCAACTTCAAACTGCTCGATCAGGATATCCGTGCCGAGCTGATGAATAATGGTATCAACATCCCCTATCATTTCCGGGTAGAGACAGCCGATGGTCGAGAGGTCTATCGTTGTCCCGACTATTCCGAGGAAGGGGAGGAGTACACCTATAGGAAAGAACTCTTCCGCAACGACCCCTCACCGAAGATGGGTGTGGTCAAGATCCATTTCCCCAACATGAACTCCTACATCTTCTCGAGTGTCAGGTTCATGATTCCCGCCGTGGTGTTCACGGTGGTGCTGCTCATCACATTCATTTTCACCATCGTTGTCATCTTCCGTCAGAAACGTTATAATGAGATCAAGAACGACTTCATCAATAACATGACGCACGAGTTGAAGACACCTATCTCCAGCATCTCACTGGCAGCTCAGATGTTAAGCGACACCTCAGTCGATAAGTCTCCCGCCCTGATGACTCATCTCGGTGGTGTCATCATCGATGAGTCCAAGCGTCTGCGCTTCCTCGTCGAGAAGGTGCTCCAGATGTCGATGTTCGACAGAAAGACTGCAACGTTTAAGAAGAAGGAGTTGGACCTCAACGAGTTACTCGAGAGCATCGCCAGTTCTTTCACCCTCCGTGTTGAGCATACAGGTGGTAAGATCTACACCGAGATTGAGGCTGTCGATTCAGCCCTCTTCGTCGATGAGGTCCACTTCCAGAATGCCATCACCAACCTGCTCGACAATGCTGTCAAGTACCGCAAACCTGACCAGCCGATCGACATTTATATCCGTACCTGGAACGAGAAAGACCGTCTCTGTTTCTCTATCCGCGACACTGGTTTAGGCATCAAGAAGGAGAACGTCAAGAAGATCTTCGACAAGTTCTATCGTGTCCACACGGGCAATGTCCACGATGTCAAAGGCTTCGGCCTCGGTCTTGCCTACGTCAAGAAGATTATCACCCTCCACGATGGTGACATCAAGTGTGAGTCCGAACTGGGTAAAGGTACCACCTTCACCATCAGTCTGCCTATTTTTGAGGTGAGTGGTGAGAGGTAAGTGGTGAGAGGTGAGTGGTGAGAGGTAAGAGGTTAGAAATATATGAATGATTTTTATTATAGGAATTTGAATGTTTATCAGAAGTCGATGGAGTTAGTTGCTAATGTCTATAGACTTTCTAAGTACTTTCCTGATGAAGAGAAGTTTGGTCTCTCAAATCAGATACAGAGGGCTGTCATATCTGTACCGTCTAATATAGCTGAAGGTATGGGTAGATTCTCTAATAAAGAACGTGTCCACTTTTTGGAGATTGCGAATGGATCATTGATGGAAGTGATGTGTCAGTTAGAGGCAGCTCTGCTTTTGGGGTATATCTCCCAAGAACAGTTTGACAAACAGGAATTGTTTATTTCTGAAACAACAAAAATGTTAGTAGGATTAAGAAAGAATTTTGAAGATAAAAGTAAATTAGTATAAACCTGGTGACTCTGGTTGGAGTAGGGGTGTTACAGAGTAATCTCTCACCTCTCACCTCTTACCTCTCACCTCTAAAAAGAATCATTATGGACGACAAACTGAAAATTTTGCTTTGCGAGGACGATGAGAACCTCGGAATGCTGCTCCGTGAGTATCTACAGGCCAAAGGATTCACCGCAGAACTCTGCGCCGATGGCGAGGCAGGCTTCAAGGCTTTCCTGAAGACCAAGTTCGATATCTGCGTCCTCGACGTGATGATGCCCAAGAAAGACGGCTTCACCCTGGCACAGGAAATCCGTTCAGCCAACACCGACGTACCCATTATCTTCCTGACAGCCAAGACCCTGAAGGAAGATATCCTCGAAGGTTTCAAGATTGGTGCCGACGACTATATCACCAAACCCTTCTCTATGGAAGAACTGGTGCTCCGCATCGAGGCTATCATACGTCGCACCAAGGGCAAGAAGAGCAAGGAATCAACCGTCTATCGCCTCGGTAAGTTCACGTTCGATACCCAGAAACAACTCCTCAGCACCCCTGAGAAGCAGACGAAGCTCACCACCAAGGAGAACGAGCTGCTCGCCCTGCTCTGCAGCCACTCTAACGAGATCCTGCAGCGCGACTTCGCCCTGAAGACTATCTGGATCGACGACAACTACTTCAATGCCCGTTCGATGGATGTCTATATCACCAAGTTACGCAAGCACCTGAAGGCCGATCCGCAGATTGAGATTATCAATATCCATGGCAAGGGATACAAGCTCATCACCCCAGAGGAAGAATAACCCCATCGGAGTGGCGCTGGTAGCAGCTGGCGCCCTCCTCTTGGTCGTAGGCTATGTGCTCGGCTGGACGTCCAGTAATCTGGTACTTCTGGCCGGGCTCTTGCTCGTCATTGCCGGTGCAGTTCTCCATGTCAGGGCCCTCAAAGCAGACGAGAAGTATTAAATAATCTTAAAACTCGCTTGCCTCTCGCGTCTTACGACTCACCTCTCGAAAAAAATATGTACCTTTGCACCCGCTTTTCGGAGCACATTATTAATTTTTTATTTTAATTTAGTATGAATCAATACGAAACCGTTTTCATTTTAACTCCCGTTTTGTCTGATGATCAGATGAAGGAAACGGCCGCAAAATTCAAGAAGGTTCTCAATGCTATTCAGAAGAAGTCAACAGGTTTCTACTGCCTGGTAGAGTTCAAAGCAGAGCCATCAGTGATTAAGACACTGGAGACCGCCTTCCGTCGTGATGAGAAGGTCATCCGTTTCCAGACTGTTAAACTTGACAAGTATGCCGTGGAGTATGCTGAGAAGCGCCGCGCTAAGCTTGGTAAAAAAGAGGAGGCTTAAACTATGGCACAGCAAGACACAGAAATCCGTTATCTGAACGCTCCTTCTATCGATACGAAGAAGAAGAAGTACTGCCGTTTCAAGAAGAGCGGTATCAAGTACATCGACTACAAAGATCCCGAGTTCCTGAAGAAGTTCCTCAACGAGCAGGGTAAGATTCTTCCCCGTCGCATTACCGGAACATCTCTGAAGTACCAGCGTCGTGTGGCTCAGGCCGTTAAGCGTGCCCGCCAGATTGCCCTGCTGCCTTACGTAACCGATTTGATGAAATAATTGAAGGAGGACGCAAGATTATGGAAATTATACTGAAAGAAGATATTATCGGTCTGGGATTCAAGAACGATATCGTGAACGTTAAGTCCGGCTATGGTCGCAACTACCTCATTCCTCAGGGAAAGGGTGTGATTGCTTCTCCTTCAGCCAAGAAGATCCTCGCAGAGAATCTGAAGCAGCAGGCTCACAAGCTCGCCGCTCAGAAAGCAGCTGCTGAGGAGAAGGCTGCCCAGCTTGCCGACGTGGCTCTCGAGATTGCAGCTAAGGTCAGCGCTACCGGCCAGCTCTATGGTTCAGTAGGTGCTGCTCAGGTTGCCGATGAGCTCGCTAAGCTCGGTAAGGAGGTTGATCGTAAGATCATCACCATGAAGGATGCCAAGAAGGTGGGCGACTATGTGGCTCTCGTACACTTCCACAAGGAGGTAACTGTCGAGCTCCCTGTTAAGGTCGTTGCCGAGAACGCTGCTGAGCTGCAGGCTGCTGCAGAGGCCGAGGCTGCCATCAAGGCTGCTGCTGACGCTAAGAAGGCTGCTGCTGAGACAGAGGTTGCTCCCGAGGAGACAGAGGCTGAGGCTGAAGTTGCCGAGGAGGAAGCTCCCGCAGAGGCATAAACCCGTAAAGTAATTATTAATAATAACATGCTGTAAGGCATCATTATTTATTATGACGCTTCCCGGAGATCTTTTGATCTCCGGGATTTTTTTCTCCCTCTGGGGCCAGGCCCTTTTAGGAGGTAAAGTGGGAAAACCTCCTAAAAGGGCCTGGCCCTAGAGGTCAAATATTTCCGAGATAGACGTTCCTGATGCCCTCTTCTTCGGCCACGCGCTTAGCAGCCTGAAGAGTAGAAACGGGCGTTGGCGGGATATCTTGCATCTTGTAACGGGGGAAGAAACGACTGAAATGCAGGGGATTGTCGGCCAGACCGTTGTTAGCGATCCAGCGGCACATCTGTCGGATCATCTGCAAGTCATCGTTAACTCCCGGGATGACGAGATTCGTCAGTTCTATCCACACCCCAGCATCACGCATGGCCAGAATGGTGTCGAGTACAGGTTGCAGATGTCCGCCACTCACCTTCATATAGATATCGTCACAGAATGACTTCAGGTCGATATTGGCAGCATCGAGATAGGGTAGGAGGTCTTTCAGTGGCTCCTGACAGACGTAGCCTGCTGTGACGAGAATGTTCCATAGACCTTTTTCGTGAGCCAGTTTGGCTGTGTCGGTGATGTATTCCAGATACGTCAACGGCTCCGTGTAAGTGTAGGCGATGCCAGGACAATGATGCTCCAGACAGATTTCTACAATCTGCTTTGGCGAGAGACTGTAATGTCCTACGTCGGATGGTGACACCTGTGAGATTTCATGATTCTGACAGTTCAGACATCGGAAGTTACAACCCGTACAGGCGAGTGAGAGACAAGTCGTTCCCGGATGAAAGTGATGTAAAGGTTTTTTCTCGATAGGATCGATGGCCAGCGAACAGGGCTTTCCATACACCTCACTGATTAATATACCATCCTGATGACGTCGGCTACGACAGATACCAGTCTTGCCGTTTGCGATATGACAGTGGTGTGGACAGAGCAGACACTCCACCTGTCCATTGTCCAACTTCCGATAATACTTACACTTCATCAGAATACAATTGCTTCATACACATATAGTTCCGCATCTTTCCAACCGTCCCAGTCGATACCAGCCTTGTCCTGCGCACAATGACCTACAAACTCCTCCTTCGTCCAGTTTACCTCATCGGCCACCTGTGGCAGAAACGTTCCACTGCGATATCCCTTACGGATATAGATGCCATGACGATGCAACTCAAACTCATCCAGACTATGGATGCGTCGCATGGGCGTAAGTACAGAAATTTCAATATCAATATCCTCCAGTTCTTCCTTGCCGACAGGCATGAAACGTGGGTCTTCAAAGGCCGCTGCACGCGCCATCTCAGCCACAATCTCGAGCAGAGGCACATCCTCGCCAAAGTGTCCGATACAGCCACGAAGTCTCCCATGCTTATGCAACGACACGAATGCGCCGCACTTTGAATGGAGCGTTGAAAACCGAGAATCCAACATGGGCAGTGAGATGGGCTTCCCGTCCAGTGAATCCTTGATACTCTTCAGGGCCGTCTCTTTCAGCATTCTCTTCTCCTCGTCGGATAGCATAAACGTTTGCGATGCCCCTCGAAGAATAGCAAAGGCATGATAGCCCACAACCCGTGAATGATCGTAGTTGTCAATATCCCCAGAGTTCTGGTACAGCAGATGCTTCACCTCATACGTCCTGTCCATCATGAGCATCAGTGTGACAATAGCCAGTTCTCCGCAGGCACTCGTAGCCAGATTTCGCTTACCACTATGGGCATTCTCCTCGAGCACGGCCATAAACTGTTCCACATCCCCCGTCTCAATAGCCTTGCCGGTCTTGGCATCCACCTCGCAGGCATCCTCATACGAGGGATAATGAGAGAAGTCGCTGCTGATGATAAACAAGTTCTCCTCCGTGAAATACGGCTTCAGCCCCTCAGCTATCTCTTTGAGTTTCCGATAGTCGTTGGTAGAGATGATGATGGGCACGATGGCAGGTACACTATCTTCGCCGAATCGCCTTTGAAGGAATGGCAACTGCACCTCCAGACAGTGCTCCCTGTCGTGCGCCTTGGGCTGATACGAGAACACACCATTCGAGACTGTCAGTTTTTGAGCCGTCTCTCGATCCACCCTCACGTTTCCCAGAGGTGTCGCATAGAAGTCAGCCTCCGTATTCACCGATGCCCCGTTAAGCCATTCATGATGACTTGGCCCTAGCAGGAAAATACGTTTGAAGGGCTTGTCCGTGGGTATCGACATGTAGGCAGCAGCAGCGACATTTCCAGAGAAATAATACCCGGCATGAGGCACTATCAGGGCTGCCACATTATTATATATACTACAGTCCCGATGCAGAGCCAGAAAGCTGTCCACCTCCTCGCTCAGTTCCTTTGCATCGCCTGTGTAGAATCTATTGGCTTGCGTCGCAGGTCTAATCATCCTTTTTTCCATATTGTTTTAAATCACTTTGCAAAGATAAGGAAAAAAGTCAATAGTCACTAGTTTTTTTCCCTTTTTTCTCCCTCTAGGGCCAGGCCCTTTTAGGAGGTAAAGTGGAAAAACCTCCTAAAAGGGCCTGGCCCTAGAGGGAGATTTTTGGGTGAAAAGCAGTCAAAAAGGTTGGTAAATAAACTTTTTTGCGTGTTTTTCAAAAATAATTCCATTTTTATTTGGCGGAACCAAAAATACGTGTTACCTTTGCCTGCAGTTAACCGAGAAGTTGACACT
>OMXO01000115.1 GCA_900315035.1 uncultured Prevotella sp.
CAGTCAATACAGCAGGTAGAATTGTTTTAAAAAATACCTTTTTCATATATTACTGTTACTATTAGATGGTTTTATTGCAAGTTTAAAAGCAAGCATGGTAAGGTCATCACTTTGCTCGTAATCACCGACAAACTGGTGGACGGCTGCGGTCATCGTCTCGATCAGTTCTTGTGGTGAGCCTTTGAAGGCAGTGACGATATCCGTAATGCGCTGCTGCCCGAAGAGCTCGCGATTTGCATTTTCTGCCTCTGTCAGTCCATCGGTATAAAGAAAGATGGTAGTTCCAGATACCAAGTCTGTTTCCTGTTTGGAGTATTGGCAGGTTTCCGTGACTCCAATGGGCAGATTAGAGTCGCAGGGCAGCAGTTTGTCTTGGATATAAGGTGCATCATGACCAGCATTGCAATAGCTCAGATGGCCCGTCTGAAGATCGAGCACGCCTACGAACAGCGTGACAAACATACAGTTTTCATTGCCCTCACATATATTCTTGTTCATCGTTTCCACAATATGGTTTGGCTCTGCAGTGTGGGCAGCGACATTGCGGAAGAGTGTACGGCTGACGGCCATGACCAATGAGGCAGGGACGCCCTTGCCCGACACGTCGCCGATGCAGAAAAACAGTTTCTCATCGCGAATGAAGAAGTCGTAGAGGTCACCACCTACGGCCTTGGCGGGTACCAGCGCAGCGTAGAGTTCAATGTCTTTGCGGTTGGGGAAGGCAGGAAACGTCTTAGGCAACATCGACATCTGGATATTGTGGGCAATGGCCAATTCCCGCTCTATCGATGCCTTCGCTGTGGTCGATTCCTCGCGCAACTGAGCTACTTCGTCGTTGCGCTTGAACTTGGGCAGCGAGGCGTCGAAGTTTCCTTTGGCCACTTCCTGAGCCGAATCTGACAAGAATGCCAACGGCTTAGTGGTGCGGCGTATGCTCCAGCTTGTGAAGAAGAAGATGACAAGGCTGCCGACAACCATGCAGAAGAGGATGATAATAGCAATCACTATACCCCATGTAAACACAAGGTCGCGGTGCTGGAACGCAACCAGCGTCCAGCCCGTGCTACCTAACTGCTTGGCATTAATATAATAAGGTGTACCCTTCAGGTCCTTCATGTCAAGTTCACTATCCACTAGCTCCTGTTCGCCCTTGAGCATACTGACGTCGAGGGAGTCGGAGCCTGCAATCCTGTTGCCCTTGCTGTCGAGAATCTGAATGGAGAAATAAATGTCACCGTCGTCACCAATGTCGCCTTGAGCATCGACCATGAATTCCTTCCTGACATTGTTCATCGTTTCGTTGATGGCTATATTGACCATTTCACAACTCAGGTCAACGCCATAGACGCCGACTTTGCGTCCCTGCCGGTCGTAGATGGGTACGACATAACTGCAGAACATACCGCTGTTGACGGTGCCATCGTAGTATAAGTCTGTCAGGTAGCCATCGTCGTCACGCTCTAGAGATAGTCCTCGCTGATACCACGCGCCATTGAAATAGTCATGCTGTGGGGAGCCTATTTGCCGGCAATCAATGTGCGTACTGTCAGCATAGTAGGCATAGGCTTCGAACCATCGGCCCTGACCTTTGAAGTAGTCAGGTTCAAAGGCGATAAAACAGCCTGCCAGACGCTTGTTGATCTTCAGAATCTGCTCTAATGTGTCGAAGACATGCTCAGGGCTGTCCATATTGGCTTCGATATCGCTACGGTTATTAAATGTAACGGTCTTCCCCAACTGGAGCATGGTCTCAACGTTGCTGACAATGCCATTGGTCACGTACTGCCCGCGCATACTGCCGTTGCCGAGTGAGAGCACAAAGACAAATGCGACAATGACTCCAACGATAAGCACGTTGAAGAACGACATAATTCCGATGACACGCCAGGTGATACGGCGTGACAGCTTGCTCTTTTTCATATTTTCTTTTCTATTGTCAGAATATTCTTATGATCTACATAAGCGTAGCGTATATCATCCATCTTGTGAAGAACCAGATAGATACCAAGTCCCCCGATAGGGCGCAGTTTCCACGACAGCGTAGTGTCGGGTTTCTTCTGCTCCAAGGGATTGAAAGCCACTCCCCCATCTTCGAAACGTATGACGATGCGGTTCTCTGTATGGCCGGTATCCGATGCGACCTTCTGAATATTCACATCTAAGTAGCCCTCCATTCCTTCAGGATAGGCATATGACGCCACATTCATGACGATTTCCTCACAAGCCAACCGCAGTGTCAATACCTCCTTCAGTCGGCAAGAAGAAATCTCCGGTGTGTCCATAATGGCGCGGAGTATCGTGCGAGCCTGTCCTTTGATGGGTTGGAAATGTAGTTGACTCATGGTTCAGCTTTCCCTACTAAAATGATGATAGAACGCGGGCCAACCAGCACTTCGCGCTGGTTATCCGTCAGCGGTTCCTCACCTGGTTCAAAAATATCCTGAGGTGACTCCATCCCCGTATTAGCAAACACATGCCAGGCCATACCTTCAGGCAACTGGGGCAGCTCGAATCCGTGCATCTCCCAATGCATGTTCACGGCTCCATAGATGAAATCATCGGGCGTATCATTGTTTGCGACATATTGACCGTTCAACATGAAGGCTAACGTGAGATTGTTATAACCCGTTTCGGGTTGCCAGGCCTTTGTCCCATGCCATGAGAAATCGGGATAGCCAAGGTTGCGATAGTCCTGATGGCGGAGGTGCTCCTCGTAACGAAGCACTTGATGTCTGCGGCGGAACCTGATCATCTGTTTGAAATAGCGGAATATGTCAGCATTCTTCTCCAGATTGTTCCAGTCGAGCCAAGCAATTTCGTTGTCCTGACAATAGGCATTGTTATTGCCCTTCTGAGAGTTACCCATCTCGTCGCCCGACAGCACCATCGGAATACCCTGGCTCACCATGAGCAGCGTGATGGCATTCTTCACCTGGCGATGGCGCAGACTGTTGATCTGAGGATCATCCGTTTCGCCCTCACAACCACAGTTCCAACTATTATTATGGTTTTCTCCGTCACGATTATCCTCACCATTGGCCTCGTTGTGCTTGCCGTTATACGACACGAGATCCATACCCTGTGAGGCATAGAGGTCGGGCGATCCGATGATGCGCTCCTTCACATCAGAGAGCACGTCAGAGTCGCTCTTCAGAAAACGTCGGATGCTATCGCGGAACTTCCCGTTCCATTCGGCCCAACGCCCCCACGAGGGGAACGAGCCCACCTGATAGAGTCCACCCGCATCCCAAGCCTCAGCAATGAGTTTCGTCTTGCCAAGAATCGGGTCATGAGCCAGCGATTCGAGCAGTGGTGGATTCGACATCGGATGACCGTTCTGATCACGCCCTAAAATAGCAGCCAGATCGAAACGGAAGCCATCTATATGATAATCGACTACCCAGTAGCGCAGACTTTCCACAATCATGTCCCGCACATTGGGGTTGTTGCAGTTCAGTGTATTGCCACAACCACTGAAGTTATAGTAGTGCCCATCGGGTGTAAGCATGTAATAGGTCTTGTTATCGATGCCGCGATAAGAGATGTAGGGGCCCTGTTCGTTGCCTTCAGCCGTGTGGTTAAACACCACGTCGAGAATCACCTCAATACCGTTCTTGTGCAACTGCTTCACTAGGTTTTTCAACTCATCCACCTGCATGGCATATTTTCCCGTAGAGGCGTATGCAGCTTTGGGAGCAAAGAATCCCACATTGCTGTAGCCCCACAGGTTATAAAGCTGCCGACCATCAACTGGGGATACACGATGGTTCTCAAACTCATCGAACTCATGGATGGGCATCAGTTCCACACAGTTGACTCCCAGTTCATGCAGATAGGGGATCTTCTCGACGATGCCGGCAAATGTTCCTTTGTGCTTCACGCCAGAGCCTGCTCCGCATGTAAAATTACGCACATGCATCTCATAGACGACGAGGTCATTAACGGGTGTCTCCAACGGGAGGTCATCCTCCCAGTCGAAATCGTCGAATACCACCCGAGCACGATATTGATAAGCACTGTCCCAATGAGGTTCCTGTCCCCACACGTCGCGCCCCACTATAAGTTTTGCATAGGGATCGAGCAGGATCTTCGACTTATCGAACCTGTGTCCCTTTTCCGGTTCATACGGACCATCCATCCGGAAACCGTATTCTATATTCTCATAATCCAGGTCGAAGATAATCATCGAGAACACATTGCCCAATCGGAACTCCTTGAAGAAAGGAATTTCCACAAAGGGCTTCTCCTCACGATTATGGAAGAGCACCAACGTGCAGTCAGTGGCATAACGTGAATAGACCGAGAAGTTAACCATATTGCCAGCAACGGTTGCCCCAAACGGGTAAGGTCTGCCAGGCCGCAATTTTAGTCCCTGATACTCGTGGGTAGGAAACAGATCGACTCTATGCATAAAAATTCAGATTAACTGTTCACTGCCTGAAGGCATTCGTCCATGGTGTGGAAACAATCGAAGAAGGAATTAAAGCCCGTAACATTCATGATGTCCTGAACCTCATCACTGATTCCGACCAGACAGAGCCTCAGTCCTTTCGAGGCTGCAATTTTCTTAGAATAGAGCAACACGCGCAAACCTGTACTCGACACATAGTTGCAGGCCGTCATATCGACGATGGCATTCGAGCCTTTCTCCAGAATGGCCAAAACGTCGTCTTGTACTTGCTGGTAGTTGAATGAGTCCAGCTCCTTAGCTAATTGATATGTTTCGAATTTCATAAGCTCTACTTTCTGATATGTAGTTGTGGTGACATCGACCAGTCCATGCAATTGCGCACGCGAAGGTCGGCATAGGGCTCGGCATTGAAGATAGTGGGATGGTTGGTCATCAACTGCTCCGTACCATAGAGGAAAGAGAACGGACGGGACTGTCCCATCGTCAAGTCGATGGCCTCTTGCAGCAAGTTTACATCATCATGGCAGTCGAACATGAACCTGTCTGTATCGTGGTTATCCAGGAACAAGACAAGCTTAAAGTCCTGAGGATAGTTTGCAAAGTGGTCGGCAATCTTGCTTTGCAGGGTCTGATTGCCTTTGATGCCTCGGCCAGCATGAACTTCTTCCAAGAGAATATCGCGATAGGCAAAATCCAGTACGCCATCCAACGTTTCAATATAATCGGTCTGCAAGTTCTCCTGACTAAATGGCTTCGTTTCTTGAGCAAGAAACTCCTGCAACCGGCTCTCTGTCTTGAAGTACAGTTGACTAGCCAGCTGCGGACCAATGCCCTGAGCCCACACCTCACCAAAGACGACGATGTCGCTGCTGATGGCCTGCAAGCTATGGCGCAGACGCTGTAAGAAATTGTGGGGCTGTCCCAGAGCGTGGTCAATGCGGAAGGCATCCACCCCCATGCGGGCAAGTTTCTCGGCTTTGTCGATCATAAAACTAACCACTTCTGGGTTCGTCAGATTGAACTTGGGCAAGTCGCCGAAGCCTAAGAACGATACGAATTCGTCGCTGTTCGCTTTAGGATAGAAGAACCAGTCACGATGCTTGCCACCATTCTTCAACAATGATGCCTCGAAGAGCGGTGCCTCATACCAGCAATGATTGGGTACGAAGTCACAGATAATCTTCATCCCCATGTCGTGAGCCTTATCGAGCAGGCGCTGATAGTCCTCCCACGTACCGAGGTGCGGATCAACGTCTTCAAAATTCAGGGTATGATACCCGTGATAGTTGGCCGACTTGAAAATAGGCGATAGCATGATGGCATTGAAGCCCAGATCCTGGATATAGTCAAGTTTGTCGATGACTCCCTGCAGGTTTCCCCCGCAGAACAAGTTCTCACTCTTTGGCGGCACTTGCCACCCTCCGTTGAATCTGTCAATCAGCAGATGATAGATTCTGATGTTGTCAAACCAGTTCTTCATATTGTTTTATGTTAGTTTATTTAGAATTCATAACCGAGATTCACGAACAGATACGCCTTCTTGGTATGGTTGCTGTAACCAAAGGTAGCCCCTACAGGCCCGAACATCGTGTTCAGATAATAAGCGGCCTGCACACCCACCATCGTACGGTGGTCGAAGAGTTCCTTGGCCTTGTCCGACTGCTGGCCTGCAGCCACGCGGAGCAGTGCGTAATGGTTGGTGCCGAAGCGCTGCTGCAACTGAAGCTGGGCGGCAGCAAACTGCTTGCCGATATATTCCATGTGGCCAATGCCGGCAAACGGCATCTGTTGCTCGATATAGTGGCCGAACCACTCGCCACCGAGGGTATTGCCAAGTACGACAGGAACCACCGGTCCAAAAAGCATACGGCCATAGATCATCGGCTGGATGGTGAAGCGGCTGCCCAGGGTGAACGACATACGCCAGTTGGCACTGACGTCGCTCATACCCGTTTTCCAGCCCAGTTTCGTACCGTCGGCAGCCCGCTCTCTGAGCTTGGCGAAGTCGTTGGTCACAAAGGCATATTCGGCATTGAAACGCGCACCCCGTGTGGGGAAATACCAGTTGTCCTCACTGTTATAGTTCATACGGGCCCGATAGCTGATAAAGTGCTCGTTATCAAGTTTCACCTGCCTAGACGTCTCAGAGCCGAGCCCATTGCGGTAGTTCAGATAGTCCCAACGCAGGCCGAACTGCAAGTTGAAGCGGCTCAGGTCGAAGTTGATGGGTGTGAACTCTGCCTGTGACTGGTTGTAACGGATATTATAGTCGCGCTCACCTTCGACATACACATCTATATCGTTGCGGTAGAAGGTATAGCTCAATTTCGGACGGGTGAAGAAGCGCGGATGGGCAGTAATCTCACCACGTGCAAACATACGCTTGCCTAGTCGCAAGGTTATATCGGTGCTGACGGGGATAGCGGTCTTCAACGGGATGTCAAGTCCTACCTGTACCGTTGCATACTCTTCGGTATCGAAACGGAAACCGGCATGCAACTGAACCGACTTGCGGTTGCCGGCCGAGAGAATCACGCGCATGCCATCGCCCTCGGGCACCAAGCGGCACTCTGCTGTCTGGTAAAAGAGATCCACACGCATCGTCGTAGTAAGCTGCTGCTCCAGTTTGGCATCTATGCTGTCCACCTTATTAAGATGAAATTTCTGACGTACAAAGCGCTTTGCCTGTGGCGTCATGTTCTCGAAAGAGAAACCCGTCACACGCTGTTTCTCGGTAAGCACTTTCGGACGCAGGGGATGCAGGATGATGGGGTGGAAATTCTCGTCGATGCCGATGCGCTGTTTCAGGGCGATGATTTCGTCCCAGTGGCGCATGGCCTCTTCCTCACCCCGGCGTATCAGCGTGTCGATCGCTGCCGGCGTAAAGCTAGCGGCATTAAAGCCTTTTGTATTTACAGGCATATGCAGGTCGGTGATCGCCAGGTTCTCGTCATATTTGTTCTTACAGTTCACATCAACAATCTGACTGATGATGCTCATCGTGCCGCCCATGTCCTCGGCCACCTTCGGAGGGCCCTGCACAGTGACACCGATAATGATGTCGGCTCCCATCTCACGGGCAATGTCGGCAGGATAGTTGTTCTTCAGGCCACCATCTACCAAGACCATATCCCCCAACCTCACGGGCGAGAAGGCTGCCGGGATCGACATCGAGGCGCGCATGGCCTGCGCCAGCCGCCCACTATGGAAGTCATACTCGTCGTTGGTAATGATATCCGTGGCCACACAGGCAAACGGGATGGGCAGGTCTTTAGAAAAGTCGAGCGAGTCGGTATAGCCTACGCAGAGTTTCTGGAACAACTCAGCCAGATTCTTACCTTTGATAATACCTCCGGCATTCATATCCTTCTTGCCAATCGTCAGGCCTGTAGTGACGAAATAGGTATTCTGCTTCTTGCGGTCATTGATACTCTGGTTGCGCAAGTCCTCCTTGTCGCTGATCACGTAGCCCCAGTCCTGCACACGCACCAACGAGTCGAGCGCGTTGGCGTTATAGCCGATGGCATAGAGACCGCCGATGATGCTGCCCATCGACGTACCCGTCACGATATCCACGGGGATTCCCGCCTTCTCAAG
>OMXO01000163.1 GCA_900315035.1 uncultured Prevotella sp.
AGATGAGTCTGAACGGTGAGTGGCAATTGAAGGTAGTGGAAGGCATCACCGACGACAAGAAGGTGCCAGCAACAGATGGCACCTGGAGACAAATCCCCGTACCGGGTTGTTGGGAGGCTTATGGATTCTGTAAACCGAAGTATGATAGTCCAAATGCCTTGACAGGCTATTACCGAACGACCTTTTCCATACCAGAAGCATGGCATGGTCAACACATTATCATCCGATTCGACGGTGTTCTCTATGGTTATGACCTCTGGATCAACGACAAGGCTGTAGGCTCATGGCGCTCAGGTTATAACACGGCGATGTTTGACATTACTCCCTATCTGAATAAAAAGACTCAGCAACAGGTTATCGCCTTACGCGTCGTCTCACAGTTCCCTGGCAGTGACTTCGACTACAATGACGACTGGGCACCCAACGGCATCTTCCGCGACGTGACACTCATGGCCGTGCCTAAGACACATCTGAAGGACATCACCATACGAACCAAGAACACAGGCGAGGTGTACGTGTCTGCCGATATCACCAATGGTGGCAAGGGCACTCAAGTAAAACATGAGATATTCGACAAGCAAGGTAACCTTGTGGGCACGACAAAAGTAGAGCATCCGCTTCTTTGGACAGCAGAGACGCCTCATCTGTATACCCTGCGGACAACGCTGCTGCAGAATGGCAAAACCCTCCAGACATTTGAACATCAGTTTGGCTTTCGTGAACTCACTATCGATGGCAATGTCCTGAAACTGAATGGCCAGCCCATCAAACTGCGCGGTGTAACCAGCCATTCAACAGATCCAGTGACAGTAAAGGTTATCGACGAAGCCAGTATCCTTCGTGATATGCGACTGATGAAAGAGGCATCCATCAACTATATCCGTACATCGCACTATCCGCGTGAACCGCGTTTTTACGAGCTGGCCGACTCACTGGGTTTCTATATCATCGACGAAGTGCCGTTTGGCTATGGAGACAAGAATCTCTCTGACTCCACTTTCTACCCTGTTCTTCAGCAACGGGCACAAGCCACTATCCGTCGTGACAAGAACCATCCTTCGGTGCTGATCTGGAGTCTTGGCAATGAGAATCCGCTAACTGATATCTGTGTGAAGTTAGGGGATTATGTAAAGCGCGAGCTCGACCCTTCGCGCCCCATCTGTTATCCGCAGGTAGGCTCGTATTTCCGTCGCTTTAATTACAACTTCCCCAAAGTGGCCGATATTTATACACCTCATTACCCCTCAACGGCACAGATTGCAGATTTCTATCAGCGGGCTGATCGTCCTGTCATCTTCACAGAGTATTGCCATACGCTGGGCATATCATTTGAAGACCACGACCGTCAATGGGAAATCATAGAACGCACACCAGGTATTGCAGGCGGCAGTGTCTGGGAATGGGTTGATCAGGGAATGCCGTTTAATAATGTAAAAATTAAGAAAATGTATGGCTATGAGGAGCGGGTCTTTACTTCTGATGATGGGGGATTTGAGATGCATGGTAATAAAGGTACCGATGGGCTGCTCTACGCTGACCGTACACCCCTGCCCAACTATTACGAGCTTCAGCATAACTATGCCCGCGCCTTCGTGTCGGCGATCGATGGCGATGTGCTACAAATCGTGAATCGTTACGACTTCCTGAATCTGAAGGACCACGTGACCTTCCACTGGGCACTGACCAACAATCGCGATACTGTGATGCGTGGAGCCTTTAGTCCGGAATGTAAGCCCCTACCGGCACAAAACGGACTCAGTATTCTGCATTTTGATATTGAAGATGCTCAGGGCCACGTATTCCTCTACCAGTCGTTTGTGCTAAACAAGCCACAAATCGCATGGACTGGGCATGGCAGTGGAGCCGTCATGACCAAGGAAGCAACTATCCGTACAGGCCGAAAGCCCACTATGGGTGAACGTCTGACTCAGAAAGGCCGTTTGCCTGAGAAGTATCTGCTGCCATTAGATAACCATCAAGTGAGAGCTGACATTCAAAGCCGCCCCATCGAGGGCGGAGAGGAAGTGACGTTCACGCTGGCTCCT
>OMXO01000114.1 GCA_900315035.1 uncultured Prevotella sp.
GCACCTGTCCGCATGGCTGTGATCCAGTCGCCGTCGACCACAGCGAGCAGATGGCCGCTCTTGGCATCGTATAGGAAGATATTACTTTGCAGGGTTGGCACCTGTCCGTCAATACGGCTCACCATCTTAATGCCAAAATACTTTCTGCCTTGAGACTCAGGCAGCAGGCAAGGCATAGAGGTGATAAAGTCTTCACCTTGGGGATGCACACTTAACTTGGCAGGCATCTGAATGTCATCTTTCATGAGGAAGGCTTCCTTCACCCATTCCACACAAGTGGCAGGGTTCAGTTGAAGTGCATCAATCTGCGACTGTTGGATGACAGATACGTAATGGGTCATACTGAGCTATTTCTTTAACTGTTTGAGGGCTTCGACGAGGCGGGTGTTGTCCTCGTGGTTGCGGACGGCGATGCGCATGTATTGTTTGTTGGGATCGAGGCCCGGCTTCAGGCTGCAGTCGCGCGTCAGGATGTTATGGTGGCGCAGCATGTAGATCACGATCTCCTTGGCCGTATAGGGCGGCAGCACCTCACAGAGGAAGTAGTTGGCCTGTGAGGGCATCACACTCGAAGCTGTCGCGCTCAGCGACGAACTTCTCGCAGGCCTTCTGGTAGTCCTTCTCGTGCTTGTTGTAGATCTGCATGAAGAACTCGGCAAACGAGTTGAGGTTCCAGATAGACACCTCTTTCTTCATCTGTGCGATGAGGGCTTTATCAGCTGAGGCGAGGATGCCCAGACGCAGTCCTGGCACACCATAGCTTTTCGAGATGCTCTTCATGACGGCCATGTGGGGATAGGTCTCGAGGATTTCGTCGGAGAGCAGGGAGTTCGTGGCATAGTCAATGCTGAAGTCCACAAAACTCTCATCGACCACCAGACGGATGCCCTTGTCCTCACACCACTGGGCGAGACGCAGCACATCGGCCTTGGGGATGAAATTGCCGGAGGGGTTATCTGGATTGATGAGCATCAGCGTCTGGATGTCCTTGTCGACGAAGAAGGCCATGAGGTCATCGGCAGTATAGCGATAGTCCTCGTTCTGGGGTACGAACGTCACCTGACTGTCTTTATCGTAACGGTTGGGATATTCCTCGAAGGTGGGACGGATGAAGCCGATTTTCAGAGGAGAGTGGTGAGAGGTAAGAGGTGAGAGATTACTCAAAGACTCCATCAGGACCTTGATGAGTTCCGCAGCACCGTTGCCAGGCACGATATAGGGGTCACTCACACCAAAGCACTTGCTGGCGATGAGGGTGTTCACCTTCATGCCAGAGGGGTATTCCGTCAGCAGGGTGTCGAAGTTGCTGCGCAATTCGTCCTTCATGCGCTTCGAGGGGAAATAGGGATTCACCAGATAGCAGAAATCGAGCATCTGCGGAAAGCGCCAGAAGCCGCCATAGCGTCCGTAGTATTTGCGCAGCACGTCCTGATCGTCGGCAAAGATGGCCTCAGCGATGTCGAGATCCTGCTTGTCGTCTATCTCATACCATCTCTCGTTGCCGATGGGCAGCGCCTTCATATGATGGCTGTTGAGCAAGGAGATGATGCGCAGCACGTTCTCGTAGTACTCGTTGTTGCCCACCGCCTTCGTGTAGGCATCGAGGAAGGGCACATACTGATGCCGCAGGAACTCACGGCTGAGCTTATAGATGTTGACGGTCTTGTAATAACTGTCCACATCGGCATAGTCGAAGGCCTCTTTCGAGACGAAGTTCACGATGTTCTGGTCTTCATCCAGCCGCACCATCGTACCGTCCATCCACGACTCGTACTTTGCCACCAGCGCGAGGTTGGGGTAGGGGAGGTCGCTCTCGATGAGCAGCGTGTCGTCTTCCTGCAGTTTGTCCTTCACGATCGAGAGCGAGTAGATGTTGTTCGTCTTGTCGTAGATGGGATTCTCGGCGAATTCGATGTTTAGAGGTGAGTGGTGAGAGGTGAGAGGTGAGAGATATGCCGATTCGATATAGTCACGCAGTTCCTTGCCTTTATAGCCCACGACGATGATGATGCGGTTGAGGCTGAGCTGCGACAACTGCCCCAGCAGACGGTCGATGAGTCGCACACCGTTTACGGGCACCATACACTTGGTGTTCTCTTTGGTCAGTTCTCCCAGTCTGCGGCCCATACCTGCCGCTAAGATAATTGCTTGCATAGCGTCTATAGCTTTATTTTGCCGCAAAGTTACAAATAAATTGTCAAATATTAATTGTCAGTTATCAATTATTTCGTATCTTTGCACCGAATTAATGATCATGATGAAGTATCCTGCCAAGACTGATATTGCTGTTTTACTCTTGTTCTTCACGCGCAGCGACACCTTTCAACAAGTATTCGATGCCGTGCGCCAGGCACGGCCCTCCAAACTGTTGCTATATCAAGACGGCCCTCGTGGGGAGCGCGATATAGCAGGCATTAATGCTTGTCGCGAGATTGTCAGCGACGAACATATCGACTGGGAATGTGAAGTGCATCGTAACTATCTTGACCATAATGAGGGGTGCGATCCTTCTGGATTCCGTTCTCATCGCTGGGCCTTCTCTTTAGCCGATAAAGTCATTGTGCTTGAAGACGATGTGGTTCCTGCTCAGTCATTTTTCCCTTTCTGCAAAGAGATGCTCGACCGTTATGAGCACGATGAGCGCATCTCAATGATTGCGGGTTTCAACATTGACGAACAGACCAGAGACTGTGGAAACGATAGTTATTTCTTTACCACAGCCTTCAGCATCTGGGGGTGGGCCTCATGGCGGCGCGTGGCCCAACGCTGGGATCCTACTTATGGCTTCATGCACGATCCTAAGAGCCTTCAGCGACTCGAGTCTATAGCCAAAGAGCGTCGTCTGCGTAGTGATATGCTTCAAATGTTTACCGACCACAGCCAAAGTGGCAAAGAGTATTTTGAAACAATCTACTGGGCCGATATGCTGCTACACGACTCACTTGCCATTATGCCTGCACAGAACCAGATCAGCAATATTGGACTGATGGCCGACTCAACCCATTTCTCTGCCGATTTGAAGACCACTCCTCACCGTCTGAGACGTATCTTCACCATGAAGCGCCATGAACTTGTATTCCCTCTCCATCATCCTCAGAAGATGACAGAGCATAAAGACTACCTGGAACGTCTCTATAAAGCTAATGCCTGGAACCACCCGTGGATCAAAGCCCAGAATTCCATCGAAGAACTATTCCTGAATTTGCGCTATGGACGTTTCTCGCATATCCGTCAATCCATCTTCCGCCGCCTCAGGAAATGGCTCGGTACTGAGAAACACGTTTAGAGCGTTGCCCTTATAGGCGACAACAAGAAGTCTGTCAGCAAATAACCATTATACGTCAGCAGATGCAACGTCAGCACAAGCACTACAAGCCTCAGCCAACGCGACTGTACATGAGTTAACAGGTAGGCTGTAGCGATAGGCATCACAAACATATAGTGAGGTGTCATAATAAAAATCTCGTTGATGCCGAATCCCAATATCAGGTGAATGAACATGTCAAACCCAAAGCAGGAGATGCAGAGCCAGAGGAAACGGCTTCTACGTCCATACCACACCCCAAGAACGAAAAGCAGCAACATCGTTCCCTCTATCACATAACTGTAAAGCCAACGATAAGGCACAAACACAGGCCGGTGCACCAATGTATCTTCCAGAAAATAGTCCTGATGAAACTGCAATGCCTCACCAAACATATTCTCGTACAATGTATGCCAACGTGATGTAGAGATATCCGTCCACTTCAGGAAGCCTTGGTCTTCCATCGGTTTCCCCATCTTCTCTTTCTGCAGTTTCAGCACCGCTTCTCTTCGAGCCTTCTTTGTCTCATACTGCGCTCGCTCCTCAGTAGTCATCTTAGCCATTCTGGCCTCCAGAGCCTTTTCTTTCCTGATTCTCTCTTCAGCACGAGCCTTCTCTTTCGGCAGTACATACGTACGATACTCCCACTGGGCCGTACCCCATAACAGAGCTGCTGGCAAAATGACTGCCAACAACAGATATTTCGGACGGAAAAAGTCTTTCAGGTTCACAAAGAAACCACTCAAGAACACTTTTACGCCGTTTGATAGTGTCACACCAGCTGTGATATAGAAGAAAATAGCCGACTGCCACCATGTGAACTCTCTTCCTTTGCGGATACACACACCTGAAATATAAAGCATCGTCAGCAACAGGAACATCGAGATGGTGAAATGGTCGGGCACAATCACGGAAAGCAGAATATAAGCAAAAGAAAAATGATACGCCGTCAGTAACGTGGCATCCTTCTGAGTCAGACCAATAACCTCACGGTGAATCCGGTATAGGAAGATATAAGAATAGAAAGAGCAGACTATCAATGGTAAAGCCACAATATACTGCACACAATTCACACCAAACAACCACGTCAGGCCTTCATTCAACATATACAACGGCCAGATGAGGAATGACAGCAAGGGATGACGATATACCTGATAGACCACATCCCAGTCGGTCACACCGAGATAAGTCAGCGGATCATAGCCAGAGAGATGTAATTCACGTTCGAAAGTCTTCCAATAGGCACCAAAACCTGGCTGCATGAACAAGTCATGCATACGGCTGATAAACAGAACATTCAGCAACAGGATTAGTATCAGAGCCGTCAAGGCCTGTAGGCGCTCCTCTGGTTTTATCTTAAACAATTTAAATGGCTTCATGACAATTCTTATCTCTTATTTCTGGCAATCACATAGATGATAACAGGCGCACCGATGAGTGGAGTCACCGCATTAAGAGGTATCACCCCACCTTCACCTGGCAGGTAACACAACAGATTACACACCAGCGCCACTACCGCCCCACAAAGCAGTGTTGCAGGCAACAACTGGCGATGATTATCAGTAGTCAATAACAGGCGGGCAATATGAGGCACTGCCAACCCGATGAATGCAACCGGACCACAGAAGGCTGTCGTGATAGCCGTCAGCATACCCGTTACTATCAGCAGCCAGTTTCGAACATTCAGGATATCCACACCGAGGTTCTCGGCATAACGATCACCCAGCATCAACGCATTGAGCGGTTTGATAAGCAATAGCGCCCCAAGGAGCCCCATCAGTGTCACCGTTACAAAAACCGGCATGTTCACCATCGAAACCCCACTGAAGGACCCCATGCCCCATACCATATATGACTTCACACCCTCATCGGTAGCAAAAAAGTTTAATAACGAGATGGCAGAATTGGAGATATAACCTATCATGATGCCGATGATGAGAAGCATCACATTATTGTGTACCAAAGTCGAGAAGAAAAAAATAATCGCCATGACCGCCATAGCACCGATAAAAGCAGCCAAGAGAATGGCTGCAAAGCCACTAAGTTGGAGAGAGCCCACCGAGAGGCCACCACCAAAGAAAAGCATCACCAATGCCACACCCAGTCCTGCACCACTATTGATTCCAAACACACTCGGTCCCGCCAAAGGGTTACGAAAAGCAGTCTGCAACAACAAGCCGCTGACAGCGAGAGCAGCCCCACAGAAAGTAGCCGTAATAGCCTGTGGCAGGCGTGACTGGAGCACGATAAACTGCCACGACTCTTTCGCAGTCTGGTCTCCCAGAAGGATTGCCATCACATCGTTTGCAGGAATCAATACCGATCCCAGCAGCAGGTTTAGGGCAAAGAGTATCACAATCATAATGCCCAATCCTAAGCAATACATCACACCCCTGTTCATTGATGAATTTGTATTCCTAAGCATGTCGGCTGCAAAATTACAACTTTTTTTGCGAAATAATCGTTTTTATTTCTTATCTTTGCAGCGAGATTAGTCTATAACTAACAATATTTCTAAAATGAGAACAACATTATTAGCTATTGCTGTGTGCTGTGCGGCTATGACCACGCAGGCACAAAAGCCCGCCATCCCCCGTGACGCGGCACTCGAAGCAAAGATTGAGAAGACCCTCGCCAAGATGACACTCGACGAGAAAATCGGACAAATGCTTGAGCTTAACCTCGACGTCATGGGAAAGATGACGGTTGAGAATGCCAAGGTAGATCGTGAAAAGGTACGTTCTGTCATGCAACAGTATGGTACGCCGAAAGCTGAAGCCGAGGCTGTCCTAAAACTGACTGACGCGCAGATTATCGAACGTTTCGGCAACTATCCCGTAGATATCTACCAAGGTGAGACAAAACGCGTTTGGAAGCTCAATGAAACCATGCTCGACACCCTTATCTCAAAATGGAAAGTGGGTTCTATCCTTAATGCTCCAGGCACCCGTGCCGCAACCGTCGATCAGTGGCAGAAGTGGATACAGCTCATACAGAAGAAGTCCATGAAGTATATCGGCATTCCAGATATCTACGGACTCGACCACAATCACGGTGTTACCTATACCCAGGGAGGAACACTCTTCCCACAGCCCATCAACTTGGGGGCATCGTTCAATACCGAACTGGCTTTCAGAGGTGCAGAGATTACAGCTTATGAGAGCCGTGCTGCTAACTGCCCATGGGTATATAACCCTGTGGTTGATTTGAGTCGCGATCCCCGTTGGCCCCGCGTCTATGAGAGTTTTGGCGAGGATGCTATTTTGAACTCAAAGATGGTGGTTGCGGAGATTAAGGGTTATCAAGGCAACGACAACAACCATATTGACCGTTTTCATGTAGGCACAAGCACCAAGCACTACTTCGCCTATGGAGCTCCTTGGACAGGTAAGGACCGTACGCCCGCCTATCTCTCCCCGCAAATCATACGTGAGAAGTATTTTGAGCCATTCAAGCAGGCAGCTCTTGCTGGAACACTGACGATGATGGTGAACTCGGCTTCAATCAATGGTGTACCTGTTCATGCCAGCTATGAGTATCTTACCAAATGGCTGAAGGAA
>OMXO01000113.1 GCA_900315035.1 uncultured Prevotella sp.
TGGAGACCGTTCTCAATTCTACGTTCTGCTACAAATTGCATTCAATGAACTCCGACTTTGAGCCACCAGCCTTTTCTATGACTCTCTTTCGGGTGCAAAGGTACAACAAAAAAATGAAAGGACAAAGGAAATTCCTATTATTATTGAGTTTGGACGGAAATCTGTAGACATATAAACCAGTGGGCATATACAAAAGGTAAGAAATAAAGAGGGAATCTGTAGCCGACGTGTCAGCACAGACATCCTTTTTTCATCTGTCCAACACCTTTTCATCATTTCACCCAATCGGTATTCTTTACTACGACAGACGATAACATACGAAAGTCGTTTTTTTATTGGCGAAGCCGATACTGAGATGAAGTTTACGTCAGATAGTTTCCACCCAAAATAGATATTGCACGAATGGTAACTCTTTCGTAACTTTCACCACCTGTCCGAAGATTTCATAGCAGCATCATTGCAGTGGCCGTCTGCACGGCTTCCATCGAATTGTCAACGCTCAGTTTCTGGAGGATGTTTTGGCGGTGAGTGTTCACGGTGTGGATGCTGATGTGGAGCGTGTCGGCAATCTCCTTGCTGAGTAGGCCCTGCTTGATAAGCAGCAGGATTTCCCGCTCGCGCTTACTCAAGATATTGAAACGTTCTTCATAGAGAGCCAGTTTTTGCACGGCACCAGTCTCTACATTGATAATACTGGGATTGATGCCGTGAATCGGTTCTTGCTCTGGCGACAGTTCGTATAGGCAGGTAACGAGTCGCATTAGTCCGTCGGCATCGTTCATCTGGATGCGGGTCACATTATGAATATAGGTATAGTCGCCATTAGCCTTCTGCATCCTGATGCGGCAGGTGGCGTGGTATTTCAGCCGTTCCTCGGCCCTCATGTCATCCACCATCTCGAAGTAACGGAGTTCGAGCATCCGCTTGTCCACCAGGTCCTCAGGGTGGATGCGCCGATAGATGAAGTCCTCGTCGATGTCAATCAGTTCCTCCTCCGGCACCTCGCCGTGCAGCCCTAAGATGTCCACCAGCCTGCCAATGGCAAAGTAACTGCCGTTCGTGGCCAGATCGCTCAATATGGCGCACCCCTGACTGATGGCAGTCGATGCACCGATAAACCGTCGGCAGGCCTCGATGTCACCTTCATCCAGTGCCGATAGCCGGAACTCATGCCGGTGGAACACTGTCTGTAACTCCTTCCTCAGTACATCCATATCCTCTACACTTTTGGTTATAAATCAGTATTGCACGGTTCAAGGAATCCTTGTACCTTTGCACCGCACTTTCTCAAGTGCAAAGGTACGAAATAAAAATCAAATCAAAACCGAAATATGGATAATACAACAACGACAAAAGGACAAACGATTGACAAGCACAAGTTTGTCACACCACCCAGACACATTAACTTCCATGCCAAAAGGCTTTTTGGCGAGATGGGACGTATCCTTGACGGGGCTATTGCTTATATAGACCTCAATGGTGGAGGGCCAACGGAACTGCACACCCATGAGCATGACCACCTCTTTATCGTGACCGAGGGCGAGGCTCGTATACAATTGGGTGACCGCGAGGTGATTATTGGGCAAGACGAAGCATTCCTCGTTGACGGGCATATTCCTCATGCCGTCTGGAACAATTCGGATGGTATCACCAAGATGATAGGTATTTCAGTCATAAAGTAATATGAGCAGAATTTTAATATTGGTGGGCAGTATGCGTCGAGGCGGGAATACCGAGATGCTGGCGCAGGCATTTGCGGAGGGAGCCCGAGAACATCATGAGGTGGAGATTATTTCTGTGGCTGATGTCAAGGTCAATCCCTGCATTGGATGTAATTCCTGTTTTAGCAGAGCTGGTAATGCCTGTTCACAAAAAGATGATATGACAGCGATATACGCAAAGTTGAGGCTAACGGATGTCCTCGTCCTGGCCTCACCCGTCTATTTCTACGGCATCAGTGCCCAGCTAAAGGCTGTAATAGACCGACTGCACACGCCACTTCGAAACCATTTCCCTATCCGATGCCTCGCCCTGCTGTTAGTAGGTGCGTCCACCCTGCCAGAACTGTTTGATGCTATCGTGACCCAATACCGGCTCACCCTCAATTTCTTCCATATAGAGGATGCTGGCATGGTACTGGTTAGGGGAGTAAAAGACAAAGGTGACATCAAAACCACGGATGCCTTGGAACGAGCATATCGGTTAGGACAAAACATTATAGGATAACTATTAATTACCAAGATTATGAATGTAAAACAAAAGAAAATGTTATTGACGATGCCAAGCATCATCCTTATGTCAGTCACATGGTGGCTCGTATTCTACAACCTCTGTCACATGCCAAAGGCATTCTGCTTGGCAACTGTGGCGTTCGTGATTCTCTCAGCTTTCAGCAAGGCGATTGTTCCTGCCGAGATGAAGAGGCCGAAAGACATACTGATAAGCGCTATTTGGGCTTTGGTATGGTTTCCGTGGCTCTGCTACGAACTGCTGTTGAGGCATGGAGTTTTAAGAAATGCTATGGCTATAAGTGTCTTCTGCTGTATGGTCTTGTCCACAAATGCGGCAGTTAAGATTGACCGTATCGAACCGACAGACTGGTATGTTGGGATGAAGAACACCTCGCTCCAACTGATGATCTATGGCAAGGATGTGCGTAATGCCAATGTCACGACAGACTATTCTGGTGTTGCCATCGACTCCGTCGTCCGTTTGGACAGTCCCAACTACCTGTTGGTCTATCTGAATATGGCAGAAGCCAAGGCAGGTGAGATGGTACTGAAGATAGATGGCAAGCGAGTCAGGTATCAGTTGAAGCATCGGGAGAAACGCGGCGAAGAGCGCATTGGATTTACCTGCGCTGATGTGCTCTACCAACTGATGCCCGACCGCTTTGCCTCTGGCATGGTGGAGAACGACCAACTGATAACGATGAATCCCTATCAGTGCGACCGCTCCAACCCCAACCTTCGTCATGGTGGCGACTTGGAGGGAATCCGTCAGCATCTGGACTACTTCAACGAACTGGGCGTAACCGCCCTTTGGTTTACACCCGTCTTGGAGAACAACTCACCTGACCGCGACGGTTCCAGCACCTACCACGGCTATGCGCCAACTAACTACTACCGCATAGACCCGCGCTTCGGCAGCAATGAGGACTATCGCATGCTGACCGATGAGGCTCACAAGCATGGACTGAAAATGGTGATGGACATGATATTCAACCACTGCGGCTTTGAGCATCCGTGGGTGGCAGATATGCCCTCATGCGACTGGTTCAACTGCCCGGAGTGGTTGACCGATGCAAATGGTGAACCGACTGCCAACGAGAAATATCAGCAGACGAGTTACCAACTGACGCCCGTCCGCGACCCATACGCCTCGAAGATAGACCTGCACGAAACGCTGGAGAGTTGGTTCGTGCCATCGATGCCCGACCTTAACCAGCACAATCCCCACGTGCTGCGCTATCTCATTCAGAACTCCATGTGGTGGATAGAGACTATAGGCATCGACGGCATCCGTATGGACACCTACCCCTACGCTTTCGGAGATGCCATGTCTGAGTGGATGCAGGCTATCAACGAGGAGTATCCCAACTATAACGTCGTCGGAGAGACGTGGGTGACGGAGCCTGCCTATACTGCTTCCTGGCAGAAGGACAACTGGCTGACCAAGGAGAACAGCCACCTGCCTACCGTGATGGACTTTGCTTTCTACGACCGCATGGTACAAGCAGCGGGTGAGAACACCAACGACTACGGCAAAGGCCTCAACCGCATCTATAACTCGCTGGTCTATGACTACCTCTATCCCAATCCGTCGAGTGTACTGGCTTTCATAGAGAATCACGACACAGACCGCTATTTAGGAAACGGAACGGATACTCTCGCACTGAAACAAGCGTTGGCATTACTGCTGACCATCAATCGCATTCCTCAGCTTTATTATGGTGTGGAAATCCTGTTGAATGGCACGAAAGCACAGGGCGACGGCAATGTGCGGCAGGATTTCCCTGGCGGCTTCTGGGATGACAGCCGAGATGCTTTTACAGCTGAAGGGCGCACAGATGCGGAGAACAGCATGTTCCGTTGGCTCAGCCGTCTGCTGCACTGGCGACAGGGTAATGAGATCATCAGCAAAGGCACAATGACGCAGTTTATACCGTATCGAGGCATTTATGTTGTTGCCAGACAATACCGAGGACGAACGGTTCTTATCATCCTCAACGGAACGCCCGACGTCACCACCTTGCCTGTCAGCCGCTATAAGGAAGTCATCGGACATCACCGACAAGGCCGAAACGTCATTTGCGGCTGTGCTGTTGATCTCAGCAGAGAGATAGAACTCCAACCCCGTGAATCACTCATCATAGAATACTGAATAGCGTATGAAGCCACTGATATTGAAACAAGACCTGCTGGCGGCATTCCATGAGTTGGGAATGCACGAGGGAATGACGGTGATGGCGCATACCTCATTGAGCAGTATGGGGTATGTATGCGGAGGCGCACCGACGGTGATAGAGGCACTGTTGGAAACTGTTGGGAAGGAAGGGACGATTATGATGCCGACACAATCGTGGAAGAACCTTGATCCCGATGTGGGCGTGCATCCCGAAGTGAGCGAAACAGATTGGCAGATAATACGCGACTACTGGCCCGCCTACGACAAACGGACGACACCGACGCAGACGATGGGAGTCGTCGCAGAGTTGTACCGTCAGTGGCCTGGCACGCTAAGAAGCGACCACCCTGCCCGCTCCGTATCGGCTAATGGGAAGATGGCCGGCTTTCTTACTGGGCACCACGACCTGTCGAATATCTTCGGAGACGGCTCACCCATAGGGCGGCTCTACGACATCGACGGATACGTACTGCTGATTGGTGTGGGTTATGACAAGAACACCTCTCTGCATTTGGCTGATGCCCGTGCCGAATATAAGAGCAAGCACACCACGATAGAGCATAGTGCCATCATGGAGAATGGGTGTCGTGTCTGGAAAGCTTACGAGACGCTCTACGTCGATGGCAAGGACTTCACTCAAATAGGCGAGGCCTTTGAGCAGACGCATCCCGTCGCTAAAGTCCGGCTGGGGAATGCCGTACTCCGACTGATGTCTCAAAGGCAACTCGTAGACTTCGCCGTGAGATGGATAGAAGCACACAGAGACTGAAAATTCATCAGTTTTGGGTATTGCACAAATGGAAAAATCGCCGTACCTTTGCAGCGCAAATTCAAGATACATATGCAAAGAAGATATAAAAGACATAGGTTCTTGCAGAGCAAGCGGCCTTTGGCCGAGCGAGTAGCCATAGACATCCGTCGGGAGAGGACTTACAGCTGTAGGTCCTCTCTTTTTTCTGAACGGTTTT
>OMXO01000111.1 GCA_900315035.1 uncultured Prevotella sp.
TAAGGGTATGGCGAAGCGTCACCAGCAGGTAGATTCCGATGCCAACGAGGCGCTGAAGACGTGGGCTTATCGTCTGGATAAGGTGGAGGGCGAAATCCCCATCGAACCTCTGAACGACGAGACCTACGACTGGCAGTCGAGCCGCATGGAGATCGCTGAGTTCAACGGCGACAAGGCCGACCGCACGCTGCTGAAGCGAATACCGTATTATGGCATCGGCGTTTCGCTGCCATATATCCTGATGCGCCATTGGGACGAGTGGCAGGAGTCGCGAACCCTGACGATGGACGACAGGGACCGTCGGCTCTGTCGGTTGGCGATGGAGATCCAGTATCGCTGCCAGCAGTTCTATTTTGGCGAGATGGCTTTCAACTACTTTGCCGATCAGAACAAGGAGTTCGTGCAGCGTCGGCGCAGCACCCGTTATGAGGAGTGCTTCCGCAAGTTGCCCGATGAGTTCAAGACGCAGCAGTTCATGGAGGAGCCATCATCCGCTTTCAGGAAGATGGCGCAGTTGAGAAAGTGAAGTACGGATTTTATCGGAAATTAGTGAATGAGTTACCTTAACGGGTGTTTTTCAGAGAAACACTTTGGCTTTGCCGAGGTTTTCCACTTTTCCACTTTTGACATTTATGATTTTCTTAATTGTATGAATCAAGTTGAAATGAATAAACAAGCAAAACTCTCCGAGCATTTGGCTTCGCCGAGTGTGGCTGCGCTCAGCCATTCGAGCGAGCTCAATGGCCTTCGCTTATCGCCACACTTTTCGCTCGGGGAGTTGACGAGAAGTAAGTCGCATCCGGAGGTATATAATGTTCCTTCGCATGTGCATATTGAGAATCTGAAGCGTGTGTGCGTGTGGTTGGAGGCGCTGAGGGAGCGCTATAATCTTCGGTATGTGCTAAGTGAAAAATCACCTACTGGGGCCAGGCCCCAAGGTGCAGTTTTTGTCCCCGGGGCTGCTGGGGGGCAGGTCCCGAAAAGTCGACTGGCGAATGCTGGGGGTCAGGTCCCGAAAGTAGAAGTTTTCGGGGAAAACTTTATTTCGAGACCAGACACCGAGGAGCCGATTGTTATAACGAGCGGGTATCGGTCGGCGGAGCTGAATCGGAAGGTTGGGGGCGTGACGACCTCGAACCATCTGACGGGGTGCGCGGTGGATATTCGCGTGGCGGGGAAGGAGCAACTGATTCGCTATGCGTGTATCCTGCTCGACTATTCGGACGAGACGAAGCAGGACTTCGACGAAATCCTGCTTGAGCATGGGGCAAACGGCGTGATCTGGTTGCACTTCGCGGTGAGGGCGCCGACGGAACAGAATCGGAGGAAGATTAATTTCCTGAAAGGCTGAAACCTCAGAAAACAAGAAATCCCGCTTAAAAGCAAACTTTAAGCGGGATTTACTATTTTTGATTTCAGTGATTCCGTCGGGATTCGAACCCGAGGCCTACTGCTTAGAAGGCAGTTGCCTTTTATGCTGTAGAAGTCTCAATAACCAATTAGATTGAACCTGCAAGAAATCAGACGGATAATTCCATCTGAGTATGATGAAATACCCGTCTGAGCGTATGTATTTTTATAGGGATGCTAAAGTTGATAGCTAAAAATACTATAGTATCCGTCCTGTAAGTGTTAGTCTGAGCACTGGATACACACTCCACTTGTCGATGATCTTAGATAGGTCATCATCTCCAGCCTCATTTAAGACTGCATTCAGCTCTTGACCGTTCTGATAGACCTTAATCTTACCCATGAACTGACAACCTGCCTCAATCCGAAAACCAACACGGTTCTTGGGAACCAAGCGTCCGTAACCTAATCCTACGTATGGCCGAACAGATTTCACGCGGGCATCTCCTTCCACATTTCCCTTCCTGTCAATCACAATCTTGTACTTGTCAATCTCAGCGGTAATCTGTTCAGAGTATTCGGGGTGTTCTGAATAGAGCCTTGCCACCTCGCTACAATAACCAGACAGTTCAGCCAACTTTTTTCCTCCAAAAGACAAGCCTCCGGCTATGAAGAATGCATTTCTGTCACCAAATGGATATACGCTGAGCCTTGCATCAAATGTAGTTCGGCTGAAATTGCCTTCCAACTCTCCCTTGTCGATGTGATAGGTGTCTACCCCACCTGAGGAAGTTGGGATTCGAATATCACCGGCACCAATATTAACGGTACCTTTCACCTTGATACCCGGCATGAAATTCGCATCCAGGCCCAACTCAAGATACGGGGTTATAGGAGTTGCCACCCCAACAGTGATACCCTCCGTACTAATACCAGCATTAACCCCGAGACGATTAAACACACCATATAAATCATCCTGTGCAGCTATGCTGCCAGTTCCAAGCAAAACTGCGGTTACAATAGTCAAAAATCTTGTTCTCATAATATAATCTATTTAATTAGTACTTTTTTTGTTGTGCCATCTTTCATCTTTGTAATATTAATACCCTTAGATGGGGTGCTTTGTTTTTGTCCATTTAAAGAGTATATATATCCAGTATTATCTTTAGACAATATAGAATGGATACTTGTCACTTCTGATATTTTCAAAGTGTTTGGATCGAACTCAACAATATTCTTAAAAATATTCCAATTACTATTACTGTAAGCCGTTTTACTTCCAAATGGAACATACAAGGAGAGTTGTTTATCATTCAGTACGAAAGTTTGAGTCAGCCAATTCTCAAGGTTAGAGGTCGGTCTACCTTCATCGAATTTTTGGTCTAAGCTTGGTGGATTTGGATTAAGAGAGTATATCGCAGATAATTTTCTACATAATTCAAAAGCATCGCATCCGATAGCTTCAACATTCTCACCCAAAACGAGAGTTCTTAAAGAATCACAGAGTGAAAAAGCAAAATAATATATTTCCTTAAGACCAGATGAAGTAATAACAGTCTTTAATGACTTATTATTTTGAAAAGCAAAACCTCCTATTCTGGAGACTTGATTCGGAATTTCTATAGACTTTAATCCACAAGATGCAAATGCGGATTGTCTTATCTCTTGCAAATTCTGTGGTAATGTAATCGATTCTAATGAACTGCAACCAATAAATGTACACGAATCTATATATACTAGATTATCTGGCAATCTAACATCCTTCAGGCATTTACAATATGAGTATTTGCAAGTCGTTTTATGTCAATAATTTACGCTTTAAACGGTAGAAAAGTGTTAGCGTAGATTCTGTGACTGAGAAATGGGATAAAGATTTAACACTTTTAACTTTTCAAAACCACAAAAGCGAAGTATTTGTGTGATTACCAGAAGTAATGTTGATGAATTGTTCCATAAAAAAGCAAGAATAATTGTCATGTATAATCTATAATTGGGCTTAAAAAATGAAATTATTTCAATTTTTGACGTTATTATTTATTAATTTTACGAATTATTGAAGTTTATATGATATTTTTTTTGTATTTTTGTGGCATTAAAACCATATACGATGGAAGAAAACAAAGATTTAAATCGGATTAAGGTGATGTTGGCTGAGAAGAAACGCACCAACAAATGGCTTGCAGAGCAACTTGGCGTCAATGCCGCCACAGTTAGCAAGTGGTGTACCAATTCTTCCCAGCCATCTTTGGACATGTTAAGCAAGATTGCCGAAGCCTTAAAAGTGGATTATACAGAACTTGTAAGAATTAAGCGTATTCATGGCGAAGAAGAATAACGGCAAATATGACTCTGGAGTCAACATCATGGGTAGTGTACCTAACTACAATGTGATGCTTGACTATATCAGTGATACATACGGCATCACTGAAGGCAGTACAGGTGCCTTTGAGTTTAGGACAGAAAAATCCTTGCAACGGTTTGTCTCTGCCATAGAATCCTGTATTCTCAAATTTAAGAATGACACTCATAAGAGGCTGTTCTTTGATGCCATTGCAGATAAAACATTTTCGGTACAAGAGAGGTTGGTCATCTTGTTTTGGCAACTGACCTATTCAAATCTTCTCTTTTCCCGTATAACGGCAGAGGTATTCATGAAGGCTGTCTATTCAGGACGTGTTACCATCATGGCAGAAGAAATCACCAGTTTCCTACGTTTTATAAAGGAAACGGAGGATGGTGAGCTGGATTGGAGCGAAGATACTATTAAGATTTCCGGAAGCAAGTATCTCACCATCATGAAAAAACTTGGTCTTGCGGATGGTGCCATCAAGAAGAGTATTGTTCACCCTGTCATTACAAATAACCTCTTTGTTTACTTTATTCGTTTTATTCAGACTGTAACAGGTGACAAAACCCTGCACAATCCTTTTATCATCTTCTCGTTCAGTGAAGAACAGAACATTATCAGCCGATTGAAACGGATAGAAAATATTCCATATTGGGATGTGTCGCAAATTGGAACCGAAATAACGATAGACTTAAAATAATATGGCATCTACTTACATACAAGAACACAACCGGTTATTCGGTGACCTGACGGCAGCGTTGGGACGTGACCTTGCTCACTTGTCTTCAGAGGCAAATGGCGGAAGGAGCATTCTGTTTGTCTATCCACCAGTTGACGAAGAGAAGTATATAGAGGAGGCAAAGCATAGGTTCACTGAGGGATATGAGTTCATTGACCTCCGACAACTATTTGTGGAGTTTGTCGATTCAAAAGGGCTTGACAAGTTCCGTCGGCAATTCAAGAATATGGGAACAGAGGTTTTTGTCAGCCAGAACTATACAGAAGGAACATTCTATAGCTTCCTGATGAAGCGGATAGTAGATTCCGCTGCAAAAGGAGTCTCTCCAATATTGATACATACGGGTGTCATCTACAAGATGGGGTTCTCCAACCAGAACATTATGGAAGACCCTGATGTGATGAAGTTCCAGAAACCACTTGTGTTTTTCTATCCTGCGGTGATAAGGAATGAGACAATCTATTTCCTCGACCAGCAGCCAGCTTCCAAGTATCGCTGTGTGGTGATTGTGTAATCATGTAATATTCTCGAATATGACAAAGATAAAAGACATACTTTCAATCCGTCTTGAAGATGACATCAAGAGTGTGATTGACCTCAACCAGCAGGACGAGCCTAGTATTATTGATGAACTTGACGGATTCATCTTGACAGAGAGCCTTGCCAAGCATCTGGCAGACTTTTGTGATTTCTTCACCTCAAATACAGCCCAACCAGGATTGTGGCTGAGTGGCTTCTATGGTTCAGGAAAATCATACTTCTCCAAGATGATCGGTTTCCTACTGAAGAACCCAACTCTTCAAGGGACTTCTGTCCGTGACCGTTTTCAGAACAAACTGATAGGATTGCCCAACGCAGGTCTTCTCCAAAACAGTATCAATGAACTGGGACGCACCAACAATCATATCGTGCTTTTCGATGCAGCAAAGACCACTGGTAATCATGGTATCAGCTACATGATGATGGGGGCATTCCTTAAATCATTAGGGCTGAACGATGACTGGGTTGGCATCATCGAATTCAATTTATTGATGAGCGGTCGTTATCAAGCTTTCTGCGATAAAGTACAGCAGAAGTTTGGTGAATCATGGTTGAACCGCCGCAAGAATATGGATGAAGTGTATGACACCTTGGAGGACACCATGCTCGACGGTTTCTGCTCAGAGAGTGCGTACGATGAAATGCGTGATGCTGCAAAACTACGCATACAGGACTACGATGCCATTAAACTGCAAGATGATTTGACCCGTTATTTTGAAAAGAATACTGATATTCGCATCGTATTCATGATTGATGAGGTAAGCGAGGCTATTGCCCAGAAGAAAATCAACATCCTTGACCTTGAAGGAATGG
>OMXO01000110.1 GCA_900315035.1 uncultured Prevotella sp.
GGCCTTGCGCATGATGTAGATGTCTTCGAGCAGCGACTGGCTCTTCGTGAAGTCGGGCAATCCTTCGGTGTACCACTCGTTGGGTTCAGCTACGTTAAACACCATGGCGTCGAGCTTCTCGAGGGCATTCTTCTTGCCGACCTCGCTCAGCCAGTCGTTGTCTTTGAGGCGCTGTGCGAAAACGTCCTTCATGTCTTTGCAGTAGTTCATGTATCTCTCTTTCTGGCCTTTGGGCACGAGTTGGTCGACCACCATCTTTGAGCGCAGGTATGACAGATAGTCTCTCTCTAAGGACATTTCAAGCTTCTTGAGACTCAACCATCTCTTGGTGACCGAGGTGATGTTGTCGCCGACGCTCTTGTTGAGGTTGTTGTTATACTCCTCCATCGTCTTCTGAGAGATGAAACCATAGTCTGTTTTGTAGTAATTCATGATCATCTCTTTCAGGACGTCAACACCGGCCGCTTGGTTTTCAAAGTTGGTCTGCATCTGTCTCAGGAACAGAGTCGAAAACTCAGAGACAGGGCTGTCTGTCAGTTCTGCTACTTTCAGGTAGTCATCATAGATAAACACCTGGGTGGCATCGATGCCCATGCCTTCGAGTACATATCTGAGAAACGACCATTCGTTGGGGATGTCGCGGGTGCCGCTCCTGCCGCATAGTGGCACGAGGTGGGCCATCACATCGGGATTCTCGTTGATGATCTGCCTGATCGAGGGCCGTATGCCACTCCGAGTGGCAAGAAGACCGATATTCTCCAGGTCGTCCTCATAGCTGACAAAGTATTCATTGTTGGACTTGGCATAGAGGCAGATCTTGTTATCATAGCAGAAAGGCTGCAGCTTGATGCATGAGCTCACGCCCATCGCACACATTTTGCCGTAGGCGCGCAGCACGTCGGCGGATGTCTTGGCCTCTGCCAGTCCGCTCTTCTTCAGCACGTCGTCGTAGAGCTTCTGGGCCGAGGCTGCCGCCTCTGAGTTGGGGTCGGCCCACTTCAGGTGGCTCTTGTATATGGCATAATTGGCGTCGGTCAGGCTGTTCACTCTCTCTTCGAAGGTAGGCTTCATCTCGCTGAGGCGCGTAGTGATATTGAATGTCTGATCGACGGACGTGTTCTTCCACCACGTGCCGTTGCAGTACATGAAGAAGTTGTCGCCGGGCTTCACCGACTTGTCCATGTTGTTCTCGTCGATCCACCATTTGCCCGGATCTTTGGCCGAAGCCTGCTCGGTCTCTGTCGTCGTGGGGTTGTCGATCACGTCGATCACGTCGTCGCAAGAGGTCATCGCGGGGCCGCAGGCGAGGATGGCGGCCAGCATCCACAGATTCTTGTAGTTTGTTCTCATCATATCGCTTAATTATTTGACTTCTGCTGCAAAGGTACGTTAAAAACGGCAGACGGCCAAAAGGAATTTTGATTTTTTGAAGTTAGGAAGTTAAGAAGTTAAGCCATTACTTGGTTTGCTGATATTTCTGCACTTCGACATTTGGCTTAACTTCTTTAACTTCTTAACTACAAAAAATACTGAAAAAATTTGGTATTCTCGAGAATTATTTGTAACTTTGTAGCATGTCATTGATGATTTTTGCTTGTCTTGAATTGCAGCACTAAGGTGAGTGGAAAGTCTGATAGGACGAAATCCTTTGCATCTTTTTGTTGCTCAGGTGCTTATAAAGAAGGTTGGACAAAAGTGCTGCGGAATTTTGGATCATGAAAAGACTACTTAGCCATCTGCTTGCAATAGCAACGACAGCCATTCTCCTTGTTCCCACAACTGCCACGGCACAGAGCAGCAAGAAAGCGAGCGAGGCCTCTCTGCCCGCTGAAAAACGCTTCAACCTGCAGAACCCTTTCGACAAGATCAACGACATAACGAGCGGAGCCCCATGGGACCATTGCGAGACACAGAAGTTACCCGTGCCGGCAGGTGTCACGCCCTCTATTCCCGACCCCCTTCCGGATGTTGTAAACCTGACCAACGAATCCTACAACCATGCAATCACGATAGCATTCGAGAGCATGAAGATGCTCTATGAGGAGTTGACCGAGGAGCAAGACAAGAGCCTGCTCGAATACTGGTCGCCGCTGTTCGGCTACAAGTCGCAGAAAGTGTGGGACTATTTGAAGAAATTCAACCCGCTGATGAGCCAGATGCTTATTGCCCGCGAGAACTACTACGAACTGCTGTTCGGACTTGAGCAACTGGAGCTCGACCTCCTGAATGCGCGCCAGGTGGGTGACCGGGATGCCTTCAAGATGGTGTGGCTCGAGTATTCGCTGCAGATGAAGATGCTCATGCAGTGTGAGGCTGCGGTGATCGTACTCCACAACCGCATACAAGACCTGGGCGACATGCCCAATCCCTTCGACGATATGCGGGAGGCACGCCGCCGCTACAACAACCTCATTGCCACCGACGCGAAAGAGGCTGGTCCTCTGGGTGAGTGCTGGATCGGTACCACGGAAGTCAACGTGAGGTATGTGCCCAACATCACGTCGGTGAAAAAGCCTCTGTTTCGCTACCTCTTCACCGCCAACACCCCGCAGGGCGAGTTGTATCTCGGCATCCAACTGTCGGAAGCCGACGTGACCCAGAGATACAACCCAGAGAGCGACAATTATGCGTTCAACTATCTCCGCGTGGTGCAGGTGCCGCTCAAGAGGAAAGGCAACAAGCCCGACATCACCTATGACGGCACTTTCCAGACCTATTTCCCCAAACCGCCGGTGGGCATGATTACCAAGCTCACCTACGAGCTGCTCTTCGCTGCCGAGTATTCTGACCGTGCCCAAAACGACGAGAAGCAACTCTCCCCCGAGCAACAGGCGGAGAAACTCATGTATCACAACGCCATCATCAACTATGGCACCCGCGTGCAGACCTCGGGATTCTTCTTCAAGGCCGCTCTGCAGTGGTCGGTAGCCAGGAAATGGGACAAATACCAATACAAAGATGGCATCATCCCCCAGAAAGCACTCGATGACTTCGCCGAGGCGGTGAGACAGCAGATGCGCGCTGAGATGGAGTGGAAAAAACTGCCCAAGAAAGAGCGCAAACGCCTCGCCGCGGAGGGCAAGGATCCCACCGTCATGCCCACCGAGGGTGGAACTGTTGCCAACGCTGCAGCTACGGCTGCCAATGACTCAATCATGATGGAAAAGGAAGCCAACCAAGAGACCCTGGAGAGAGACACCCAGATCATAACAGTCAACCTGCAGAGGATGAAACAGTTGCAACAGGATATCCAGAACAAGCAGAAAGAACTCACCACGAAGCGACAAGAACTCGGAAAACTGTATAATTCTCTTGCCAAACTCAAGGAATCGGCCGCCGTGAATAAGTCGGACAAGAACGCCACGGAAAACCAGTATATCAAAAGGAAGGAGAAAGAAATAGCCGATACGCAGCGCGAGATAGAAAACCTGAACAATACAATCGCGGGCTATTATAAAGACTACACGCATAAAGATGCCGACAATGCGTCGATGGTAGCCAATATCAACCAGATGGAAACCGGCGTGTACACCTATGTGCCCTCCTCCTGGGACGCGGAAAACAAGGAGATTCAGGAAAAGCAAACCGCGATGGAGAGTGAGAAGGCCCGCCGATGTGAGCAAGCCGTCAGAGGCATCACCAGCATGATACGCCTATTGCCCGTGGAGCAGCGTGAGCAAGCCACGAAGACCGCTATCAACGTGCTCGCAGACCAAGGGGCCCTCTTGAATAAGGATTTTGAAAAAATCTACAAACTGCGCAATGCCATCAACAAGTCGGTGGAGGGATATGCCGGACAGAAGAGCGCCGAGGCCGACATGGAGGTGAACGCTGCCAACGAGAGGGAGTTTGCCGTGCAGATGGGTGCTTTGGCCGTGACAGCAGTGGCTGGAGGAGCTGCCTATCATATAGCCACCACTGCGGGCTACTCAGCCGGTAGCGCTGCCCTTATCAGCACGGGCGTAGGAGCCTTGTGTGGTGGTACGACAGGATTCATCACCGGCGGTGGATACGATGCCTACTCGGACTATGTGCGCGGCATCACGGGACAGGGTCCCAAGGTGGGGATAGAGGTGTTCAAGCGCCCCGTGCGTAAGGCCGTCTTCGGTTGCATCTCCGGAATACATCCCCTCACTACCTACAGCGCCACCTTCATAGACGAATACACCGATGAGGAAAACCAGTACATGTCAGATGAAGAAAGAGCATGGCATGCCGTGCAGAAAGCCACGTTCGCCACTGTGCTCCACATTGGTATTAAGGAAGGTGTGAATAAGATAATCTCCGTCTCCACGCCTTCGGGCAAGGTGAAATACAGCAACAATGCCAAGACGGTGAAGTCGTGGGAAAATGTGATGACTCAGGACAAGATCAATAAGTCGGGTGCTATGATCAAGCGATACAAGGAGCTGGAGCTCGCACGCACGAAAGCCGACTGGGCTGGCAACAGCACCGAGGTAGCGAAACTCGACAAAGAGCTCAATCAACTCGTCGCCTCGGCCAATTCGGACTACCAGTTCAAATGGCAGCTCAAATACGGAGAGTCGGCCGCCACGCAGGCCCGCTTTGACAGCCGTCTTCAGAAGAATGTCTATCCGAAGAGCATCAGCAAAATGAACCAGAAACTCTCTGAGATGGGCTACGACATGAGCGATGTGCAGTGGCGCACCTACCGCAACTCATCGAGCACCGGTTCTTCAAGTATGGACCTGGACCTCGGTCCTGTGAGCAAGGCCAATCCCCATGTGGAGCCTGCCTATATCAAGAACGGTAAGCCGGTGCCGGGGAGCACATTCCAGAAAGATGCCCAGAATGCTTTCCAAAGGGCACACATGGAGGAGTTTAGCATCAGCGCCAGGGCATCGGAGATGAACATCACCAACCTGTCGCATCCAGAGTCGTATGCCACGGCAGAAATCCTCGCTCCCGACTTCAACTGGACCACTGCCACGGAAAAGACACTGAACAGCGTCAAGAGAGTGATCAATGTCAAGATGAATGCCATTGAAGGCAACGTGCGCCTGACGAGTGTGGAGAAGGTGCAGGCGCAATGCCGTGAACTCTCGAAGGAACTCCAGAATATGGCCCTGCCGAAGGTCAAGAGCGACCTGTCGACGCTTGCCCCCAACTCGGTAAAGTATGCGCAGACGCAGCAGAAATACAACGATCTCGTGAAGATGACGGAGACATTGAAAAAGATAGGCACCCAGGCAAATTCGGCTGCCGAGGTGCGGGCGCTGGAGCAAGAACTGTACAACGATACCGGATGCAAGAACCTGAGCAACGTGATCAAGGAAGTGGCTTCCGCCTTCAACGTCGCCGTCCAATAATCGCAAACGAACATGAGATTATATCTACTTATCATTGCAACGGCGATGCTGTGGCCGTTTCAGGCGCAGGCAGCCAATAAGGCAAGGACGCTGCAGTATCACCCCGACGGGCGCGATATCGTGTGTGTGAACGGCGAGAACCGCTATACCCGTGCGCTCTATGGCGGCTATTCCGACTTCCGCGTAGAACCATCGTAATATCCGTTTCCGTCTGCATGTGAACGGACAGACCGTTATGCTGGAAAACACAGCCCGGTGCGAAGCCCGCTATCAGGCTGGGATGCGCACTTATCAGTTGGCTGATCCTGCTTTTGGCAAGGGCACCTTGTCGATGGCGGTGCTGGCCATGCCCGACTGCGATGCTGCCATCTGGCAGATAAGTGGCGAAGGGCTGCCTGCCGGTGCAACCCTGGAGTGCATCGCCTGCGGCATCAGACAACCGAAACTGAACCGGGCGGGCGACCTGAATGCCGACCCGACAGGCTGTTTCGACCCGGCTACCGATGAGAACCACAAGCAGACGGTCAGCATCGGCATAGGGCAGGAGGCTGGTTATGTGTTCCTGAAGAGCGAAGCCAAAGGCGACTATCTGCTGACGACGCCCTCGCAGCCCGAAGCCCTGTCGCTATGGGATAGGGCCATGCAGCACAGCGAGTGGTTGGCCAGCAGGATTGTCTTCGATACGCCAGACCCTTATATCAACACACTTGGCAGCGCGCTGATGGCTGCTGCCGACGGTGCCTGGGGTGGGGAAGTGTGGATGCACGGAGCCGTTGCCTGGCGCATGCCGCTGACAGGCTGGCGGGCTGGCTATCTGGGTGATGTGCTCGGTTTGCCCGATCGGGCCGTCACGCATTTCTCGGCCTATGCCAACAGTCAGGTGAAGGATGTCGAACCCACGATTCCTCACCCGACGCAAGATCCCGAAAAAGGCCTGACCAGAGCCGCCAAGACCTGGGGCACGCAGATGTACTCGAATGGTTATATCTGCCGCAATCCCAACCGCGACGACATCATGCACCATTACGACATGAACCTGAACTATATCGACGAACTGCTGTGGCACTTCCAGTATGATGCCGATACCGTCTATATGCGCAGGATGTGGCCCATGTTGAAGCGCCATCTCGACTGGGAGAAGCGTAACTACGATCCCGACGACGACGGGCTCTACGATGCCTACTGCTGCATCTGGGCCAGCGATGCACTCTATTATAATAGTGGTGCCGTCACCCACTCGTCAGCCTATAACTATCGCGGCTTTGCCCTGGCAGCCCGTATCGCCGAGATACTGGGCGAAGATCCGACCTACTACCGGCAAGAGGCGGCGAAGACCCTGAAG
>OMXO01000109.1 GCA_900315035.1 uncultured Prevotella sp.
GATGACTGACCGAATGAAGATGCTGCTATTATCACGCTTTATTCCGTTGGTAGAGTCGAACTTCAACATGGCGGAACTTGGCCCACGGTCTTCGGGCAAATCTTTTGTTTTTAAGGAGCTTTCACCATACTCTATGCTTGTCAGCGGTGGTCAGGGAACGGCTGCTTCCCTGTTCGTCAACAACTCCAGTGGTCAGATTGGAGCAGTCGGCAGATGGGATGCCATTTGCTTTGACGAGTCAACGGACGAATTGTTCAAAGATAAGGAGGTGGTTCCTCTGATGAAGGATTACATGGAAAGCGGCAGCTTCTCCAGAGCAGGAAAAGCAGGTGAGAAAGCGGCAAATGCCTCTATCATCCTGAATGGCAATATCAATCAGCCAGTCGAGACTGTCTTACAGACATCACATCTATTCTCCCCATTCTCGGATAAAATCTGTAACGATACCGCCTTCTTAGATCGTATCGGTTTCTTCCTCCCCGGCTGGGAGGTGATGAAGTTTGCACCCTCTAACTTCACTAATCATTTCGGCTTTAGTACAGATTTCTTCAGTGAGTTCCTGCATTCTCAGCGGAAGATGACCTATACAGATGCTATTGACAAGTATTTCACACTTGGAGCACAGATGAAGCAGCGCGACACGAAGCCGGTACGCAAGACAGTTTCTGGATTGATTAAACTGATGCATCCAGATGGAAACTTTACCAAAGAGGATGTGCGTAAGTATCTGGTTTGGGCTATAGAAATGCGTCGTCGTGTGAAAGAGCAATTGAAGCGTATCGGCGGTATGGAGTTCTGGGACACTAATTTCTCCTATATAGATAAAGAAACACAAGAAGAGTTTTTCGTGTCTAGCCAGGCACCTGCTATACGGCTACAAGCGATGGTGATAAGGTGTCTCTCGTAAAAATAGAGGTAATTACTATGCCTGGCAATGGCAAACTTACAGTGACTGGCAGTAGTTCAACAGAAGCCAAGGAGGATATAAAGAATACATATAATTATATCCGGGCCAATGAAAGGGCTATCTTGTCCCAACAACATTCTTTGATGCATCTTGATGTAACAGTTCAAGTGACCGTACTGTTGGGGGTAGGTGTTCACAAAGGTATTGGAGGTGCTGTTTTTGCAGCCATCGTATCATCTGTCTTTGGGCGGAATCTAAAATCAGGTCTTGGTGTCATCGGTAATATCAGTATCGGTGGCGCTATTGAACGTGCCTTGAATTTCAACGACCGTGTATCTATGCTATCAGAAAACGGGGCAAAGAATGTACTGGTGCCGATGGATAACCTTGCAGAAATGGCTACGCTTCCAGCAACTATCCTTGGCAAGACGGATATCCCGTTCTATGCAAATACACAGATGTTGATACAGAAGATGATATAGTATTTCCAAATAGACATGATGGCATAAGTTCGACTATGTCAATGGCATTAAGACCTAATAAGAAACAAATAGATGTCAAAACAAGAAGACATAAAGCCAATTGAAATTGATGATGAGGAAGAACTCCAAACCGCAAGGCAGGAAATCTTTTCTTACTATCGTCATCTGAGAAGCAATCTTTTCTCGGACACAATAATTGAGTATGAGACAAAGCTAACAAAAGAGGTTTTTGATTTGAAACTTCTACAACTCTCTCAGGATAAAAAGCAGTCGGAGTTCGAGAACTTTATATTGGCAACAGCATCACGTCTTATAACACCAAATATCAAGCCACAGACTGGACCAGATGGTGGTGGTGATGGCAAGGTAGATGGTGAGACATATCCTGTTGACAAAGCAATATCAGACAAATGGTGGGCTTCAGATGGTTGTACTGGTGACCAGCGTTGGGCAATAGCAATCAGCGTACAGAAGACCTGGCAGTCCAAGGTTGAAAGCGACGTAAAGAAAGTAATAGAAACGAGAAGGGGTTATACAAAGCTACTGTTTTTCACCAACCAAAAAATTAAGTCAAGTACTCGTCTGTCCAGAGAGGATGAGTTGACAAAAAAGTATGGTATAACAGTTAGTATCTTTGATGGTTCTTGGTGTTTGTTCGCCGTTTTTGAGCAAGGATGCATGGATGTTGCTGTTGAAAAATTGAACTTTTCAGATGAGTATCGAAAGAAAACTGTAATTGTTGGTCCAAATGACAAACGGCGAAGGAAAGAACTTCAAACATTAGAAAATGACTTACTCGCTCGTGAAGTCGCCCAATTTGATACAGATTATATAGATGATCTGTTAGAGGCTTGTATTTTAAGTCGTGGACTGGAACTTCCTCGTCAGGAAACAGAAGGTCGCTTTAATCGTGCATTGAGAGAAGCAAAAGTTCATGGTTCATCAATACAGACTTTCAATATTATATATTGTCATGCATGGACATCATTCTTTTGGTTTTATGATATAGAAAGCACCTATGATGATTATTTGAAACTTAAAGAATATACAGATAAGTACCCTTCTATACATACTATAGAAAACTTGACCAATATTCTTACAAATTTAGAAAATGCGGCAGGGATTGGGCTGTTTGACCCCGAACGTTTCTTGTCAGAAGTTGAGTATATAGAATCGTTCCGGCAACGAAAAGATTTGTCCCCAACCTCTCAGCTCTTTCTTGACATATATTTTTCGGAACACCGCATAATACAACATATTAGGCAGGGAGATGATCCGTCCGAAGAAATAATAATGCTTACGGATTTAATTGAAGAGAGTGCCAATCATCCAGAAATTGGCTTTAATGCTCAATCTCAGATAGTTGACATACTTGGTCGTATGATTACCAATAATTCTGCCTTTGAGAATCTGGTAGACAAGTTGGCAGATATTACTGCAACTAGAGAATCGGAGGTACAGGGCGCCATGATTCATTATCGTCGTGCTCAGTCGTTGATGGAGAAGAAAAGCTATTTGCCAGCTATTAAGCATTTAGGACATTGTGTACGTTCGTTTGTAAAGGATGGCTATGAGTCTGAGTATGTCAAGTCTTGTGGTTTTATGGGGTTTGCGCTTTACTATCAGGAACTGCCATATAGTGCGGAGGCCTATTATATAAAGGCTGCATCGGTACTTGTTAGAGAGTTTTATTCTAAAGGAACTATCAACCACCTGCTTATTACAATATTGTCAAAGTTGTGTGAGATAGAACTGATGCTTGGCCGCCTTGTCATGTACCTTAACTGGCGAGAACTACTTTATGTAATTGCCCACAATGGCGAGGAATACATGACAAAGGAGTTTGTAGAAAGAGATCTTCTTGAAGATGGTGGCTGGGCCTGCCATTTGGCTACTGCTGACATAAGTAATCCTCAAATAGCTATTTTGCCAGCTATATTCTCAAGATGCAATATGCCTCTATCTGCTAACTTTCTCAAGTTTGCCCTGGGTTATCCGGAAGAAGTAGATGACGAGTTGAAAGAAACAGTAGGTGAAAATTGGCACGAAAAACTATTGAAGCAACCTATTCATGAGCAATTCATCTGTAATCTTAACATAGCTGATGAGGGTAGTGAAAATTTAAGCACAATAGTTCATAATTGCAAGTTTACTGTGCATTATAAAAACTCCGTTCAGAACCAACTTGTTGCAGAAACGTTTTTGGCGTCTGTGGAAACTCTCTTGGCAACTTTCGCGGATATAGATCTTGTCATATTGACTCCTGAAATAAAAGTAATCGTGGAAGAGACTGAAGAAGCACCATCGATGAAACAAGGCTCCTCAAATGCAGAATATATATTTCATGTTAATCATGGTTTGCTTTCAGACAAAGAATACTGGGAATGCTTTTCATTCTTCATGGCATACTTCTTTGTGCAGAATACTGTATCTCAGGAGGATGTGCAGGAACTTATCAAAGACCGCCATGAGAAAGAAAAAATAATGGACCGTGTCTCGTCTCTGATGTTATTGTATCAATCAGTTTACTTTGTCCTTGGTGACAAATTTAAGTATTCTATCAGACAATGGCAGAAAGCTGATGATAAGGTTTATCCATGCCTTACCACATGTAAAGAAAGAGAGAAGATTGATATAAAGAAACACATTTCATCTCAGCAGAACATGTCTGTATACACAATCTCATCTAATATGCAGTTGTGGGATAGAGCTAAATGGTCTGGTGTGGGATTTATTTTTGATAAGTGGTTACGAGAACCGCCAGTATTAGTTTTACTCTTTAGAAATGTGCAAGATGGAAAGAATATTGTCAAGGAGTGGAAAGAGCGACAGGCAGAAGGAAAACTTGGAATAGAGATACAGATATTAAAAGGCATCAATAAAGATCATCCCAGCTGGTATCGGGTTTGTTTGGCGCCAGAGATACCACATGCAGATGTTAAGGAAGGAAGATATATGGCAGTTATGTGTCGTAAACATACAATGACTCCCAGTAATACATCCAATATTGATAATTTTGAGAGAATGCTTCCCTACTTTGGAAGATGCCGTTTGATGGCATTGGCTATGGATGATAATAATCAGATAGTTGGACCCTACAATTTTGATGAAGCTATAGAAGTGAAGTCTGTAACAATAACAGATGCTTGGAGGGTTTCTATTCATGATAATACTCGCAATGCATTAGAGTGGGATGATGAACCAATAATTCCGAATAATGAGTCGAAAACAGCACCAGTCTTGGAACTACTAAACAATCTACGAGAAGTACATAATAAAAGGTTATAGTTTCATGCAGTAGAAAACCAAAAAAGCACTAAACGGAACTGCTATTTGTTTTTTCCTTTTCCATAATTCTATGTTATCAGTATGGAAATGCTACCTATTATAGTTGAGATGCAGGAGGTTGAGAAGTTTCCCAATCTACGTAGTAGGATTACAACACCTGTCAGCCCCAGTCGTCATAACGGCGTATGGGGCTGACTGCATTTGTGGAAGATTGTTAGTACCAACGTGATTTCGGTTTCCTCTTTCCCAGCCAAGCCGGAAGTTCATTGATAGCCCATATCACAGACAGCATGGCGATAGGCATGGCCGCCATCAACCAAAGGAACAAGATTTCGTCATTCAGGTGGTACTTCCCCGTGTAATAGCCAAGAACTGCAAATATCACCAGTGCCACCTTGTCCATCAGATGGTAAACGACGGGGAACCACTCCATGCGCGAGGTCAGGCCGATGAGATGAGTCTCTGCCTTGTCGCGGATGATCTCGCAGGCCTTGTCAGCACCATTCACCATCGCCTTGTCAACCTCTGACAGCTGCCATTGCTCGCGGTCTCTCTTCATCAGTTCCGCTACATAGCGTTTCATAAGGGCAGAATCGTAAATGTTCATGGCCACCTCACGAAGGGTATGCTCCGCACTCCGATTGGCCTCTTCCAGCGGCGTAACATCCATGTCCTGATTGACAAGTTTATTGCAGTTGTTCCTCATCACATCGAGAGGAATGCCGCGCAGCCGCTCTGTCTGCTGACTGAGCATATCGGCTGCATCCCGGATGGTGCTCTCCAGGATATTGCCCTCCAAGACAGCCTTCACACGACGCTCGTATTCCTTCCTGTCGTACATTACTGCGTGTCCTTGACTGTCCTTGCGGTTATTGTTTACTGGCAGGATGACATCCGGCTTCTCCTGCTTACGGGGGCTTTCTTGCCGTACCCCAGTCTCGTTGTCGCCTCCCTGCTGCTGGCTCTTGCCAGAGGGAAGTATGCTTCCATAATTTCTACTCATATAATCAAAATACATCTGGTTATCTCTTGAAGCCTCTACTGCGCTGATTGCGAATGAAGCCGTTGTTCTTCCACCACTTCCACTCATCGTCCTTCTTCTTCGGCAGGTCGTTATCGCTCGCCCCGCCGCCAAGCGTCGGCTGGGTTTCCGGCAGGGCGATGTCCTGAATGACACCAAGCAAGCCCTCCATGACCACAGTGGTCCGATCGGCACTACACTCCACCATATCCATGAGCGCATCAGCCGCAGCCTTCAGATTGTCCTTGCTGAACGACGCGCCCGGCTCCTGTCCCATGTCAATGGCCTTGGCGATGATTCCTTCCGGCAGGATATCCTCCAGGTCATGCGGATAGAATGCCGTTCGGAAAGGAGATTTGACGAGTTCCATGACAGCCTTGACAGCAAAGAAGATGGCACTGTCACGTTCCTGCTCACCTTGTGTTGGCTTATGCATTGCAGGCTCTGCATGCCGAACGGCGGGTGATTCTGCTGGTGATACTGACGGTTTCTCGGCAGTAGTCTTCATTGCCTCTTCCTTGATTTTCAATAGTCGCAGATACTCTTGGTCGTTATCCTGCTTTACAAACCTTTCGGGATGCTGCTTACACCATGTGTCATATAGTTTGGAAACGGTCAGGTCGCGCCCATGCCCGAACTTCTTGGCCGAAGCCTTGTACATCACCGTACTGGAGTAGTTGCCGTCGAGGTCGTACAACTTCTCGCCGATGGAATAACCGCGACAGATGCCCTGACGGTCATAAACAGGATCCACCTCGAAGCCGCTCTGTCTTATACTAAAATAGGTTGACACATTTAAGAACTTAATAAATGTGTTAATTGTATGAGAATTTTAAATCCAAGAATTCCAAAGGAGAAGAAAGCG
>OMXO01000107.1 GCA_900315035.1 uncultured Prevotella sp.
TTCATCGATGCCATCCGCACCGTTTTCATCCGTGGTGGTGACCTGCACGAAACAGCCCACCAGATCTTAGCCCTTGCGGGCATCGGCACACTGATGGGCTGTTGGGCGGTGCAGAGCTATAAAAAGAATAGTTAGTCTTAGGTCTGCGTTGTTTTCTTGTAGTCGGACAGGTTCAGCCCGGTGATGTATTACTCGCTGTAATTGTGATCCACCACGATAACCACCTGCATGTCGGGCACCAGGGGCTGAATCTCGCTGATAAGTTTGGCGACAAAAGCCGCTTCGTCATGCACGGAAATATCGGGGACGACATCAACCGAAAGCAGATTCTCTTTCTCTGAATAGTAGAAGCCGTGCACCTGGACGATGTCCTTATGGACTGCGAGGTCATGCATCACCTTCGACTGTAATTCGGCACGACGATTCTCGCCTGTGGCAATGATTTCTTGACTTCTGTCTTTGATTTCCATATTATTTCAGTATTTCATAATCATTGTCTTTAAAAATTTTAAAACTAAAAGCAAAGGTAATCAAAAATCCACAATTATTTGTATCTTTGCGCTAAATATTAGGATAGTTTATGAAAGATAGGTTATTATTCGCAGGCAAAACACTGAAGAGGGTGTTGCTGCTGACCATTGTTTTGGGTTTAAACGCCTGTACTGACAACAATGACAAGCCTGCGGAAATAGATGTCCAGACCATCAGTGAGGAGATGGCTGCAGTTCGCGACTATGTACCCCTGTATGCCGTGATAGCTCATCGTGGCTCTACCTATTGGGCACCAGAAGAAACCGAGAGTGCCTGGAGGTGGGCTCGCGAGATGGGAGCCGACTATCTGGAGTCTGATCTGCAGTGCAGCAAGGATGGTATCATCATAGCCAATCATGATGACAATCTGAAGCGTACCACCAATATTGAGGAAGTTTTCGGATCTGCGATTCCTGCCACTCGCATCGCGTTCTATGAGAGTCTGGGATTCTCGCACGAGGACGCACTGGAGCAGTATCAGCGCGATGAGGCTTCTTTCCGGCCATATTATATGCAGTCGTATTATTATGCAGAGCTATTGATGCTCGATGCGGGAAAGTGGTTTGCTGAGGCTTTTGCCGCTTCACGAAATGGTAGCATGGTTGATGGCAAACTGCACTATAGCACGGGACAATACGTGTCGGCACTGCGTGATCAGATAGCCTATGCCAGCGGCAGAATGCTGCATCGTAAAGACGACGGCGAGCGGATACTTCCCTATAGCATCAAGCCTGAATATCAGGGAAAGACGCTGCACGAGATTTGGCAATCGATGGTTGTAAAAGGCGCATGCAAGGACATTTACATGGATTTCCTCGACTATGATTTCACCGATGCTTATGTGGCTGATACGGAGGATACAGGTCATCGTCCAGGCATTTATCTCGAGTTTAAAGAACCCGAGGTCAATCCTGAAAACATGGAGCAGCGCGTTTACGATATCCTCGATAGTGAGGGGTGGAACATCATAACCCGCCCTGCCACGGAAAAAGCTTTCTATGTCAATGGGAAAGTGAACGTTGGTCGCACGAACGGTAAGGTGATTCTTCAGACCTTCTCTAACGAGGCACTACGTCGTTCCAATGCCATCTTCCAGGGACGTGTGCCTATGTGTTACCTGTTGTGGCTCAACAATCCACCACTGCCAGAAGATTTTGCACTGACCACGCCTGAAGGTTTTGCACAAGCCATCAAGTATGCACAGGATCATGGGGCGCATATCATGGGACCGTCTATTGCAGGAGAGCCAAATAACTATGACGAGCTGAACGCCTCGTGGCAGGCTCGGCTGACGCGTCGTAGCGGAATGCTCAATCATCCCTATTCGTTCGATACCCAAGTGCAGATGAGCAAATACGTGGATACAGCAGAGGGTAGCATCGCTGCAGACGGATGTTTCACCAATCGTTCCGACCTTTCACTGCAGTATATGATTGACCATGGATTACGGGGTCGTTCCGACATTCCCGATCCCTTCCATCAGGGATGCACTTACGATAATTCCCAGGCTTCTCGCATCGTGCCTGATGCAGTCAAAACATTAGAGAGGCTGGGATATTCACATCAGTAACCTGCCTGCTCTCTCCGTCCTTTCATCGCTGAATCGCAGCCCTTACTTGCGCCATATTGCTACGCGAGACGGGGAGTGATTCGTGGCAATGCTTGATGAGCAACTGTGTGGAACCTGAATGTGAGTTAATTTGTTCTACCTGCCCAAGATTGACCAGGAAGGCGCGATGGCAGCGGACGACCATCGGATAGCCCTGCAACGTTTCCTCCATCTGCTTCATCGTGACGCGAAGCATATCGGTACGCACCTGCCCGTCGCGCAGATGGCAGACCTTTACGTAGTTGCCTACGGCCTCAATAAATAGCAGGTCGGAAATTGGAAGTGTCACCGATTCGTTGGTCGTGCCTGTGAGCGTGAGCTCCTGCGGGCGGGGCTTTTCGCTTGGTTCTTCCACATCGATGGGCAATGGCTGCTCAGGCTCTTGCATCTTCTTCAGCTCTTCGTTCAGCAGTCTCGTCTCTTCCAATTCCATCGTCAGATACTTGCTTCGGAACTTGAAGCGCCAATAGAGTCCGATAGCGAACGAGAGGAAGGCAATGATTGCCAACGTCTCCAGGAAGTTGCTCAACGACAGCCGATTACTCTCAACAATTTCGCTCATCATAAAGTGGCGATACAGACAGATGAACAATGCCACTAAAGGCGTATTGATAAACTGAAAGCGCAGATTGCGACTGATGATATAGTTGATGCCACGTTTGTAGGAGCGAGGCATGTGTACGATGTATCGCAGAATGACCTCTGTGATGAAACAGCTGAACAAGCCTAACACGAAAAGGCTTAGCAGATGCAGATACGACTGCCATTGCCCGACATCGAGTCCGAATGGCTTGAAGATCGCAATCGCCAGTATCATGAAAGCGGTACTGAAGAATCGGATACTGATGGTTTCTTTGTGATCTTTGTTCATACAGCTGCAAAATTACGAAACATCATTTATCAATACTGATGAGCGTGTACTCGCGACTGCCGAGACCGAGTTTGGCGGCATGCTCAATGGTGTGGATGCCGTGCTGCCTATCGATGCGGTTGAGGAGGTCTGTGGGATCGTTCTTAGCCGTGACCTTCTGCTGATTGATGATGTCGATGCAGGCCTGATCGAGAGCCACTGGGTCGGTAGAGGCGAGGATGCCGTAGTCTTCGAGCTTCACAGGCGCAGGATGATCCACGCAGTCGCAGTCTATCGACATGTTGTTCATCACACTGATATAGATGATGCCCTCCTGCTTCTGGAAGTAGTTCACGACGGCCTGGGCTGCTGCAGCCATACTCTCGAGGAATCCGTCCTGATTGCCGATGAACTCTCGTGTCCAGAGCTTGCCCATGTCGAGTTTCTCCATCTTGCCTGCAGAGTGGATATATGCCTTGCCGTTCTGACTGGCACAGCCGATAGAGAGATTCTTCAGTGCACCGCCGTAGCCACCCATGGGGTGACCTTTGAAGTGGTTGAGGGCAATCATAAAGTCGTAGTTGGCCATGTGTCCTCCCACGATGTCGAACTTGATGTGCGTCTGATCTTTCACGGGGATGCGGATCTCGTCGTATTCGTCCATGATATCCACGGGGAAATACTTCGTGAAGCCGTGACGCTCAATCACCTTCCAGTGGTTCTCCGATGTGTTGCGCTCGTCTTTCTTATCGGCAGGTCCGTTGCCGTATGCGGTATTACACTCCACGATAGTGCCGTCCACCTCGAACACCAGGTCCTTTACGAGTTCCGGCTTCAGGTAGTTAGGATTGCTGCCCTCTCCAGTACTCATCTTCACGGCGACGCGCCCCTTGGCAGGAACACCCAGGGCTTTATAGATTTTCACCAACGACTCTGGGCTGATTTCCCTTGTCAGATACACCTTCGACTGTGCGAAAGCTGTTGCCGATGCCACCAGCATCAATGCAACGATGGTCAATGTCTTCTTCATAAACGCAATATGTTTTCAGTTTTCTGATATGCTAATCGTTCGTCACCAGAGGCCAGATAGATAATCCCACAATAGGAGAAGCCGTGCTTGGTGATGTTGTGCTGCATGATGAGGTTGTCTCGATGGGTGTCAATCCGGATGTTCGGATCGTGGGCGAAACAGTAGTCCATGATGCTGCTGAATATGCCGTGAGTATCGGGATAACTGGCTATACGATGGACTACGTGATAAGGCCTCTCATCATCGAGCCACTTGCCTTCATAGATCCTGGCATAAGTGGCTTCGGGGGATGGCAGGAAAGCAAAGTAGCCAACAACCTTTCCATCGTCTTCAACCACAAATCCGCCGTTCTTCTCCATATCGGCAGTGATGACTGCTTCTGATGGATAGCCGTCTGTCCACTGGTGCATATTCCCGGATTGTCGCATGATATTCTTTGCAGCCTCCATGACCGACATCACATCGGCCATATCCGACGATTGGACTTCTCTGATAATCCTACTCATTCCGTTTGATACCTTTTTTAAGTTCGCGGTAACTTTGTCTTAAATGATGTTGAATTTGATGGCAAATATAATGATTTCTGCTTAATAATGTGTATATTTGCACTCAAAATTAACATAAGTTTGATAATGGCCTGGAAACTGAAATATCGCTGCACAGCCTGTGGCTATGAGGCCGAGGTGTACGAAGGTCGTGGGCTCTTCCGCCAGGAGATCACAGCCGTGTCGTGCCCCGATTGCCAGACGGTCCAGAACATCGTGGTGGGGGGTATCATCGCCGATGTGGCCCCGTCGTACCGGAGTGAGGTAGGGCGGCTCTGCCTGAACTGCGGTAGCGATCATATCCGGGTGTGGGACAAGCATACCTGCCCTAAATGTCAGGGCGAAATGAAGGCTACGGGCGAGAAAGAGTTCTGGACTTAAGCCCCCGTTTACGACACCGACACACCCCGTTGCTCGGGATTTGTCGCTTATTGAAAATCCTGACGCAACAAACTAGATTTAAAAACGCAAGATTCTTTGTTTTGCTCGAATTATCGCCATACCTTTGCATCGCCAAAAGGCAAGAAACAGAGTTGTTTAATCATTTAAAATTGAAATTATAGTTATGAGCAAAGTCACAGATTCACAAGTTAAAGTTTGCGCACCTTATATCAACGATGATGCGTATATCGACTATCTGATTGAGTTAGAGAATACGGTTGCAACAGCCGAGCGTAGAATATATGAGGTCTATGGATGTCTTCCTCTGGGCCCCGTGGGTAACCTGCGTCCGCCCGAAAGCATCCGTGCCGTCACCCCCGAGCAGCTGGGCGCACATATCAAGAAACTGAGCGATCACGGCATCAGCTTCAACTATGTGCTGAATTCAGAACTGCTGCCGATGCCTATCACCGAGGAGTACAGAGACGAGGTGCTCGAGTTCCTTCAGACCCTCCACGATATCGGCGTCAGAACGGCTACGGTGACCATCCCCTGGCTTATCACCCTGATCCACCTTCACTTCCCTGATATCCAGGTGCGTGTATCCATCGTCAACGAGGTATCGACGGTCAGAGAGTCGCTCGAATACGAGGAACTGGGCGCTACGGGCATCGTGCTCGATCGCGACGTGAACCGCGACATTGCCCTGCTCAAGGATATCCGCAAGCAGTTCAAGGGCGAAATCGAACTGCTGTGCAACTCAGCCTGCGTGTTCCACTGTATCAATGTCCACTATCATGGCATCTATTCGTCTGTGGTCACCAACTCGCTGATCACGAAGAAGTACGGCACGAAGAGTGCATCGATGTCAACACCTTATTGTAATTTCTACTGCCGTCGCCGCTTCTTCGAGAATCCCAACGAGCTCATCAAGATCCACTGGATACGTCCTGAAGACCTGAAGAAATATGCTGAGCTGGGTATGAACCTCTTCAAGATCGACGGCCGCGACAAGGAGCCACGATACATCAAGGCCGTGGTCAAGGCTTATCTCGAAGGCCATTACGATGGCAATCTCTTCCACCTGCTGCAGCCAGAGTTCTGCGAGGATGTGAAGCAGATCGGTAATGTGGAGTGCGACCCCGACAACGCTACCGAGGCACAGCTTGAAGAGTGGACGGGAGAGTTCCTCAGCGAGTCAGCCGATTGGCATGTAGGTATCGACAATCGCGACCTCGACGGTTTCAGCGACGCTTTCTTCAGCGGCAAGATCAACTGTAAGGGCAATTGCGCCAGCTGCCGCTACTGCGAGAAGTTCGCCAAGAAGGTGGTCATCGATCCTACCTGGCAGCGCAAGATTGTCAAGGTGATGAAATACAACCTTGAAAAGTATTACGGCAAGAAACTTTAATAAGACCTGTGACTATAATTTCAATGGGGAGGCTGCGACACGGTTCGTGGCCTCTTCGCGTTATTTGTCATGTCCGTCGCCCCGTGTCGCAACAAGTCACGGAGAAAGGTTTGTTTTTTCTTGGCATGAGCCTTTTTATTCCCTAACTTTGCCCTCAGAAAATTAAAAACAATAGAGTTATGAACACAAATCATATCAGAAAACCGTATCTCGCATACGCAGAGTTGACAACTTTTATCATTGCCAGCGTTTGTAATTCAATCATTCTGCAAGCCAATGTCTTCATCGACGCGGTGATCGTAGGCAACTACGTCAGCACCGATGCGATGGCTGTCATCAACCTGTTTGCTCCGCTACTCATCTTGGTAACGATGGTCCCCATGCTGCTGGCAGAGGGTTCGATGGTGGCTGGCTCACGTGCTTTCGGAGAGCAGGACTACACGCAGGCCAATCGCACGTTCATGGTAAATCTCACTGGTGGACTGCTGTTCTCGCTGGCTGCAGCCCTGCCCATCTCGCTGTTTGCCCCGTCGCTGGTAGGACTTTATACCGACAATGCGCGCCTCTATCCGCTGGCCCTCGACTATCTGCCCGCAGCAGCGTTTATCGGCGTGGCATTCGCCATCCAGAACAGCTATACCGTGTTCCTGCAACTGACAGGCAAGGCCAGTCTGGTGGTCAGAGTCACCATCGTCCAGATGATGATCAACCTGCTGTTCGACCTCCTGTTCATCGTCGTCTTCGGCTGGGGCATTCAGGGCGCCGTCTATGCCACTATCTGCAGTTATCTGCTGTCGTTGGTGATGGTCGTTCCCGAGGTGCGTCGCCAGTGGCGCGTGTTCGCCCTGACGTCAGTGCTCCGCTCCTGGTTCCCCTCGCTCACCTGGCATTGCGGCAAGCTTGGACTTTCCGACGCCACAGGCTCGTTCGTCTCAGTCATCATCTTCTCGGGCATCAATGCAGCCGCCCAGCGCCTCTATGGAGCCGACGGTCTCGTCGTGGTCAGCGTGTTCATGCAGATGCTGTCTGTCGGTTCACTGGTTACGATGGGTGTCATCTTCTCCATGCAGTCGCTCGGCATGACCTTCCTGGGCGAGAATGACCTTCGCGGCTATCGCATGGTCATCAGCCGTAGCCTGGTCATCGTCATTGCTTGCATGGGCATCATCAGCTTGGTGATGGGACTGTCGCCCGAGTTGCTGCTCAGATGTTTCGGAGCCGATGAGCAACTGATAGGCTTCGCCCGCCAGCCCATCACGATTCTCAGCACCGCTCTGCTGCCGTTTGCCCTCCTGTTCTACTATTGCTCAGTCTATGTCACCCAGAATCGGGTTCGGCTGTCGATAGGCGTCATCCTCTCCGAGCCGCCGTTCATCCTGGCCGCGCTGTGGGTGATGGAGCACTACTTCCCTGGGCAGTTCTGGTGGTTTTTCACCGTAGGTGTCGTCATCGCCCTTGCCGCCTGTCTTGCAACGGCCTGGATGATCTCTCGCCGCAATCCCATGGTCGATCATTTCACACTCGCTCCCAAGACCGTCGATGAACCTTATCTCGACTACTCCTTGAACTACGATGAGCAGGAGGCCCGTTCTGCTTTCCTCGACATTCTGAAGTATCTCGATATCTGCGAACTGTCGAAAGGACTGTCCAATCGTATTGCCGTCTGTGCCGAAGAGATCATGAACAGCCTCATTGGCTTGAAGACCCAGGAGGGCGAATCCTGTCGTCATTTCTTCGATGTCCGCATGATGGAAATCATGGACGACGCGGGCTCGCAGTCGCGCGGCATCCAGTTCTTCTTGAAGGCGCGTGGCAAGTCTTTCAACCCCGTCCGCGAACTCTCCCTCAATCCCGACTCCATGATGACAGGCAATGCGCTCAGTCTGCTCCTCGTCAACAAGCTATGCGACGATATCGACTACAACTACCGCAATGGTGTCAACTGCATCACCATGAAGTTCCTCAACTCGTAAATCCTTAGGTATCCATTTGGATTTCAGGAATTGAAACTATTCCAAACGCATGAGGATGTGCCTTTTTGAAGTGAACCCAAGAAGTTGGACGTTAAACACGTTATTTATTCCCTAAGGTATTGAGCTCGGTATTGCACCGGGCTCATTCCTTTTAACTTCATTTTT
>OMXO01000106.1 GCA_900315035.1 uncultured Prevotella sp.
GGTCTGGTCTCGAAATAAACCCGGGGTCTGGTCTCGCCGCCACCCGGGGTCTGGTCTCGAAATAAAGTTTTCCCCGAAAACTTCTACTTTCGGGACCTGACCCCCAGCCCCACGTCAGCAATCCCGCTCGATCACGGGGACAGGTTCATGATCGCTCGTTCCGAGCGAATCACGTGACCAGTCCCCATGACTCGCTTAAGGCTCTTCAGCGCCTCCCTGGTTAGGCTTACCGCCAGTATCATCTCCGCCGCTCTGGGAACCTCCACCGCCAGTCTGAGTAGAATCTCCACCGCTCTGGGTGTCATCCGAGCCCTCATTATCCTCGATGTCACCCGCGTCTCCCGACGTCACACGCTTCAGCACAGTACCGTCCTCATCGAGACAGGTAATCTGGATCGAGGTGTTCTTCAGCTCTTCCTTCACCTCCACGTTAGGCGTGAACACGATGCGACGCACACTGATCAATCCAGTCTTCACGTCCTCCAGCTTCTCCACAGCCTTCGAGCGAACGCCGAAGCGCATCGTTCCGAGTCCGGGCAGAGGGATAGAGTGACCTTCAGTCGCCCACGTACGGATTACCTCACCTGCAGCGTCCCAGGCTGCCTTGATTACACCTGCAGAGATACCAGAATGGGTAGAGGCCTCTGCGAACACTTTCTTCTCCTGGATAGGGATGTAGAGGTCGGGACGCATCACGAACTTCTTCACACCAGGGTTCTTGCCTAGTTGTTAGTTAAGTTAGTAATAATTTTTAGTATATCTCTCACTTGTCGTTTCAGAGCACCTCCTCAGCACCTATTAATCGAAAAACTTGCTCCCATTAATGCGCGCAAATTCTAGATTTAATCCTCGCAATTTTTCTCCTTAATGGCCACCGCCTCGGTATCTCTTATCGACAGTGCAAAGGTACAAAAAATTCATGAATCCTCCAAGCTTTTTTCGAATTTATTTCTGATTTATTTCAAATGTTAAAAAGACACTACCGTACCCGTTTACCCGTTATCCGTTTACCCGTTACATTAGCAAAATCCATGTGTAACGGCAAAGCCTCTTCTATATATTATATAATTATTATATATTATAATATATAATAATTTAAAATAGATATATACTTACATTGCTGCCTCAACTACGAAAACCAAATGTAACGCCTAAACGCCTAAACGCCTAAAACGCCTAGATTGATTTCTATTTCTGCAAGCCTTGAGAAAAAACATTTCTATGAAAAACAAGGTGTAGAAGTGTTTTATAAGGACAAGACAGTTTGGTGTACCCAGAAAGCGATGGGTATGCTGTTCGATTGTGATAGGAGTGTTGTAACTAAGCATTTCAAACTCAGTTCTACAATCTCGATGCCGTTATCAGCGTAGGCTATCGTGTCAACTCTATCCGCGCCACGCAGTTCCGCGGTAGCCTTGGGGACAGATATCTGAGTCGTATCAGCCCCCCAAGTGCCTTCGCGACTAAAGTTGAGCAATTGGGAAATAATTACTCCCCAAGCTGGGGAGCAAATTTGAGAGGCTAATTATCTAAACGCACACAAGGCCTGCATCCCTGCGAACTTTTTATAGTTTTCAGCCAGTTGCCGAGGAATTCTCGGTAGGTAGATGAGAAAATAACCCTAAAAACTTGCACATTACCCATTTTATTATTATATTTGCAAACGGAAACAAACGAAAATTGCCAATAACGAACAGCTACATCTTACAACCTTTGCTGCAATAATTAGAGGATACCCCAAAATATGTTTCTGCAAGTTTTTGCAACTTTGGTATTGCTATTTCAGAATTTATTTGTACCTTTGCATCGCCATTCGTCTGAGAAGGACTGTGAGATATACTCCCCTTATGAAAGTTCAGACGTTTGGCACTTTTGTTTTTCGTACTTCTTCTATAGCCATTTTTATTTATAAATATCAAACACACAAAAAAATGTAGCCTTTTCTGACTACATTTTCAATTATTGGGGTCTAATTCTATATAGTTGCCTTCCCAAAACGGGACACACTGCGTCCCGAATTGACGTGGTCACATTATCGTCGCCTGATTAGTGTAGAGAATGAGGCGGCTCGCCTGTGGTATATGAATGAGGCTGCAGATAGCGTGTGGAGCACTAGACAGATGGATCGCCAGATTTCCACACTCTACTATGAACGTCTTCTTGCCAGCAGAGAAAAAGAAACTGTTGTCGCTGAGGCGGAAGAGAAGTTGAATGATAACCCTACATTGGGAATCATCATATGTTCACAAAAGAGCGAAGGGAAACAACTCTTTGCTTCTCGTTACAAGCTTTATCTGCCTACAGAAGAAGAATTTAAACGCATGTTGGAATCGATAGAATGATCATCATCGAGTCAAAGATAGCCTTGGGGAGATATTTGAGTTATAGCAGCCTCATACCCAAGCACCTGTCCCTACGACTACGCTACAGAATATTTGATCTGCGAAATGAACAAGGTTAAAACCTGTTAAGAATCTGGTAAAACGTCTGAATTATCGCTTAGGTGTGGTCGGCTTTTCGTATTAGCTATTATAAAACAAAATGTATTGAGATGGAAAATATGAAAATTAAATTGGCAATTGTTGGGACGAGGAATCCCAAACTAAGTTACAATGAATGGGAGAATTTACTTCTTCAAGAGGTTGCTCCAAACGATCTTTCACTTATTATCTCTGGTGGTGCTACAGGCATTGATACTTATGCTAAGCTTTTTGCTGGTCGTCATCACATTCCGTTGATGGAATATCTTCCTGATTACTCAAAATATGGGAAATCTGCACCGTTACGTCGTAATTCACAAATCGTAAAAGAGGCAACAAATGTGATTGCTTTTCCTTCTGCAAAATCTCGTGGCACGTTTCATTCAATATTAGAGGCTCGAAAAATGCATAAGCAGCTTATCATCAAACAAATATAGTTTTTACGAAATGAGCAGAAGCTATTTAAAAAGTAAATTCCTGAAAGCCGGATGGGAATATAAAATGTCGAGAAACCCAAATCGCATAGACGAGATGCCGAAGAATAGGCCTTCAAAGTACATATCGTGTAGGTGCCCTAGTATAAAGGTCGATTGGGTTCAAGGACATTGTACCACTTGGGGACATCATCCAGACAAACATGGGCGTACAAGAATAAGTGGAATCGTAAGGCAGAAAGTTAAAGAAGAAATAAGAGACGAAATAAGGAGGGAAATTGGATAAAGTCACAAGAAAGATTGAGGAAACAATAAAGCAAGATGATTAGCCAATTTATGCTAAATATTTTTAGTCAATCACTATAGTCTGAGAGCATTTTACTATATTTGTAGCAAAATAGTGGAAATATGATGGAGAAAGAACTCTATAAGACCTATTACTTTGTTCCTGCTGACTATGACAATAGAGGCAGAAGAAAAAGCGATGGCAAGACTTTTCGTGATGTTGTGAAGGAGTTCGAATACGATTTCCATGATACTTATAGTACTGAGTATGCTCTGAACTTGTATGCAAACTCGCTGACGATGGGACTCCTGGCGAAATCAAATGGCGCAGCACCATTTTTGGTGTACGGAATGGATTTGACTCAGGGGAAATCGTTTGATGCGATACAAGACCCATACGTCAATCATGAGATGGAGAAGTATAGTCCAAACATATATGTCTATGGCATAGACTCTGCTTTTATGACTGAATTTGATGAATACGGCTATCCTATTTTGGATGAAGATAGTGATATGTTTCCTCTGACGTTGCTTGTTGACAATACCATGCGAGACGATGAAGTCCGCTTGGCTGTTCCAACAATGGATGATGGGGATGAGACAGAAGATGTAATAATAGATGTACCCAAATTCGAATATGCCTAATGGAAACCAAGGATGAAGAAAGGAAGTGGCATCTAGTTCGCAATGACAATGGCGAGTGGATAAGTGATGAGAATGTCGTATTCCTCACAAAGGAAGAAGCAAGGCATTTTGAAATCAAGGCGAGGTTGGCTGGAAAGAAGCTATCTATTCAGCATGGATATGATGGTGAGTTGTGGTGTTATAAACATGAATTATAAATAATCAAGATATAAAAGTATGGCAGAGAAAACTAAAATTAAGCGATACAAGAAAACAGATTCTCAATCACGTTATGAAAAAGAAATGATTCTAAAACCATTAAGAAAAATGATAAAAGACTTTTCTGGAAAGAATCGCCCAATTGTTTTGCCCAAGTATATTTCCTTCAGAATACAAGAAAACTCTAAGAGACTGTTTCTTAATATTGAAGAGCAAGAAGGGTTTCGCGGTACTGATAAGGAAATTGAAAATGCGACATGCAAAAACATGCAAACAGATAATGCAGCTTTTGAAGGATGGGCTATCTGTTTGAAAGCATGGTTACCGCATATTATTGAGTCCGTTGAACTCAAATGGGACATACCGCATGGAATTGATAAAAATGACAATAAATGGTGTCATTATCGTCGTTTTCTATATCGTGTTTTGAGATTTTCTGAACAATACCCATGGTTCTCGGTCTCAAATAGTAACATGGATGAATTAGAGAGATTCAAGAGAGAACTACATGACTTACAGAATAATAACTTTTCCAAGATTCCTGATCCAAAGGGGGATTTTGATAATTTAAGTGAGACATCTGTTGAATATATGCTGTCGTCTGCTCTTTCCGGCAATATGACAAAGGAGTACGATTTAGATTTTATAGAAAGACAATTTCCTGTTGGAATAAAGAAAAATAAAAAGAAGTTTTTTACAAGTGGTTTGTCTGCCATTGATTTATGGGGAACTAAAGACAACACGCTGACCATTATAGAACTTAAGTATATTCCTAAAGGTGTAAAGAGTAAAAACATAAAAGTTGGTATCATATCTGAACTTTTCATGTACTCATGCATCATGCGAGATCTATTAACAGGGCTTATTATCAGACCAGATTTTACTCCAAACAAGAATGAAGAACGGTTTTATGACAATATTAAAGCCTACACTCAAATAAGAGCCAATATGTTGGCAAATGAGTATCATCCTTTAATTGACAGCAAGGAAGTAATAGACGTTTTAAACGACTATCCAGGAGATAGATATTCAATAAGTGTTAAGTTCGGAAAGACAAAATACAAATTAGAATCCAACAAAAAAATACAGTTTTATGAACATTAAAATCCATCGCGGCACTCACCAAATAGGTGGTTGTGTCACAGAATACGAATATAACGGTTGGCATTTGTTCGTCGATTATGGCGAAGAGCTGCCTGGCGGTCCTAAGACAGGAGATTTGCAAGTGGAGGGTCTGACTCATGGTGATCTGTCTAAGAGTGCATTGCTGATTACGCACTATCATGGTGACCATATAGGCAGTATTACAAAACTGCCGAAAGACTTACCGATATTTATGGGCAAGATAGGCAAGGACATTCAAATGGAACTATCTGACCACCTCAAATTGGTGGATGGATTTCATCAGGATATGTTAGACCGCCTGCAGACTGTGAAGACCTTTGAGCCAGGCAAACAGTTCGAATGGGGAGATTTTAAAATCATGCCTGTGACTGTAGATCATTCTGCCTTTGATGCTTATGCCTTCAAAATTGAGGCAGATGGCGTAAGTGCCTTCCATACTGGCGACTTCCGTACACATGGTTTCCGTAGCAGCAAACTGCCAGAAGTCATCGAGAAGTTTATTGGTGAAGTGGATTATGTTGTTTGCGAAGCCACAAATGTTGCTCGTCCCAATGCAGCAAGCCAACCTGAGCATGATTTGCAGAAAGAGTATCAAGACCTGTTCACCAAGAACAATGGCAATATCGTATACGTATCGTCAACAAACATAGATCGGCTGTTTGGGTTGTATCATGCAGCGAGGAATGCAGGCAGAGTGTTCATTATAGATAAATACCAAAAGCGAATGATGGATATTGCTACTCAGCGAGATTCCATGTGGGGAAAATCAAAACTTTATAAGTTTAAAGACAATTATGAACCTTTTGTTCTATCCATCGTAAATGGCGAATTCTGGATGAACGATAAATTTAAAGCCCTCCTTAACGACAAAGGCTATGTGTTGATAGCTCGCTCTAATCCCCGTTTCGACAACTTCATTGCCGAAATTCCAGGCGACAAGCAAATGTACCTGTCAATGTGGGACGGCTATGTCGATAAGTCCAAAGCTGCATATAACGAAAAACTGGCGAAGTCTCTTGGTGACAGATTCCTCTATAAGCACACCAGTGGTCATTGTGATATGAACAGTTTACGTGATGTATTCCGTCTGCTCCATCCTAAAGCACTCATCCCCATCCATACAGATGCTCCGGAAAAGTTCGCAGAGCTGTTTAGCGACGAATGGCCTATAATTCTGTTAGATGATGGTGATGGTATCGCACCTATATCTGAGAGTATAGCTGATGCTTATTATGCAATGGTGATGTGTGGAAAACAAATCAGAAGGTGTGTTGGGTATATGAGAAGTAAAGAGGATGCTTTGTCCATTCTTTCTCATACCGTTTTTCATCCAGACAAACAGACAAAATATGAGATTCGGGAAGAAGAGGATTGTAAGTCTACGAGTAGAGTTTCTGGCCTCTTATCTGAACTCCATAAGAACTAATGATGAAAATTCTGCACCTCTCCGATACTCATGGTCTGCATCATCAGATTCACGATTTACCTGAAGCTGATGTCATCATTCATTGTGGTGACATCAGCAACAATGGAACTGAGGAAGAGGTTCTTGACTTCCTGAATTGGTATATAGAGCTATCTTATCAGCATAAGATCTTTATTACAGGGAACCACGATCTTTGTCTATGGGATGCTAAGGGAATTGAGGATTTGCCTGAGAATGTTCACTTCCTTCAGGATTGTGGCGTAGAGATTGAGGGTGTTAAGTTCTTCGGTATAGCATACAATCACTCTGAAGAGTTAATCCCATTAGGAACAGATATAGTTGTTACACATGAGCCACCTGTGATGATACTTGACCAATCGATTGGTATTCATTGGGGTAACGCTCCATTACGTAACAGAGTAATGGATGTAAAACCACGATACCACCTTTTTGGACAT
>OMXO01000105.1 GCA_900315035.1 uncultured Prevotella sp.
CGGATTGTTCAGTACGGGATTGTCGTTATTGGCTTGCATAAGCGTATCATCGTTTATGCGCTGCTCTCTAAAAAACAAAAGCAAGACCAAACACAAAAAACGTGGACGATTACTCATCCACATTCCAGGTGTTTGGCCTAACCTTTCCGCAAGAACAAGTAACGTCCACGCATTCGTGAACGTCTGATGTTTTATGCGGAATTCTTCTGTGGCCAAACTTCGGAATGTCTTATAAACAGCAAACGCTATATTTTTCCCTCAAAAATCATACCACTACCCTGCTCTCAGGGAACCAACCTTAGTTGTGCCGTTTACGGCAAATCGGTAGTACTTGCTTGCAAAGATACAAAAACATTTGGAAAGAATTGCTCTTTTGGGAGAAAAACTGAAAATTAATGGTGAAATACTTGGAAGATTAAGATATTTAGGCTATCATTACACCAATTAGAAATTAAAATTAGTCGCTACCCAATCATTTTCAAGCTAACATTATTTCCCTTTCCTTCATTGTTACGTTTCATAAAACGGGATACCATTAATGACATTTAATGTTGTCCGTTTTGGACAACTTTCTTATTTTCCTTTTTTGAAAAGTTTTCCAAAAAGGGAAAGAATCTTTGAAATTATCATGCATAAAATAGAACCTTCTTGATTCAAATCAATTCTACCCTAATTCGAGCATATTTTTTATGTATATTCTTGTGAATTAGTTATTTATTAAGTAATTTTGTAGATTACTATTTAACAAGAATGAAAGTTGGAATTTATACAGACTGTTTTGTACAGAAGCGAATTGATGACGACTGGGTTTGGATAATTCAAAACCGAGTTGGACTATGGGTTGCCCAAAAAGGTAATAGTGGATTATGGGATTGTGTTAATACCTATAGTCAGTACCTTGGCATCATAAAGGAACGACTGACACGTAAAGAATTTGCAGAGTTGATTGTCAATTTGCATCCACAAGGACTTAAAGAAGGGAAAACAAAGGAACAGCTAAAAGGGAGTATGGATCAATGTCCGATATCCTTGAAACTAAATCAGATAACAACTTATCCCGAACATGATGAGCGTGGTAAAATAGTCAGAGAATTGGATGAGCTATTTAGTACTCCTATTCCAGAAAGCAAGCAGAAACCAAGTCCACACACTGTCGAATCGCGATTGGAAGAATATCTGGAGAAAAGAGTTGTATCCAATCAATATGCATGCCTTTGTTATAATGAGACATACTGTGGATATTCTACTACACTTTCCATTGAGAGATATGCTTCAGAAACGTTCAAGAAACAAAAGATGCCATCATCCATCCTTGTTTTCGAGTGTGTTGAATCCAAAGTGTCCGACGAAATGATCTTGATCATAGATAGCCGATATAGGACTGACAGTAAGATCAAACCAGTGATAGCCGCTTCCTCTGGGTTCGACGAACACGTCAAGAAGGTGGCAAGAGAGCGCAACATCTGTCTGATACGTGTGAATCCTCAATATGAGATTACGGACAATGATATTCTTACACCGAGAATGAAAGGCGGTAACTCTGTACATGGATACGAACACAGAATGTTAAGTGACAAGACTCCGATGACAGTCCCCTTGGTGATACAGGATGGGGATTATCTGACTACTTCACTAACGGATTTTCTTAAAAGAAACAACATACCCGTTGATAATCCGGGAAGTGCGCGTGCACCACTATTGACACGGGATTTCATAGAGAATATTGTCTCACAGTTGATTCAAAAAGATGTTGAAGGATACGCAGCCATGCTGAAACGCTGTGATGTAAATGATAAAGTGCCGTATTGCCCCATTGATCCTTATAAATATGCAACCCAAGACAACCTGAAAATAGTCCGTACAGACCTGTCAAAACAGCAACACCTGGGACATATTGACATGAAGAAAAAAGTTGTCAGGCTGAGTAATGACTTTGAGAAAGACAACCCTCGTGACCGATTTTCGATGGCACACGAATATGGGCATCATGTGCTTCACTCACACCATATGTTTCGCGACTTCCTTGAACGTGATGCAGAACTTGAAGGACAAGCTTGCAGTGATATATGGGAGAAGCATTGGCTCGAGGTCCAGGCTAATATTTTCGCTTCTTTTATGTTGATGCCCAGGGAATTAGTCCAACTTCTATACAATCTTTACTGGCGAAAGTGGTTTAGGCACGATGAAGTACAACCAATGTGTATAGAGGAACCTATGTATTGGAATAAGGATTATCAGAATGTTGTAGATCCTATTGCACGCCACTTAGGAGTTTCCAGCAACGCCATGAAAATAAGTCTTCTCAATATGGGGCTGCTTATTGATCCAAAGGAAATGGATGACAAAATAGTATAGGCTCACACCGATTACAATTTGCTATTATAATTTAGCCAACTTAATTCGCAGAAAATTGAGTTGGCTTTTTCTTTCTTGTCAAATTCAGGAATTCGCCGTACCTTCGTGCCAACTTCTCAGGCACGAAGCCGCGTGCCAATTATGAAGGAGCGGTTATAAAGTAAGGTGATGCTGACGGCAAAGTAAGCCTAAGACCACAAAGTTTCCAAATAATATAGAAAACCATTATGGAAACAATTTATAAAATGAGCTTTTTTAAAGCTCCCGTTTGGAACAAGGCTCCACTGAAAGTGGTAAGTTTGTTTTGGGTATGGATGTATGTCACCATGAAGTATTTGCAGTACGGATACGATCCTGAACGTCATGTTGACCTTCAATCAAGGACGAATACGTTGAGGGAAATGGTCAGTGAGGAGGAACAAAGGCAGTTCAAGAGTAAAAACTTCGACTACATCACCCCTGCTGGCATTTTCTCCTATTGTGATGACAATTCGATGATGGAAGCATCTAACATGGTATGTATCGACCTCGATCATTTGGACGACGACTCTGAAAAGATGGTGCGTAAGATTTCTCCAAAAGAGATGAAGCAACTGCTGATTCAAGACCCCTTCTTCGGAGAAAAGACCCTCCTGATGTTCACCTCGCCCAGAGGGCACGGACTTAAATGGTTTGTCGAGGTGGATTTGAAACAGTACGACTATAAGATCTGGTTCAATGCAATCCGAAACTATCTGATCCAGACCTACGGATTGGGCGACAAACAGGTGGACTCGTCGGTAGCCAATCTCTCTCATGCTTGCTTCATCAGCTTCGACCCAGATGCATATCTGCGTGCTGACCAATATGAATTTTTCATTTAAAAGTAAAAAAAACATGGATAATAAAAAAGTATTTGACCCTCTGGCGTGGGCTTCTCAGGAGAATAACGCCAACAGCGAGACTAAGAATGAGCCCAAAAACGTAAGTGCTCCAGTTGTAAACCCCTCAGCCAGTGTTCCCCCCGATGGGGAACTGGCCAAGGCACAGGCCGTATGCGATGAACTCATAGGGCGTGGTGCTAACATTGCGGAGTCGTACGATGACTATTTGCAATTGGGTTTCGCACTGGCTCATGGCTTGGGTGCCAGTGGGCACGACATCTACCACACCCTTTGTGCCCAGAGCACGAAGTATCGTCAGGCTGACTGTGAGAAGAAATGGCAGGAGTGTCTGTCGAAACATGACGGGCGCACTACAATCGCTACGTTCTACAACATGGCGAAGCAGGCTGGAGTTGACTTGTCGGCCCTCTCTCGCAGTTATCCATCAGCCGAGTTTACCTCAAATCCTCAAAAACCTCACGGCTGTGAGGCAAATGAGAATCAACAGCTGAACGGACTTACAAGTAGAAGTCAAAATGTTAATAATCAAAATCTTAACAAGAAGACTACGCCTACTGCTGACACTCAGACAAAAATACCTCAGAGCGGTGAGGAAACTGAGGTTTTGAGGTTTTCGTTCAGTCGGACTTTCAGCCAAGATCTGGACAAGAGCAAGTTGCCGGTTACTCTGCAAAGAATAGTAAGTGAGAATGATTCGGCTGAGGAACAGGACAAGCAGTTGCTGACAAGCATCGACTGCCTGGCCATAGCAGAGCCCAACGTCTATGGCATCTACGGCGGTAAGCGGGTCTATACACCTTTCTATCTCTTTATCCTCGGACAAGCAGGTATCGGTCACAAAGGAGCGATCGATGATATTCGCCAAATTCTCATGCCTATCGACGAGGATCTACGTAAACAGTACTACGCCCTGATGGCTGAATACAAGGAGGAGCATGCCGCTTGGGAAGCCCGCAAACAACAGCGTGGCAAGAATGCCGAGACTGCTGGTCAGGAGCCTGAAGAGCCGGTATATCGCCGCATCTTCATATCTGCCGACTCGTCAGCGGCTGCATTCAAAGGTGACCTCTACAACTTCGGTGGTCGAGGACTCGTATTCTCTACCGAAGCCGATACGCTCTCACAGGCACTTACACAGGAGTGGGGACAGTTCAGCGATGCATTCCGCAAGGCTTTCCACCATGAAAGCATCGACAGTACCCGCGCAAAAGACAAACAGCATATCGTCATCGACGAGCCACAGCTGGGCATGCTTATCACCTGTACACCTAAACAGATTCCTGAACTGCTCTCCCCAAAGCAGAACGAAAACGGCACATCATCGCGCAACCTTTTCTACTGCACCAAAGGAAATCTGGAGTGGCGCAGTCCCTTCAAGGAAAAGAAGCCTACAGCCGACCGATATTTCGAGATCGGACAGAGCGTCAAGGTGATGTACGACCAGCTGGCATCACGCGGCAACAGCCGAATACAGATCGTGTTGACCGAGGAACAGGAGCACGCTTTCGATGAACACTTCAGACCGCTTCTTCCCGAACAAATAGGACTCTATGGCGAAGAATTTGCAGCCTTCATCGTACGTATCGCCCTCGTTGCCTTCCGCATCATGATGATACTGACCACCCTACGCAACTTTGAACATGGACATCTTGCAGACACACAACAGCAAGCCTTCGCCTGTACTGATGATGACTTCCAGACGGCCATGACCATCATCGACTGCCTGGTGGCGCACACGGCTTTCGTCTATAACACACTGCTGCGACCCAGTGATGATGCTTCGCTGACCATCCAACCCATGAAACCTCGTGAACAGCAACTTTATCTGGCACTGGGAGATGAGTTTACAACCAAGGAGTTTGAACTGACAGCCAAATCTGTCGGCATACCTCTCAAGACTGCTCAACGATATCTGGGTAACATTATCAGCCGATACCAGTTGATAGAACGCACCAGCCAGGGGCACTATGCCAAAAAACGATTAAGGCAAGCCTAAGAAAATAGCCCAACTTTATCAGATTGACAAGGTTGGGCTATTATACTTTTGTTTAAAATATTTACCAAACCACCATTCACCATCCCGTACCTCTTCGAGAGTCAGGCCCAGCCGGAAAGGGAGGGAGGCTTGGGCGGACTACCAGGAACCCTTGACCGGACTCAGAATCGGTCATAACGACCACGTTTGCGATGTTAAGGATTTTCAAGGCATTCCGAATGTTTCGAAGATGAGCGACACCTCGGCGGGCATGAAAATGCGTCGAGACATGGTTGCAAGCTCTGCCGTCATAGAGCTCTCAAGTAACAGATCCTTCATTCTCCGCCAGGCAGAACGTGGAGCAATGGCTGGGAAATACATCTGAGCCAACTCCATTCTTCCGTATGTTCTTACTTCCTTATTCATACTGCAAAATTACAAAAAAACTCCGAAATATCCAAATCTTTTGTCTGATAAATTGCATTAAGTTACAATAAGTTACAATAAGTCGCCATAAGGGGATTCACGCTATCGGAATAATTGCATGTTTCAAGAGAAATGCGTATCTTTGTAACATCTTTAATAGGTATTAGTTCACATGTTTAACAATTTAAAAAGTTTTTATCATGGCAAAAGAAAACATTGCTTTTTTGGTAAATCTGCGCAAGAACACCGTTTCGGGTTCTGACATGGAGGGTAGATACTACCCCGAGGCAGAGAGTAAGGAAACCTTGACCACTAAGGGCTTTGCCCGTCACGTCAGTGATCATGGCGGTACGTTGGTGAGCTACGAGCTGATGCAGCTGGTCATGGCAGCCATCGTGAAGTGTCTCAAGGAGATGATGTCACAGGGTCAGCCTGTGAAGCTCGACGGTCTGGGCACGTTCCGCCCAACTGTAACATCTGTGAAGAACGGTGCGGCAAGCATCGAGGAGGCCCTGACGATGGGCGTGAACAACATGGTGTCTGGCGTGAACTTCGTGTTCATCCCCGAGAACGCTCAGGGCGAGGAGATCACCTCGAAGAAGTTCAAGGACCAGTGCTCACTGCAGTTCGCCTATCTGGTGGAGACCATCAAGAAGACGATCAACGGCAAGGAGAAGTCGTACACGCTGCGCACTCCCCTCTCCGCCTACGGTCTGATTGATGCGGAAGAGGATGCTGCTGGCGGGGACAACTCGCAGACTGGTGGTGACAATACCCAGTCTGGTGGTGGTGGTTCCCAGAGCAGCGGGGACGACAGCGGCGGCAAGCCGAATCAGGGAGGCACTGAGGAGCCTTAAGTTTAATGAGGATGTGTCGAAAAATGAAGTGAACCCCAGAAGTTAGACAGGATACTTCTGGGGTTCATTATGTATAGACATCACAGTTTAGAAGAAAAGAAAGAAATCATCCGCTTGCATG
>OMXO01000104.1 GCA_900315035.1 uncultured Prevotella sp.
GAGAAACTGACAAATGAACAATTAAGAAATGAGAATTTCGAATCGCCCGAAACTGATGAACTAATTATGATTTGAAATGAAAACGTTTGAAGAATATGTCAACAATTGCTAAGTCAGGAACAGAATATTCGTGCTTTATACCCCAAATACCAAGAGGAGTTGAGAAAACGAGAGCATGAGTCTAAATTCAGAAAATCATGCGCCTTTGAAGATATTTATGGTCCTCTTATCGGTTATTCATATGATACTGTTCTCATTTTTTCTAGAGAGAAACTTATTCAGGATTGGTTTGGACTCGAAATCTATGATATGTTTGCCAAATAGTAATAATACCACCCAGTTACAATGGAAAAAGAAATTGAGAGTATCTTCAAAGTGATACGTTACGAACCGACTTTTCGGAACAAACAGAGGTTGCGGTATCCAACATTTCGAGTTTCAGGAAATAATGTAATATATTTCAGAACTTTAGAAGATCTGGAAAACTATATGCAGGAACGAGGTGGATTTTATAATAGCGTCCACAAAATGCATCCTATTGATGGTAATTACATTGATTTGTATGCTTATGTGGTCATAGAGATCCCTTTAAGGGAAGAGATAAATGTGGATGTTTTAGACCAGAATCTTTCTCTTAGAATTTATTTACCAGATGGCACTCTTTGGGGTAAAAATGATTATGGATCCTTCATGTCAAAGGATACGATTGGGGATGAATACAATTATTGGGGCCGCAGGAATCAGTTTTGGGGGCGCAGGCCTGAAGAAATCAGGTTTAAGCCAGGCGACATAGTGGAAATCCTAGGTTGTCCAGGCAACTTTTATTGGGGTAATGAAACTGTCGATCTGGCCGTTGTCGTGAAGACGCCGCCAACAATTACAGAAGTTGAGGAGATGCGGAAGCAGTATTTTGAAACTCATAGTGGGGTTGATCTCTCTGACCATTCATTAAGTGTTGAGTTTGATTTTAGTCTTGACACATATGAGGTTATTCCTTATGCCTTAGGTGGTATAGACCATGCTCCAACAATCTGTGTTTTTAATCCGACGAAACAAGTGTCTTCTAGAAGGAGAAATACTTTAATGGAAATGTATAAGAAATATATGAATGAAAGTAAAAACAAATGAAAATTGATTTGGGATATGGCATCTATTTTGAAGATGGAGAGATTATTAGTACACTGTCCCAAGAACAAGAAGCTGAAATATGGATGTCTTGGGATGAAGGATGGAAATGGGTAATTAGTGCTCTTGAAATAATAGAAAAGGAATATGAAAAGAACAAAAAAACAGCAGCATTGTAACTTTTACAAACAACCTGTTGGCTGTAAATGAATATGTATTCGAATATGCTGAGATGGAAGGACTCGCAAAGTGATCCTGTCTATTTTAGGTATTCAATGAACTTCATGGCATCGGCTGGGAGGGTATAGTCCAACTTGCCGTTGTCGCGGAGTTCCATGAGGAGGCGACCTAAGAGATTGGGACCAACAAAGTTGTCATCCTGCAACTTCACACCCCATGCATCAGGATTCTTTTTCGTAAAGCCGGATTGATCCTCAACGATGATTTTGCCCTTCGAGCGTTCCAATTCCTGGCGAAAGGCCTCGCTCTGTTCGTACTTTTGGGTCAGACAGAACTTCATCGCATCAATGATCATCTTGCCCCAGTCTTCACGACGATGCGTCTTCTCCCAATGCTTGGTGGTCATCTTGGGATTACCTTTCTTATAATATATAGCCTTGACTGGTTCCTCATCCTTGAATTTCATCAACTGGAAAAGACGTTCGCTGGTGTCGAAGGTGACACCTTCAACGACGATGGGGGTATGTCCAAAGTTGCTGAAGTGATATGCTATAGAAACTCATAACTGATGAAGGTTAAAAACTAGGCAATAACATCGCAGTTGACCCACAATAATTAACGAATGCAGTCAGAAATGGCTGCATTTATTTCCTATAAACTCTTTCAAATCTGTTATTACATCTTCAAGATTAGTAATAACATCGTGTTTAATATTGCCTACTATTGTTCTTTGAACTGTCAACATTCCATTATATCTATATACATTATATGTTCCATCATCATTTTCAACATAAAACATAATCGAAGCAGTTCCACCAATACCAACATCACCATTAATTTCAAAAGTTCGTTCTTCTAAAGTGCCGCCATAGTAATACTTTATCCACACTTCTTTTTCTAAGCCACATTGTTCTGTTATACTATCGTGTGAATAAGCAGAAGATGCTTGTATTTCTGAACGAATGTCTGTAACTGTTTTAATTAAATCAAAATTTGCCATATATCTGTATATTTGTTTGCAAAAGTAGTTATTTATTTTGAAATAGCAGATATTTATCTAAGGGGATTTCTTTCTCGGATCCTTCAATGAGCTGGAATTTCTTCGGATCAAGTTCTACTTTATCGATGCGGACAATACGGATCTTGTCAATATTGAGTATAACGCGGTTGGTCAATCCATCAGGTTTTGATTGTGCCTGAGGCCATGCAAAGTATTCAAGTCCTATCTCACTGAAGAACTTGGAAACAGCTTTCTCGGCATCAAGATCTGTCTTGTCGATGAGTTGCTTTGTTGTGCCGGTCTTACCCGTAAGACGATTGCCTACATATTTGCGGAAGAACTTTCCTACCTGTCGGGCTTCGTCTGGAATCTGCTCACCAAGCGCCTTCTCTGTTCGTTCGATGATTGACGGATGGACAGGTCGGACCGAGAAGAGGTGATTGTCTTCCGTCATGTCGGGAATCTCCACCGTATAGACATAGTAATCCTTGTTTTCAGGGCGCTTCTTGTTGTAGGCATAATGCGCTGCTGAGGTATAGGACTCTGTAACATAAGTGCCGAAACCAAATTTCGCCTTACCATCGCCCTCCAAAGCATGGGCAATGTCGAACTTTTTAAATAGCACAGAAGTGCCGTGATAGAATGTTTCCATATAACAAACCATTTAAAATGTTGCAATTATACGAAAATAATCAATTATGAGTATAATTGTAGAACAACTTTTAATTATTTTTTGTACTTTTGTGTCATCAAATAGATATTCAGCGGAATATCATACTATCATTATTATGGGAGCGTTGCACTATTCCAATCATCTGTGAGAAGTCCAGATTCGGTACAGTGGAAGTGCTAAACGACCTTCTTATGTCTGTGGACGGTGCAGTCGTTGAGACTCCATCGCCCTTTTGATTTGGGCACTATATGCCTGTTGACTCCAAACAGTTCCTATGTTTTTTAAAGAGACAGAAAATACTCTTCATAACCGAGAATTTCTGTTACAGGTTTTATCAATCCTTTCCTGTCCGTCGAATTGCATGGAATGACCGACAACTTGATAGGTGCCTGATATAGGATTGCTTTTTGCTAATTCTTCCCAGTCTGCCCATACAATACTTCCACTAATATAGTCGCCACCCCTCACTTGACCGACTTGAGCAAGCGTATTAATACCTACATTATTATCCAGCAGTAGGTTCAGATGTTCAGCATCAGGCTCACCAATGATCTTACTATTCCGCTTAAGCCATGGCATGGTTACTCCTGCATGAGAAAAGAGGTATCTTGTACCACATATCTTTTCTTCATGGGCAAGCTTGAAAGATCCACTCCATCCACGGAAGAGTTGCTGAATCTCCTCTTCATGTTCATAATCATATCGGTCATTTTCTGCTATGTTACGATAACGATCTGACAAATAGCACAGGTCATGATTTCCTAACAAAAGAATGACTTTGTCTGGGTTAAACATCTTCAAGGAAAGAATGTCCTTGAAGTTCGAAATAGCCTTCTGGTTATCAATCCCCTCATAGGCATAAGGATCAATGTAGTCGCCGAGGAAGATGATCTTCTCATAGTTACCGGTTTTAATGGCTTTTTTCCAAAAAGGTCGGCCATGTACGTCTGGAATAACTAGTAATTTCTTACCCATATTAGAAATCTGTTTATCTTAAGTGCATTTTCAGTTGAAAATCTTGAAAAAGAATTTTGATATCTTATTGGCATTCTCAGAAGACTTCATCCGAGAAATGTCTATTGTCGGTGTAATATTCATCCCGTACCTTGTGTTAAATTGATTGGCCATTCTCTTAAAAGCCTTACCATGACGACAATTGGGATCCTCACCGGTATAGTACAAATAATAGTGAATCATTTCGTGAATGATGATGTCTCGTAACTGCTCATTAGTATAATCATAGAAATCACTGATTTCAATGGTCTCAGTTGTCCCCAGAGGCGCATCTGGATAGCAGTGGAAATAACCCAAAGTATACCAGCCGTGGCGAATCTTAAACCTTGGCATGGGAAGGATGCCGCCAAAATAATCCTCATTATATGTATGAAAGGATAATATAACATGACATAAGAACATCGTCATAGAAGTGCAATATAAGATGTTAATAATTTCCAGATGGGTGCCAGACCTATCCACTCCCCATCTTCCAAGTAACTAATATAACTAAACAGAAGGAAGACAATAATGATGCCTAGAATAACACCAATAAACCTGCCCAACAGAGCAAGGAGATATTCTCCAAAAGAGTTGTACTCCCAAATAAAACCGTTCCAATACTCGTAAAACCTCATATTTCAATAGAATTTTAATTTCGAGTGCAAAGGTCGGAAAAAATAGTGATAGTGCCTTTCCATATATACCTATAACTAATCCTGCATAAGTTATGTTTAGCGCAGATGTTAAATCAATGTAATAAGTGATACGAAGTTTGGCTGAATTGGTTATTTTTCGTATCTTTGCAAGCATAATTCATATTGGTTGGCTTATGACAGTTATAGAGTGCACAGAAGAGAGATATGCTTTGAATCTGAATCCTTATCAGATTTTTGTTTTTATCAATGAAAAGACAAAGCCTTATTTGGATTTGTTCAAGGAACTCCAGGAAAAAAGCAAACCATACGATATTGTCCTGCTTCCTTTTGATTCTTCTGAAGCACAAGAATATGTGGATGATTCAATAGACCCTCAACTATATAATGTCATTTCACATTCTGACATTGTTGCCCGGGTAATGCCAAAGAAGTTTGGTGATTACCGTTATATGACAGAGACGCTTTTAAAGCGCAAGAACCCTGATTTTGACTACATGCATAGCAAATGGGATCAGTTCATGGCCAGTCTTAAGTCAAAGAGAAGCCAGAGTTATGTCAATACAATCAGAAGATTCTTCCAATATGGCAATCAGGAATTCAGTGACTTTATCATGGATGTATTCAATGGCAATCTGAAGGAGCTGATGGATATGTCAAGCCACTATACTCATATGGTCTGTACAAATGATCTCTCTGTGGCCCAGAATTTCACAAAGGAATTCTTGCTAAAACTTACTGATTCCCAAAAAGAACAACTTGACACTATCATAAAGGATGCCCTAGACTACAATAGTCTAAAAGAGTCTAAGGCGGTGTTTAGTGATTATATCTATTCTGTATTTGAATCAGATAACGATATGCCTAAAGCTTCTTTCGCGAAGAGAGAGAAAACGATTAAGGAACCAGATTTCAATATCGTTATTACACCATCGAAGAAGAAAAAGCTGGCGGATGCAGAGGGGGATTACGAGATACAGATAGTCAAAGACAATGGCGTGTCAATGCCCTTGGATTTTGGGTACAGAGGAGATAAAATGTTCTACTTGTTAACACTCATCTGCCAAAAGACTGTTGGCGGCCTCCCAACAAAGTTCTTCACCTTTGACTCATCAAAGCTGGCAATCAAGCAGGCCTATGATGAGGTTTTTAGAACTGGTGGCGATGTGTGGGTAGATACGATGGCAAAGGATTCACACAAGATATCCATGTGTAGGTCTCATGCAAAAGAAGCCATTGATAACAACACTTTACTGGATATCAATACTGCCTATTGGTGTAATTTGGATACAACGGCATTATATATTGGCCCCAAAAAGAAAAAACTCCAGGTTCGTCGTGTGAGACTTCCTGAAGAGAGAATCATCATCAATGACAACAACTTGTTAACACGATGTCTTGAAGGATTGCCTTCATTTGAGCAAGTTGTTGGCTATATTACTCCTAATTCTGCTAAAGTCATGGAAGTGAATCTTAAGATTCCCGGTGGCAGATTCAGTCATGATAGAGATAAAGATTTAGAAGAGTAGTCAGTTATACCTATACTTGTGAGGATAATGTAAGAACAGAATCGTATCTTTGCCCCAGAAATCCGAGGATTCGCCGAGGATAATAACTTTTAAATTGGTTATCATGGGAGTAAAGACTATACGACTGGCTTAGAGGCTCTTGACAACAAGGTATAGGAAAGAAAATGAGAAAACCGCTTCGCAGGCTGAAGATACAGGAAAAGACCGAGATGGAAATGCGACCAGATTTCATAGATGACGGCCAAGAGCTGACTATGTTGACTGCTATAAATAGCATTGTGACATTGGCTGAGGATTCTGAACTAAGCACGATGTTCTTTGAACAGGCAGACAGATTCATGGTTTACCTCTCTGAGCGACAAGGTATCACTAAGATGCAGGCTGTGCTGTTATCATTGTTCATAGAATCAAGTGCTTCTGGCAACAAGGCAGATTTCTCCGACATCGCACGTTACTTGGACTGCAACAATGTACAAGTGCTGCAATATAAGGGCGAAGTGGACGGTTTGGTAAAGATGGGGATCCTCCGTATGATTAAGAATAATATGAATGGTGACTATGACTATGCTGTGGCTCCAACACTGCTTGACTCACTATCAAAGAACGAACCATTCCAACGCAGGTCATACAAGGATGCTTCTGGAATTCAGTTCTTCCAGTATTTCTACGACATTACTCACCTTCGTTATGAGGATGAGCTCTCGTCAGAATTGATGTTAGAGGAGATAGAACGCCTAATGGATGAAAATCCCGAATTGCCATATGTAAAGTCTCTACGCAGTATAGAAATGTCTGAGATTAGCCGTACTGTCATTACTCATATGTGCCGACATCTAGTGTTGTCAGGTACAACAAACATCCCCATGAATCATTTGGTATTTCTCTTCGATACTCAACATCAGAAATATGATTTTGATCGTATGATGTCTGAGGGGAGTCATTTCTTGGTTCGTGAGGGATGGGTAGAGAATGCTTTCTCTGAAGGATTCAAAGATAAAGAGGAATACCAGCTGACTGCAAAGGCACGTGAGTTCCTGCTGAAGGACTATAATATCAAAATCAGTGAAAACAAAGGATGCGATGTGATGCAGAGTGAAAAGATTACCATGAAACAGCTTTTCTTTGCCAATAATGTTCAGCGACAACTCGAGAGCCTCTCAGAGCTACTCAGCGAAGAGAACTATCTCGGCATCTGCAACCGACTGAAGGAACGCGGTCTGCGACAAGGCTTTGCGTGTCTGTTCTACGGTGAGCCTGGCACAGGAAAGACTGAAAGTGTGTTGCAGATAGCCCGTAAGACAGGACGTGACATCATGCAGGTGAATATCTCTGAGGTGAAAAGTATGTGGGTTGGTGAAAGTGAGAAGAATATCAAGGCCATCTTTGATCGCTATCGTGTGGTGGCCAAGAACTCAAAGAAAGTTCCCATCCTACTCTTCAATGAGGCTGATGCTGTCATTGGCAAACGCAAGGAGGGAGCAGAGCGTTCGGTTGATAAGATGGAGAACTCTATTCAAAACATCATCCTGCAGGAGATGGAATCATTGGAGGGTATAATGATTGCTACAACTAATTTAGTACAGAATATGGATGCTGCTTTTGAGCGTCGTTTCCTCTATAAAGTGAAGTTTGAAAAGCCAGAATTGGCTCAACGCACAAAAATCTGGCAGTCTATGATGCCTCGGCTCTCAGCCGACACGGCAGGAAAACTGGCTTCGTCTTTTTATTTCAGTGGCGGACAGATAGAGAATATCACTCGTAAGTGTGATATCGAGAGCATCCTCTATGGCGATGATTACGTGACCGATGAGAAGATAGAACAGTATTGTCGTGAGGAGAAAATCGTGAAGAAAGGCAGTGCCCGTATTGGTTTTGTCTAAAAGAACGTGAAATATGATTACATTTGAAAAAGTCACGGAAGCGAATGAACAGCTAAACTCTCAAATTGAGGAGTTGAACAGAAAGGTGTTCCCATCGGCAGAAACAACTGCGAATCTTCACTTCCTTGCAGGGTTATATAATGGCGCATCAGTGGACTTTATTGCAGTTGAGGATAATAGTGTGTTTGTTGGCTATACTTATGTGATAAACTTCTTTCAGGGTTCTTTCATCTATTATCTCGCCATTGAGCCTGACTTTCAGGATAAGGGCTACGGAACAGCATTATTGAAGTATCTTCGGGAGATTCAAGGCAATCGTCCCATAGCCCTTACCATCTTTACGCCCAACCCAGACAAAGATGACTATGAGGAATGTCTCAGAAGAAAATGGTTCTATGTAAAAAATGGTTATGTTGATCAGAAGATACCATACCCAGATGAAGATAACTATCGTTTCGATATTCATATGAACGGTTATGGAATCGGTTATATTGAACTGATGGCCATGCTTAATAAGGTCAATATGTTTATTAATTCACTTATCGGCAATGGAAGGTATAATCTATAGAAAACTTTATGATGAAGACGGGGCTATCATATCCCTTGATGGAAAGACTCTTTTCAAAGTTCCTGATGTCCCACGATATCGAATCCCTGAAGGTATTGAAGAAATTGACATGAATGCTTTTAAGAATCGCCCCAATCTTAAAGAGATTGACATCCCCTATACTGTAGAATGGTATACGGATTATCCAATGAGCAATGATGCCATGCGTTATGCTCCAAAGGGCTTGAAGGTGAATTACTGGAACTGGCCTTATCCGGAGAACTGTGTTCGTAGTGATGAACTGGAGGAGGAAATTACCAATGGTTTTGTTGATGAGTTCGGGGCAGTGTATAGTAAAGACGGGAAATGTCTGCTAAAATGTGCAGATGTTAAGAACTACAAGATTAGGGAGGGTACAGAAACAGTTGAGAAACTGGCTTTTGTTGGTTGTGACAAACTTGAATGCCTTTACATACCATATACCTGCCCGGAGGAGTCGTTTGATGCAATTTTAGGTGGTTCAGACACGGTAGGGGCAATCTGTTTCTGGGATAAACCGTATGTCCCAGAGGAATTGGATCCAAATGAATCATGGTCTGATGACGAGGTGTTCATTGATGATAAAGACGTGGTCTATACAGTTGACAGGAAACGTCTGCTTTATGCCCGTAAAGGTTTTACGGATAGTGAATATTTTGTTCCTGAAGGGACATTAACCATCTGTGACCAGGCATTTTTGTTTCATGATGGTTACTTGGTTTTGTCTGTCCCTGCTTCTATAAAAGTAATCGGTGACGATATATTTGGGAAAAATGGTGGTAAGATCATTATTCGGGATGAATTGTGAACGTAGAAGGTCGTTTGGCATATAATCATTTTGGTAATTCGGTTTTTATTCGTATTTTTGCAGTCTCAAACAAATGAACAACCAATGATGGTTAAGCAAAACATAGTTGCCTTTACTGGTGCAGGCATCAGTGCAGAGAGTGGTATTCCAACATTCCGTGACAGTAATGGGATGTGGAATAAGTATGATGCCAAGAAGCTGGCAAGCGTTGCGGGATTTGATGGCCATCTTCTATGTTTTGAGTTATTAATAATCTGCAAATTTGCATGTAAATTGTGTAAAATAGTGGTACAAGCTCCAGCTTTTTGCCCCTTTGCCATACTTTTGCCCCGCATCACTCTCGCTCTTGCCATAATGTAAGCATACTCATGAGTAAGCTTAGAAGCAGCCTAGAGTATGGCTAGAAGCTGCTTAGAGTATGGCTGGAGTATGCGAATAGCTCATTCCATAGCGTCTGAACTGTCATAAAATTCCATCGCTGCAAGAGCTTCGTCATCATTGCTGAAGTCCGAATCCTCCTCGAAGATTTCTTCCACTTCGTTAGACATTTCTCTGTTCTCCAGTTGCTCTTCCTCCACCTTTTGCTTCTCAGGTGTGAACGAGCCAACCTTTCCTGCTTTTATCCTATGTCTCATAATTCATTTCTCTTTAATTTGTTTATTATGCTGCAAGCAGCAAGGCGGCAATGGCTCCCAATCCCTCTGCTGCAATTTTTCCTAACCAACTGTCATCTGTTAGCTTATGCTCCACAATGTAATCACGTAACTTCTGCCTCCAGACCTTATTCTGCAACAAGACCCACAAATCATCATCAAAGGTCGCAAAACTCACTTTCTCTTTTAGCCAGCACTTTGATGGAGTCATGCCTTCTTGTGGCTTATCCATATATTGTAAACGCCAGAACCCATCACCTAGCATCATGGACTGATAGGTAAAGGGACAATCTGGCGTCTCTGAGTTGCTGTATGGCTCGTTGATACCTACCTTGTAACCACAGTCCTCAAAGAGGTTTACCGCTAGTTCTATAGTATCCTTGTTGGGCTTTGACCAGTCTTCATTAAAACCAATACAAATATCTACATCGCTTAATTCACTGGGGAAAGAGTGACAGTCCAGCAGGAGGGCATCAGGACAGAGATTGTACCTCAATCGCTCTTGGTGATTATGCCATAGACTCAACAAATGCTCTTCATGTTCTTGGGGAATCATTCGCGAATAGCCATCAAACTGTTTGTATAGGATTCCCTGGCCTTCTGCCTCCAGAGGATCATCCCAAAGACGTTCCGCGTCAACAATGAAGCGTGAATAAGGGAATCTGACCATTCTAATATTCTCCTTCCTGTAGCCATGAAAAAGATAGTCAGTGTGCCAATCAGTCCACTTCAGCACAATGTCATTGACGAATTTTTCGTCAATGTTCCAGAAACTCAGATGCTCGTCATAAAGCCCCTCGATTGTCAATGACGAGGTGAAGGCCATGATCAATGAACTGTTAGGAAAGGCACCTGAAGATTAATCTTGTTTTATTACAAGAAGCCTTTAATGGTTTTATAATCAGATTTGGTTATAGAATATTAAAGAAATAGTAAACGGCAGTATGGTATATGTTAACCCCGTTAGCTGTGCCTATCTTCATATTGTTATTGTCCCTGACAGTACCGTCTTTTCCGATACTTCCTATCTTCATGTTATTTCTGTCACGGACTGTCTGGGCAGATAGGGAAGCAACAGATAGAAAAGCTATTAGTGTTGTGAGTAAGAATGCTCTCATCTTTTTATCTGATTTTAATGTATAGTTTGCTTTGGGCATAGTCAATGACAGTTCCATACTTGGCCAGAAAGTCGGTACCCAGCACTCCGTCAACCTGCCTGGCATGATTCTTCCTGAACTCGCTGTTGATATAAGTGATATCCATCAGGTACAGGTCATCGATCGTTATGTCCTGACCGTTGACTTGAAAGGTGGCCGATGTCCTGACAAGCGAGTTTTTGGAGCCTATCCCTGCAGCGTAGTCACCTGTGTTGGATGATGTGAGGCCGTAATTATGTTTTTTACTCCTATCGATGAGAGTTGCACCTCCACCCGTATCTATGAGGAAAACGCAGGGTTTACCGTTGACATCAATGGTTGTCGTGATATGGCCTGTCCTCGTCTTGAAGATATCTGTCATGTCATAGCCGTTCGGTAGGAACGTGCTGTCTGGATCTGTACTCAAAGAAGCCTGTGGCTCCTTCGTGTTGCTGCCATTGCATCCTATCATGAGGGCTACAGACAATATTGCAAGTATCTTTTTCATATTCATTCCTTGATATTTGGCAGGAAATAGGCAGCGATGCCAAGCAGGGGCAGGAATGCCGTGAGCTGGAACACATACTGGATGCTGGTCAGATCGGCTATCCATCCGAAGAGGGCTGAGCCGATGCCGCCCAAGCCGAAGGACAGTCCGAAGAAGGCTCCAGAGATCATGCCGACATTGCCCGGCAGCAGTTCCGTGCCATAGACGAGGATGGCAGACATGGCTGAGGACATCACCATTCCCACGAGAATGGCAATGATAATCGTCCACGTCATGTTGCAGTAGGGGAGCAGCAACGCAAACGGCGATGAGCCGAGGATGCTGAACCAGATGACGTACTTGCGTCCGTACCTGTCGCCGACCTCTCCGCCAATCAGCAGTCCAATGGCTGTAGAGACCAGGAAGGCGAACAGCACGTACTGGGACGATGCTACGGACATGCCGAACTTATCTATCATATAGAACGTCAGGTAGCTCTGGATGTTAGCCGTATAGAAGTCCTTCGAGAACATCAGTACCAGGAGGACTAACAATGCCACGATAATCTGCTGTTTAGTCAGATGGCTCTCGTTCTCGATGTCAAATTTCGACTTGCTCCGTCCGTAGATTTCCAGCTGTTTTCTATACCAGCCTCCAATTCTGGCCAACAGCCATATCGCTATGATAGCCAAGAGTGCGAACCATCGGATGCTGCCCTGTCCGTGAGGCACGACTATCAGGGCTACGGCTACGGGGCCGATGGCACGTCCGACATTGCCGCCTATCTGGAAGATGCTCTGTGCCATTCCCTTTGCTCCACCCGATGCCATCCGAGCTATCTTCGATGATTCGGGGTGAAGCACCGAGGAGCCGATTCCGACAAAGGCCACAGACAACAGGACGAGCAGGAAACTGCTGGCAACGGACAGGAGCAGCAGGCCTGTCAGCGTGAAGCACATGCCAACGACGAGTCCGTAAGGTCGTGGATGTCTGTCGGAGAAATAACCGACCATTGGCTGGAGCAGGGAAGCGGTGATCTGGTTGGTCAGCGTGATGGCTCCAATCTGCATGAAGCTCAGTCCAAGCGATTCCTTGATGATCGGGTAGATCGAGGGTATCACCGACTGGAACATATCGTTCAGCAGGTGACCCATGCTCACCATGAGCAGTATCGACAGCGTGGCCTTTTTCTTCAGGTTGTTCATTTGATGAAATGCGGATAGTCTGGCTCTCCAAGAGTTGGATTGTATGTGAAGCCTTCGTAGCTGGCGGTTCTCGATGATGAAGCGGGCCATGGCACCTCTGCATGTCTTGGCCCAGACGGCCTGCATCTTCAGGTCATTCCCCTTACGGACATAGAACAGGGGCTGAATAATGTGTACTTCCCTGCGGACGCGCTGCCAGTCGAACAGATGCTGGTATTCTTCCGTTGCGAGGTGTATCAGAATGCCGTCATCGGCCTTGACGGATTCTATCAGCATGTCAGTCAGTCGGCCCTTCCAGAATCCGAGCATATTTTGATTCTCGCTGCTGGGCAGCTCAACATGTCCCTCCATCCGATAGGGGAGTATGCCGTCCAGTGGACGAAGCAGGCCATAGAGGAACGAGGTGATCCAAAGTTTCTGCTGGGCAAACTGCAGGTCTTCGGCTTTCAGGGTCTCTGCCTTCAGGTGCTTATAGGCCTGTCCGTGATAGGCAAGGATGGCAGGTAATGATTCCATTTCTTCAAAGAACCGCATAAAACGTAAACGGTTCTGTGCTGCTATCTGATGGCTGCAGCCAAGCATTTCTGCTATAGTTTCAGCGGAGTACTGGGCCATATCCCTTGCGAAAGACTCCGCTTCTTTACGGAATGCGGGAGTAGACAGGGTTATGTCGGAATGGACGCTTACCTTGTCGTTCATGATCTTTGCTGAAGCCAGAAGTATCTGCATATTGTCTGCAAAGATACGAAATAGAAATGAAAAAAGATGCATTATTTCACATTCTTCTTGCTTTTCTTGCAATTTTTACCTAAATTTGCAGCGGTGTAAAACTATAAACCAAAATGTTATGAGCGAGAAGTTTCCATACGGCTATGATTTGAATGCCTATATCAAGAAGGTGTCGAATATGAAAAAGATGACAATCGTAACAGTAGTTATACTTGTTATGGCGGTATTTATGCCAACACATGCATTTGCGGGAAGCAAGGACAGCGTGGAAGTTGATTTGCTTGACATCAGTGAAATGCCGAAGACCGCGGTGCGTCAGGAAAATGCTCATTTCCAGTATGCCGTGTATGTCAATGTGGATAAGCCTGCAAGCGGTGAGGGCGAGATGGATGACGTTAGATCCGTATGGCTTGCCAACGAGCGTTCTGGTACGGTCATCAAGGTCTGCGTCACTAATCCTAAGACGGAAACTCAGTGGAATAAGATGAGTGGCAAGGATGCCGATGGTGTTAGTGTCGCTCTCACTCAGATTGCAGCTGCCGATAAGGCCATGATTGCCCCAGGCGATGTGAGTAAGGTGATAGTCGAGGGCTGTCCCGATGGGCGCAATATCTGGACTTACATCATCGATCCTTATTATGGTACGGCCATTCAGTTGCCATCTACGGAGGGCGTGGTGAGTCTTGACTGGGAGAAGAAAGAGCGATGGAAAGTTTCTTCGCAGGGTAGGAGAAAAGGAAAGAGAATAATAAACTATAAGCCAAAATGTTATGAGAAGAAGTGTTTTGATGATTTCCTCGTTGATGATGCTTATGGCTTGCGGAGGCAAGAAAGCACAGACGGATAGTACCGACGCTGTCATCGCGGACTCGACGGTGATGGATTCAGCTGCCGTTGTAATAGAGAACCCCTATGACTTTGAAGCCATTGCCAAAGCTATTGAAGGCTGTGAATATTTGGAGAATTTCAGTCATGGCGTTGCAAGGGTTAAGAAGGATGGCCAGAACTTTTATATTGACCTGCATGGTAACATTGTGGAGGAACCAAAGGTGGAGGAGAATCCAGACGAACTGAGATGTGACTATGAGAACGGGAAGTATGGCTTCAAGGACAATAAAGGAAATGTGGTCATTCCCCATCAGTTCCATTTTGCCCATGATTTCAGCGACGGCATGGCTATTGTCGTAAACGAGATAGGAGAGGTGGGGTATATCAACACCAAAGGCGAACTGGCTATTCCCTATCAGTATGACACGATGGCAGAGAGTGACGGCAACAATTTCCATGAAGGTCTTTGTGCCGTTGTCGTCGATGGTTCGCATGAGTGGGTCAGCTATATCGACAAGACTGGCAAGCTGGCTTTTGAGGGCGTTTTCAGTTATGGTGGTGATTTCAGCGAAGGTCTGGCTGCCGTCCAGACTACAGGTGAAAATGCCCGAAGCGGCTATATAGACCATGACGGAAAGATGGTTATCGAACTGCCCGACGGCTGGTGGGGACGCAAGTTCACGGACGGCGTGGCCCAGACCCAGAAGGTTGACTCCTGCTATATCATCGACAAGACAGGCCAGCGACTCTTCAAGGTGAATAATGAAATCACTTACACAGGCGACGACATCAGATACTCTGAGGGTTTGGCAGTGGTCTATGGCAAAGGGAAATACGAGATGAAGCGCGGCTTCATGGACAAGACTGGCCGCATCACCTTCTGTCAGGAATAACACTAACATTGATGAATATATGAAGAAACTATTATTTGTGTTGATGACGCTCTGTGCCGTGATGAATGTTCAGGCGCAGACCATCCAGGTAGGCCAGAAATTCTGGGATGGCTATGAACTTTATATCGTTCAGGAGATCAGGTTAGGTACCATCGTCTATATGACCACCAAGCATGGCGCAGAACTGACCTTGGAGAAGATTGCGGGCAAGCAGGGTGAATATAAGCTCATCCCCAGCCGTCAGGCAGATGAATGCCCATTCGGCGCTGAGTACGGATGGAAGGTAAAGCATATCATGCAGGAAGGTGAGAACTTCCTTGCTATCCGTAAGCCTAATGGTGACGTGACGAGCAGGAATGTGAGGAGATGCAGATGATGATGAAGCAGGAGGAGCCTTGGAACGCCGTGAACAGCGAATTGCTCAACCGGGCCTACCTGCATGGTATGGTCTCATCAAAGCAGGAACTGCGCCTGTTGCGCAATAAGATCCTGGCTTATCACGGCTACCGTTTTCAGTCGAAGGATCTGCAGGAGTATTTCGGTAAGATAGGCTGGTACAAGCCGGGAAATGATAATAATGCCATCAAGCTGGACATCGTCGAGCAGACCAACATCCAGCTCATTAAGAGCGAGGAGGCAGACAGGACAGAAGAGGCTTTATAGGCATCGGCAACTGGCTTGAAAAGGACGTTAGTATGAAAAAACTATTTTATACGCTGATGATGTGTAGTGCACTATTGCTACTGGCATGCGGAGGTAAGAAAACTCAGGGAGAGAGTGGTGACACAGACTCTGATAGCATAACCAGTCTGCGCCAGCAGTACCGTTTTGAGCATCAGTTCATTAAGGCTGATGACAAGAACTATGACAGTATCGTCGTGAAGGGATATAAAGAGGGTAAGGTCGCCTTTGAATGCCGACATGAACTGGTGGACTATGTGAGTGTTGAAAATGCTGCCGATATGGAATGGATAAACGATACGACGGACATCAACTTCGACGGCATCCCCGACCTGCAGGTCTATCGTTCGGTTTTTGTCAGGGGGCAGGTTGCCCATCTGTACGCCGGCTATGTTTGGACTCCCCAGCAGAAGTTTGAGGAGGTGGAGGAGTGGAAAGATCTGCTCAACCCCGAGGTCCATCCTGAAGACCAGACCGTCACAGCCAACTATCGCAGCGATGCAAACGAGAGGACGTACGACACCTACAAGTGGACTGATGGCAACAAGCTTGAACTTATCAAGACCCGTAAAGGAGCATTCTTTGGTGACGATCCTATGGGAGATGAAAAGGTTGCTATCAAGTATTTCGTGGAGCAGTTCTATGAAGACTGGGGCAAGAAGGAACTGGATGACTATGACGCGCTGAAACCCTATATCACTCCCAAACTCCGTCAGTATCTTGCCGATGCCTACGACTATGATTGTGAAGGTGAGTGTCTGGCTACCTGGAAGTTCTTCTATGAGGGTGGCGGCGATGTTGGTGAATGGAAGCATAACTCATACACACCTCGTGACGAGAGCCATGTCCTTGTTGAGATCGAGTATCATAACTATGAATATAGTGTGCTTCTGACAGTAATAAAGGATGGAGATACCTACAAGATCGACAGCCTGAAGCAAGAAAAATCTGAGTATAAACATTAATCGATATTATCATATGAGAAGATTATCATTAGCAATCTTTTTTGTGCTGATGGCCATTACATTGCAAGCGCAAAAGCGCGTAAACAACCACATGTATAATCCCGATCCGGCTCCTGTTGTGTCTGGTGACCGTCTCTATGTGTTCACTGGTCACGACCTGGATACTGCGACCTATTTCCGTATGCCCGACTGGCAGTTGTTTTCCACTACAGATATGGAGCATTGGACGGATCACGGTGTGGTGATGTCAACCGCCAATTTCAAGTGGGCCAAGCAGGGCGACAATGCCTGGGCCTCGCAGGCCATCGAGCGAAACGGGAAGTGGTACTGGTATGTGGCCGCCGAGGACACCACTAAGCACTTGCATGGTATTGGCGTAGCTGTAGCCGACCGTCCGGAAGGTCCTTGGTCAGATCCCATCGGAAAGCCGCTCATTCCTGGCAACTGGGGCTTCATCGATCCAACGGTGTTCATCGACGACGATGGGCAGGCATGGCTCTTCTGGGGCAACAACGGCTGCTGGTATGCCAAGTTGAATGAAGACATGATCAGCATCGACACCAGCTTTGCCGACAACGGCATCTGCGATATGCGCCCAATGCTTGACGACGAGGCACAGTTCGGACCCAAATGCCTGAAGATGGACTATCAGCTCCACAAAAAGGTGATGAAGACTGGCTTCGAGGAAGCTCCGTGGATCTATAAGATTGGCGATACTTATTTCTTGGAATATGCCGCAGGCGGCGTGCCCGAACACTGGGCCTATTCTACATCGAAGAGCATCCACGGTCCGTGGCACTACGAGGGCCGTATTACTGACGAATCGCCAGGCTCGTTTACCATCCACGGCGGAACTATTGATTTCAAAGGAAAGTCGTACTTCTTCTATCACGACGGCATCCCCTCTGGCGGCAACGGCTTCCGCCGCACTACCGCTTTCCGAGAGTTCCAGCGCAAGAAGGACGGGCGCATACCCAAAATAGACATTCAATGAGCTATCAGCATTATGAAGAAAGTATTATTTACAATCGCTATTGTAGCAGTTGTTGCAACAATGGCTTCGTGTGGTAACAAGACCGCTCAAGGTGGTAACAACGATTCGACGGCATTAGCCGACAGTTCTATCACCACGGCTCCTGCTGAGTCAAGGCCTGTAGAGGCCGTAGAGGCTCAGGTCAGGAAGATGTACGACCGCCTGAACGACATGGGCAAAAACGGCGTCATCGATATCCGTCAGCTTGAAGATGAGTTCTGTACCAGCCATTATCTCGGATTACGCAATGCCATCAGCAAAGCCCTGACAGAAGCGATGGGAGATGACCGCATGTTCTTAGGCGACGAAGAGGGGTACAGATTTTTTGCTGGCATGGGCACTCCGATGGAGATCGATACCATCAAGGCCGACCTCCTGACAGACGATAAGGCTCAGGCTCAGGTAAGGTTCAAAGGGGCAGACGAGGAGAACGGGTTTATGCGTCTGGAACTGGAGCGTGAGAACGACCAGTGGCGAGTGAATAACTTTGACCAACCAGAAGCATTCGGTCCTGGAGGCTATCTGAAAATCATGCAGGACTTTGTCGGAGAGCATGGCATCAGCTATGAGGGAACTGGCCGATGAAACATGTCTGTTATTGATATTTAAAGTAATCAAATATGTCAATTGTTCCTGCATCGCTTCTGGCATTAAGAGTCGGTACATATTCTTCCATTCTCGTTTTGCCGCTGGCTTTATCGACGTAGAAATACACGAAAGCCCCTGTATAACTACGGAATACCACCTGATAGGCAGAGTCGGTCTCTTCACCCATCTGAACATACATGATGTCAGGATTCTCCTTGGCCACACTCCAGTCGTACTCGCTATGGCAATAGTTGTTGACACCTTCATAGGCCATCTCTGCCGTTATCTTGCCCTGTGATTTTTTGGCGCTTTTAACGCCGCATGAGCATAGAAACACGGTTGCCAGTAGGCAAATTGTAATCAGTTTCTTCATATTTGTTTCTTCTCCTTATGGGTGCAAAATTACAAAAAAATGCTCATAATTCGCACAATTATCCGCAAAAAAAAACTGGCAGCGACTTCTTTTGAGTGCTGCCAGTCTTTTCGTTAGTGAGTGCTCGTCATCGTCAGAACATAATCGGGCCGTGGCCCATGCAACTCGTAGTTCCGAGGGCAGTGAGGGCTGCCGATAGGATGCTCACGACGATCTGAATGATGGTCTTCCAAGTTTCCTTCTTCATAGTGCTTTCATGGATTTTTATGGGTTATTAACTTGGGGCTCAGCCCGCTTTCGAACCGAGCCCCGTTAGCTTAAGGCTCCTCAGTGCCTCCCTGGCTGGGCTTGCCGCCCTGGTCGTCGCCACCGCTCTGGGTATTATCCCCGCCAGTGTTGTCACCGCCGCCTTGAGTATTATCCCCGCCAGTGTTGTCGCCGGTCTGTGAGCCGCTGTTGTCAGAGCCGCCGCCCTGCGAGTCAGAGCCCTCGGTGCCTTCCTCCTCCTTCAGCAGGAGCGAGTCGATGTTGATGAACTCAGCCTTCTTGAGGAACTCACGGCTGGAGATGTTCTCCTCGGCCGCCTGCTCGGGCAGGAATCGAATGTGGAGCGCCTTCAGGTGCTTGTTCACGTTGAAGTCCTCCTTCTTCAGCGCACCCTTCTTCTGGTTCTCGAGCGTGCAGTAGAACGTGCCGAGGCCCTCGATCTTCACCTTCTTCGAGTTGAGGAGCATCTC
>OMXO01000103.1 GCA_900315035.1 uncultured Prevotella sp.
CAGCAATACCGTCTCATGTCCAAAACGCAACTGCACCCCAGGCCGTTCCATCTTGAAGTGATCGTCTGCATCACTGATAATCTGTCGCAGCAGATAGCGTTGGGTATAGGGCTGATGACCGCCATTCAGCGGACAAGGTCCATGCATCAGATACCACCACACATTCTCCCATTGCCAAAGACGGTATATCTCCTTGTCAGTGAAGATGTCTGTCAGATAGGTCTCCTTGTAGAGATGCGTATTCATCTGGAACAAGCCCATCTTGATGAGATAGTAGTTCAGCCAGATATCACTAATCACCCCTTTGACGGAATCAGGATGGACGAACAAGAGATTCATCAGGCGTTCATTATGCTTTCGTGAGCTCATATACTCATCATAGGGAGTCTTTGCATCACCACCCATACCATTCTTCCGCAAAACCGGATCCTGATGGTTCATATACCACATATCCGCCTGAGAAGCCTTCATCGAAATACGCAACTCAGGATTAGCCATCGTCATCACATTAAGGGCGGCACCCATTGACAGGATACAACGAGGAACAATCGTACTGCGGGCATCCACGATGGCTGGTCCCTCAAACACCTCAGGGAAATTCTCCATCATGCGTCGAGCGATGCCACGATGCTGTTTCTGTCCAAAACTGGTCAGGTCGCCCCAATGCTTCTCCGTATCTGCAAAGATGACCCGCATCACTTTCAGTGCCTTCTTGCCCACTTCTGTCAGTTCGTTCATACTGTCAGCCTTGCAGAGCATATTATAGGGGATATCAAAGCCCTTACGATTTTCAATATAGCGAGAGCCGTGACGACCATAATGCGAGATATAGAACGGCACTTTCCCTTCAGGAGCTGGTGTCAGAACAGGCAGTGCAGTATCAGGATAAATACTGTAGTTACTGGCCGCAAAGCTACGGTTATCCTTGATAATCTCGAGAGCCTGCTGAGCATGACCAGCGGCAATCGACAACCACAATAGGCAAAGGGTCAAGATACTATTTCTCATACGGCTCCAGTATTTTCTGATAATATGAATAGAAGTCACTCAGATGATAATAGGGAGCAACGTCTGTCGGCAAGGGCAGCGTAGCTTCCTCTTCATTGAGAAGAACCTTCATCAATACATCCTTGTCATCAGGATTCCTACGATAGAGAATAAACTGGAGATTAGCTCCCATCGGGCAGAGCTGATAGTCAATCCACCCTTTCTGTTCGAGCGACTCCAGATGATCGGTAGCCAGTCCATAGCCATTGACGCCTAACAAACAGACGAACGGGATGAAAGTGGTCTCATCGACAAAATGGAAGATGGCCGTCGGCTTCGTCTTCACGGCTGTGTCTGCACAGTAAAAGCAGTTACGCAACAGCTGATGCTGCAAAGCCTGCTTCTTTTTCGCATGATGCACATAGCCACCATAATTGAAATACCACCAAGCATTCTGTTTCTTCCAATGGCGATAGATTTCATCTTTAGTAAACAGGTCGTATAAAGTGACAGTCCCCGCGAGTCGTGTGTTCTGGATATTACCAGCCACCTTGAAGAGCTGATCACTGAGCGTCATGACATCCACATGAGCACGCACATAGTCCATATCACTGAAGAGCGACTGGGCAAGCCGACTTCCGTCACCACAGTTACGGGCGAAAGCATCATAGGCCTGCAGGGCTGCAGAGTCACCTCTGACAGCCAAACGGCTCACGTCTTGATGATTGAGATAATAAGAGAACTCCTCACTGGCATTGCGATAGACACGAATACGCGTGAACTTAACAATCTGGTTCATCGTATATTCCATAGACAACAACGAACGCGTATTCCGCAGGCTACGCGCCCCAAGATGATAGGCATCCTGACAGAATATCTCTGGGAAACGCTCTGCCATCCGCCACGCAATCTCCCGCAACTGACTGACACCCAAGTCAGTCAACTCTCCCCAATGGTTATAGGCATCGTTGCGTATCTGTTTCAGGCGCGTGAGGACATCACGTCCGAGAGGAGTCAGTTTTCCGATACTGTCAGCACTGGCAAGTACATTATAAGGTGCATCGTAATCACTCGGTTTGCTGAGATAGGAAGAACCGTGACGCCCATAATGAATCATGGCGAATGGTTTCTTGTCCTGCGGTGCAGAGGTCAAAGGGCGCAGTGATGGTCTGGGGTAAGCCATCTCGCAACCCGCATAACAATCGGTATCCTCCGAGAGCCTATCCCAAGAAGAGAATAGCAATGTCGGAATGGTACAAATCAACGGTATCAATATGGCTCGAAAACCTCTCATGTTTCAGATTGAAAAAAGAATTTAGACTGCAAAAATACAAATTTAAGCCGGATTGTGCAAGTAAATCGGGAAACTTTATGTAATTTTGCAGGCAAAATAATATATCATGATATCATTTGAATGCGATTACAACAATGGTGCCTGCCAGCAGGTACTCGACAACCTTGTGAAATACAATAGTGCCAAACCGACGCCTTATGGCTTCGATGAGTTCAGCGAGCGTGCCAAAGAGCGCATCCGGGAGGCATGCGGACTGCCTGACGCACAGATATTCTTCCTGACGGGTGGTACCCAGACCAATGCGACGACCATCGACTCCATGCTCTATCAGTATGAAGGTGTCATCTGCGTGGGTTCTGGCCATATCAACGTCCATGAGGCAGGAGCAGTAGAGTTTACAGAACATAAGATCATCACCCTGCCAGAAACCGACGGAAAGTTGGATTCCTTGGTGCTCGACAAATACCTCGACGACTATATGCACGATGGCAACAAAGACCATGCCGTGCATCCAGGCCTTGTATATATCACCTTCCCCACTGAGTTTGGTACGCTCTACTCCGCCAAGGAGTTAGACGATATTTACCAGGTATGTCAACGTTACGAGATACCACTCTATATCGATGGTGCCCGTCTGGGGTATGGCCTTATGGCTGAGGGCAACGACATTTCCTTGCCTTATCTGGCCCGTCACTGCGATGTCTTCTACATCGGTGGCACAAAGATCGGTGCCCTCTGTGGCGAGGCCGTAGTGTTCACGCATCAGAATGCCCACAAGCACTTCTTCTCCATTCAGAAGCAACATGGTGCAGTCATTGCCAAAGGTGCTCTTATAGGCCTGCAGTTTGAGGCACTGTTTACAGATAACCTCTATTTCAAGTTGTCGGAACATGCCATCAAGATGGCGATGCGAATCAAAGACATCTTTATCCGCAAAGGCTTAGAATTCCTGGTAGATTCTCCCACGAACCAGCAGTTTGTCATCATGAACAACGAACAGGTGGAGAAACTAAGCCAAAAAGTAGGATTCACACACTTCGGACAGACTGACAGGCACCATACTATCTGTCGTTTCGTCACCAGTTGGGCTACGACAAAGGAAGAGATCGACGAACTGGAGCGCATTCTGGGATGAAGACCTTCGTTCGAAGATATTACGTTTTTGCAGCAATCGCCCTTTGGGCTATTGCCTGCTGGGCGTTCTTTCAGTTCTGGTATCCCTATCATTTCTTCTTCCAGGAACAGAATCAGTTGTTCCTCTGGTCATCGGACTACATCTCCAGTTACCTCCATCTATTTAGGTTTGCAGCACTCATTGGCGACTTCCTGACCCAGTTCTATTACTATCTCTACGTAGGCGCTATTATCCTGACTGTCTGTATTACCATTACCGGACTGCTGGTCTATCGGGCCTTACGGAATTTCCACGTTGCCCGTCCATTTGCACTGGCCATATCTTTGGCGCTGATGACTTTTGTAGCCGTCTGCCACTTTAGCACAAGTTATCGGCTGAGCAGCACCATTTCCATCATGAGCTGGACGCTGACACTATGGCTGGTGTCATTAGTATATAGCAGAAACAAACGGCTGACTATCGCTGCCTGCAACCTCCTGGTGCCTACCCATCTGCTCTTCGGGCTCCCAGAAATCAAGACCATCCAAAAGCCGGATTTCATTCTTGAAAAGGACTTTGCTGTCGATTGCGAATATTACTTCGGCAACCACGACAAGGTCATCAGCATCGTGGAATCATCAGAGGAATATAGTTCACAGATGCTGTTCTTCTACAATCTGGTGCAGGCTCAGCGCGGCCAACTGCCTGAGAACCTGCTGAAGTTCACACCTACTGATTTAGGTACCTTTTATAAGATTGGCCCCGAGACCCCCATGCTCACCATCCGCAACATGAACGAACTTTATTGGGCCTTAGGCGACATGACCTTCACCGAGCGGGCTGCCATGATGACAAATGTCTTCTCACACAACAACCGCAATGTAAGAATGATGAAGCGTCTGGCAGAATGTAACTACGTGAGCGGTGACACCTTAGCGGCAGAGAAGTATCTGCGCATTCTCGACAAGACATTTGTCTATCACAGATGGGCAGACAACGTGAGAGCCCACGGAAAGGATATCTATCGCAGCAAGATGGAGATGGTCAATCAGCGCGATACCATCACTATTGGCGACAATGCCCATTTCCTGATGATGCAACTGTTGGATAGGAACCCTGACAATACCATTGCACTCGACTATATCCTATGTAGCACACTGCTATTAAAAGACATCGTAAACTTTAAGCGCGACTACGACCGCTATTGTACAGACAAGAACAAGCCTCGACTGAAGACACTCTATCAGGAAGCCCTTTGTATCTGGCTTGCCGGTACCAATGCTCCGAAGGAGGAATGGATGAAATACATACAGCGGCAAGATGTGCTACAACGGTTCCAGCAGTATAACAGCCAGCGCGGCAATCCTGCTTTCAAGGATACATATTGGTATTATTTCGACAAGATAAAAGCACCTGACGTATGAAGAATTTTGCTTATATCCTAACCATATTGATCCTTCTTGCAGCCTGCGCTCCTACCCCACAGGATGTACAGAAGAGCCAAGATCTGCCACCTATGTCCCCTGACTATTGCGAGATAACTATTCCACAAAATATTGCCCCGCTGAACTTCCTGCTACGTGGTAAATATGATGCTATAGAGGTAAGAGCCGGTTCGATCATCATTAACGCCAAAGGTAACGAAGCAGTCTTCGACATCGACGATTGGAAAGAACTCATGAAACAGTCTGTTGGAAAGTGTATTGAAGTAACTATCACAGCCCTGTCTGACGGGCATTGGATTCAATACAGACCATTCCACTGGCAGGTCGTAGCAGATAAGATCGATCCTTACCTTACTTATCGTCTCATCGAGCCTGATTACGAAATCTGGAACAATGTACAGATTCAACAGCGTTGCGTAGAGAATTTCGAGACGAATGCTCTCGGCCACTACGAACAGCTGGAGAACCGCTGCATGAACTGTCACACCTTTGCCAATCAGGATCCACAGTTGTCGATGATGTATGTGCGCGGTAAAAACGGTGGTGCCATCCTGAATCAGAACGGCAAGCTTAGTAAGCTCAGCATTCCAGGCAGCGTCTATTTCGGCTTCAGTCCCAGTGGTCGCTACATCACCTACTCTACTCAGAAGATCATCCCTGCTTTCCATAGTCTCGCCAGCAAGCGCCTGGAAGTCTTCGACTCCCAATCAAATGTCTTTGTAGCCGATATGCAGGAGCATCGTATCATCTCATCGCCCCTGATCAGCGACAGTCTGAAGTTCGAGACATTTCCCACCTTCTCACCCGACGGCAAGTACATCTACTATTGCAGAGCCGATACCATCGATCTTCCCAAAGATATCAAGAACCTGAAGTACAGTCTGGTCCGTATTCCCTTCGACGAACAGACTGGCACCATCGGCACCCAAGTGGATACATTAGTCAATGGCCAATGTGCTAAATCCGTCTGCCATCCCCGCATCTCGCCCGATGGTCGTTATCTTCTCTATACCGTAGCCGACTATGGCACTTTCCCCATCTGGCATCCAGAGGCCGACCTTCAGATGATGGATCTGAAGACTGGCAAGATAGACACCCTCAACATTGTCAATAGTGAAAAAAGCGACACATACCATGCTTGGTCTTCTAACAGCCGCTGGTTTGTGTTTGCCTCCAAGCGCGATGACGGGCTCTATGGCAAACCTTATTTCTGCTACATCGACGAAGAGGGCAGAGCATATAAACCTTTCTGTCTGCCTCAAGAGCATCCGACCTTCTACGATAACAACCTGAAATCCTTCAATGCTCCGGAATTAGGCAAAGGCAAAGTACCTTTCGATGTCGATGACGTCGCCAAGGCCATGCAACAAGAGGCACTTATCTTTAAATAAATGCCTCCTGCCGCCCAATAACCTTGGGTTATTTCTCAATAAGTATTCCTTATTGGCGCACTTTCGTAGCGACACGCTTATCAGAAGCTATTTCGAGACCAGCATGATAAGCATCAAAATCCACCTTCACCTTTGTGAAGTCGGGCGTATTAAAAGAGAATAAGCTCTCCTCATAGTATTCCTTTGGATTGCGCTGCGGCAACATGAAGGGCTTAGTGAAATGCCCTTTGTCATCAATACTGGCCAGATACAGACGGCTGTAATAGCCATCATCCCTACGGCTAGTAAAAACAATCCAGCGCGAGTTTGTCGTCCAGTTATGATAACTATCTGCCTTGGGACTATTAATCTCCTTCAGTTCACGAGCCTCTCCTGTTTTCAAATCCAGCAGCCACTGCTCACTCTCCTCATGCCAGATAGAGAAATACCCATAGTCCATCAGGGTAAAAAGCATGTACTTCCCATCGTAGGAAGGACGCGGCCACGTCAGACTCTTCCCCATCGCAACAGCGTTAAAGATGGTATCTACCCGCTCGCCGTATTGGCCCGTCTCAGGGTCAAAGGAAATCTTGCAGAGGTTGTATTTCTCGTCCTTG
>OMXO01000102.1 GCA_900315035.1 uncultured Prevotella sp.
GGAGTACTGGGCAGACGGCGAAGAGCACTACGAGGACATCGAATTGGTATGCCAGAAACTCGAGAACGGCCCTGTAGCCTTCGAGAATCCTTGGAAGTAAACGAGTAAGCGAGAGCAGAGCCAAGCTCGCTTGAGCTCTGCTGAGCGCGAGTTTACTCGATGCGCCAGCATCAAGTAGGCAATTAAGCGCAGCATCAAAATAGGCGATTAAGCTCAGTATCTAGAATAAAAATCTATTGACCAGATGAGACAGACGGGCAGTCGTGCATACGTTGCATGGCTGCCTTTTTTGTGCCAGTCCACAATCAGACGATAGTCTCAGTAGCTTAAGATGTGAAATAATATTTAAAAATTCACGCGTTTTACTTATTTTGTGTACCTTTGCAAATTGAAAAGAATGTTCAGGCAATGTCTCTTATGTTACCTGTCTGGTTTGCTGCCCGTGATGGCAAATGGCCAGACTCACCGTAGTGATACCATTACGGACAGGACGCATCAGCTCCGTGAGGTAACCATTACTGAAAGCCGCCGTCAACATGTCGTAACGAGCACAGCCCCCTTACATATTCTCGATCGTCAACAGATGCTCAGTCTGGGTGTCACTGATGTGGCTGATGCTTTGCATCGTATTCCTGGTGTCACCCTGCGTGACTATGGTGGGGCTGGGGGTATGAAGACTGTCTCCGTCAGAGGATTTGGAGCCAAGCACACAGGTGTGAGCTACGACGGGGTCATGCTGAGCGATTGTCAGAGTGGTGAGATTGACCTGTCGCGCTATTCCCTTGAGAATGTCGATCATCTCTCACTCGTTATAGGCGACAATGACGATATATTCATACCAGCGCGTAATGCTTCTACGCCAGCGCTGCTGAATATCCAGACGATTGGGCTGCCGTCTGATGACACCCGTCCTCATCTGGTCGCTCAGATGAAGACAGGCTCCTTTGGCTACGTCAGTCCTTTCCTGCGTTATGAACAGAGCTTGGGCTCCAGATTTGCTATTTCTGCCATTGGTGAATATACCTATGCGGAGAACGACTATCCCTATGAACTGCAGAACGGTTATCAGATAGTGAAAGACCGTCGTACCAATAGCCGTATGAACAGTGGGCACGGTGAACTGAACTTTGTGTGGAACACTTCGCCCGGCAGCAGACTGAGTGGAAAGGTATATTACTACGATAACGATCGCCAGTTGCCTGGTCAGGTGCGCTATTACACCAATCTGAGTAAAGAGACCATCCACGATCAGAACTTCTTCGGACAGCTTCTGTATCAGACTCGCCATCAAGGTGGCTGGTCGCTCCGATGGCATGCCAAATTCAATTGGAATGCTTCCATCTATCAAGACCCATTGACTCCCAGGAACTATAACGATGCCGGCTATTGGCAGCGTGAGGCCTATACCTCAGCAGCGATACTCTATGTTCCCACTTCAGAATGGGCCTTTGATTATTCGGCTGACTATAGCTTCAATAATTTGACAGGTTCTGCTGGCAGGACTATCAATTCTCGTCCTTATCGGCATTCAGTCCTCCAGTCGGCTACAGCAAAGTATCGCAGCGGTCGGCTTACAGCGCTGGCCCGTCTGTTATATTCCCTCTATCTCAACGATACAAAGGATGGTAATAGCGCTCAAAATATGCGCAGGCTGTCGCCCTCTTTGTCGCTTTCATACAAATTGCTTGATGATTACGATCTTTATATCCGTGCATCGTACAAGAATATTTTCCGTTCGCCAACCTTTAATGAAAGCTATTATTTCCACTATGGCAGTACCGATCTGGAACCTGAGAGCACCGATCAGTATAATCTTGGAGTCACTTGGAGTTCAGAGGCTGATGACAACTGTTCATTTACTGTCACGGCTGACGGCTATTATAACCAAGTGAAAGATATGATTGTGGCAGTACCCTATAACATGTTTATCTGGACTTGCATCAACGTAGGCAAGGTGCGTGTGCTGGGTACTAATCTCAATGCTCATGCTACTTATCGTCTCGGTGCCAATCACCAACTGCTGTTCTCTGGCAACTACACCTATCAGCAGACAGAGGATCGAACCACCACTGAGTCACCATACTATGGCAATCAGATTGCTTATATGCCGAAACATTCTGGCAGTATCGCTCTCGGATGGGAGAATGCCTGGGTCAGTCTCTCTCTTCATGGTTCAGGTATCAGCAGTCGCTGGGCCAACAACCAGCACTTTGAAGGTACCGATATGGATGGTTACTGGGATACAGGTCTCACAGCCTATCACACTTTTCGGTGGGGCACACAGCAGCTTGAGGCCCGTTTTGATCTGAAGAATCTCTTCGATGCTCAATATGAGATTGTCCGCTTCTATCCCATGCCTGGCAGAAGTTGGCAAGTGTCTTTGAAATATCAACTTTAAGAATTATAAACGTAAAAATGAAAAAGAATCTTTTAAGTCTTGTGGTGATGCTGATGGGCTCAACCCTCCTCACCGGCTGCCTTAGCGACAGCGACAAAAACAACGAACCAGTCAAGATTACTGTTACTGATGGTATCTATGTCATCAACAATGGCAGTTCTTATAATGGCATAGACGGTAGTCTGACAGTCGATACCTATGACCAGACTTCTATAGCTCGTCAGAATGTCTATAAGAGTGTTAATGGTGCTAGTCTGGGTGGCACGCCTAATGATGCCTGCGTACTGGGTAGTAAGATGTATATCGTTGGTTCTGACGAGAACACTATCTTTGTGCTTAACACCAAGACCTTTAAGGAGATTACGAAGATTAACACCGTAGCCTTGTTGGGTGAGGCGGGTGCAACTCCTCGTCATATTATCGGCTATGGAGATAGGATCTATTTCACCACCTATGGAACTGCAGGTGATGATGGTTCCATGTCTAAAGGACATGTTGCTGTTGTTGATACCGTCAACTTCAGCAAACAAGGTCTCTTTGAGGTTGGTGTAGCTCCAGAAGGTCTTACCATTGGTGGTAGCAGCGACCAGAATGGCCAGACTGCCATTACGCTCTATGTCTGCAACAGCGACTATGGTAACGGCAGTGGTTCTATTTCTATCATCAACCCTGTCAGCGGTTCTGTCAAGGAGGTGAAGAACGCCAAGATTCATAATCCTCAGGAAATCGCTGTCGCTGGTAGTACGATGTATATTATTGACTGGGGCTATTATGATGAAAACTGGACACAGCATGAGATGGGTCTCTATATGCTTTCCGATGACACTTGTGTCAAACTTGTTGAAGATGCTACAGGCATGGCCTGTCTGGGTTATACTATCCTGACCTATAACTATCCTTATGGAGCAGATAAGGCCAGTTATACCCTTTATAACATCCAGACTCAATATAAATCACCCTTCCTTCTTTCAGGCGACTCGTCAAAACCCGTTGTCAGTCCCTGTGCTATCAGCATCGATCCTAACACAGGCTATGTGCTGATTGCTTCGCGTAACATCGATAAGACCACAGGCTATCCCAGCTATTCAACAGCAGGCTTTGTGAATATCTACAAGAACGATGGTTCTCTCTATAAGTCATTCGAGACTGGTGTAGAGCCACATAAGATCGGGTTCACATACGCTACTAAGACCCTCGTCACTCAATGAGAATCCTCTACGGACTGATACTCTCACTGACGTCGTTGACGCTCCTCTCCTGTGGCTCCCGTACATCGGGGTTCTTAGGAGGGGGCGACAGCGTGCAGTTCAAATATGCTACCCTGCCGTCAATTGTCTCATACGATGGCTTCACAGTGGTGACCATTGCTAATCCTTGGAAAGAAGGCAAGGCTCTCCACACCTATGTGCTGGTGCCTCGTGATCAGCAGGTGCCTGTCCACCTGCCTAAGGGAACAGTTATCCGCACACCCCTTGAGAAGGCTGTCGTCTTCACCACCGTCCACTGCGCTTTGCTCATGGATCTTGGGTGTCGAGACAAGATAGCGGGTGTGGCCGATTTGAAGTATATCAAGATTCCTTGGATTCAGCGCCAAGCCAAGAATGGTCATATTGTCGATTGCGGTGATGGCATGAACCCTCTGATTGAGAAGATCATCGATCTGCATCCAGATGCCATTTTACTGTCGCCTTTTGAGAATAGCGGTGGCTATGGCAAACTTGAAGATATTGGTATTCCCCTTGTGGAATGTGCCGAGTATATGGAAGTGTCACCTTTGGCCCGTTCAGAGTGGATGCGTTTCTATGGTCTGCTTTTTGGTTGTGAGAAAGCTGCTAATCGTCTCTTTGCGGAAGTGGAGAAGAATTATACCAATCTCAAGGATCGTGCTCAGGAGGCAGGTCAAGGCCGCTCAGTAGTTGTCGATTCTCAGGTCGGCTCCGTATGGTATGTCCCAGGTGGACGTAGCACTATCGGCCAGATGATTGCCGATGCTGGTGGACGTTATCCTTGGGCTGACGATGAACATAGCGGTTCCCTCTCATTGCCCTTCGAGACGGTTCTGGAGGAAGCCTTTGATACAGAAGTATGGATGTTCCGTTATGACAGTGATAAACCCATGTCGCGCGAAAGATTCCTCTCTGAGAAAGACGGTTACGATCAGTTCCGTGCTTTCCAGTCAGGAGAGCTATATGGTTGTAATGTCCGTACTTCGCGTTTCTATGAAGAGTCGCCATTCCGACCCGACCGTTTGCTGAGTGATTTTATCCAGATTCTTCATCCGGAGATGAAGGGATTAGGTCCTTTACGTTATTATAAAAAGATTGAGTGAGGTTTTTCCTCACTCAATCTGTTAATGGTGCATCCTTCAGTTTCTCTAATGCCCTACATAACTGATCGGGGCACGAGGTACCCTTCGTTCCACAGCGGATACCGTCGAGCTTCTTGATCACATCATCAATCTGCTGTCCGCGCACCAGCTGACTTACGCCTTGCAGGTTACCGTTGCAACCGCCCAGGAAGAATACTTGCTGAATCACATTGTTCTCATCTGCAGTTACGTCAATCAGTTTCGAACAAGTCCCTTTCGTCTCATACTGTACATGTTTCGTCTTCATCATTTTTTACTATTGATTTTTATTTCGGGGCGCAATTTACACAAAATTTTTGAAATCAATCGCTATTTCCGCCAAAAAATTGTATATTTGCAGATGATATGGGAAAGATTATAGTAGCAGGCATAGGTCCTGGAAGTCAAGATGACATCACGCCAGCAGTGCTTCAAGCAGTACGGCAGGCGGATGCAATAGTTGGATATAAGTACTATTTCCAGTTTATTGAGTCGTATGTGAAGGCTGACTGTGAGTGCATCGACACGGGTATGAAAAAGGAGCGCGAGCGGGCAGAGCAAGCCTTTGAACTGGCAGAACAGGGAAAGACCGTTGTGGTGATTTCTTCGGGTGATGCAGGATTATACGGGATGGCACCTTTAGTCTTTGAGATGGCTCAGGAGCGACACTCTGCCGTTAGTATCGAGACCTTGCCAGGAATTTCAGCCTTCCAAAAGGCAGCCTCACTTTTAGGAGCCCCAATCGGCCATGATACATGTATCATTTCTCTTTCTGACTTGATGACACCCTGGGAGGTGATCGAACGACGTATCAAGGCTGCTGCGACAGGTGATTTCGTTACGGCTGTCTATAATCCTAAATCGCATGGTCGTTACTGGCAGTTGTATCGCTTGCAAGAACTCTTTTTAAAGGAACGTTCCTCAGAAACGCCAATTGGTTATGTGAGACAGGCTGGTCGCGAAGAACAGGAGGTGAAGGTTACGACATTGGGAGCGTTTAATCCAGAAGAGGTGGATATGTTTACCGTTATTCTTATTGGCAATTCGCAGTCGTATATCGCAGACGGTAAAATCATTACGCCTCGTGGCTACTATCGTGACGCACCAGCGGATAGCAAGAATGTAGGTCAAGGCATCATGATCGAGTCGTTCCGCACGATTGCCAGTGAATTGAAAAAGGATTATCCTATCGATCATAAATGGGCATTGTTACATGCTATTCATACCACAGCCGACTTCGATATGGAGAATATTCTTTATACAGATCCTGGGGCTGTAGAGACATTATATCATCAGGTGGCTGACGGACGGGTAAAGACGATTGTGACTGATGTGACGATGGTGACCAGTGGTATCCGCAAGGGAGCATTGGCCCGATTGGGAATAGAGGCCAAATGTTATCTCTCAGACCCTCGAGTAGTAGAGATGGCCAATAAAGAAGATATCACTCGTACTCAAGCGGGTATCCGATTGGCTATTGAAGAGCATCCTGACGCACTCTTTGCCTTTGGCAATGCCCCTACAGCACTGATGGAACTTTGCGACTTGATACGCAAGGGTAAGGCACAACCTGTTGGTATCATCGCTGCACCTGTGGGCTTTGTGCATGTCTGTGAGTCGAAGCACATGGTGAAGCCTTTCCGTAACATTCCTAAGATTATCGTGGAAGGCAGAAAAGGTGGTAGTAATCTTGCTGCTACGCTGTGCAATGCCATCCTCACCTTTGACGATGCTGCACAACTGAAACCTGGGCGCGACCTTTAGGTATATGATTAGAAGTTAAAGACATAATAGCCTATTCAATGCAACGATTTTTTGTCATCGGAATTACGGATAATCCTCAGCCTTGGTTTCCTCCTGAGGTGTTGGAAGTTATCAAGAAGGGTAGGGTGTTCTCTGGGGGTAGGCGCCATCATGAGATTGTTGCTCCTTTACTGCCCGCTGACGCTCAGTGGATTGACATTACCGTACCCCTTGACAACGTATTTGCCCAATATCAATCTCAAACCTCAAACCTCAAACCTCAAACCATCGTCGTCTTCGCCAGTGGCGATCCGTTGTTTTTTGGCTTTGCAAACACCATCAAGCGGAAGATGCCTGAGGCAGAGAT
>OMXO01000101.1 GCA_900315035.1 uncultured Prevotella sp.
ACGCAAAAAAGCACGCACTAACATAAGGCAGATATACTTGGATACAGTATACAGATATACAGTTTTAAAACGTGACCCCACTTCATAAGCCTATTTAGAGTTTAATAATATATAATATATATATTATATATTATTAAAAATATTATTATTAATATTTCCTATTTGAGTACACTCTAGCCTCCCCCCTCGCAATATAAAACTGTATATCTGTATATCTGTGTCTTTTGAAGATTTCTCCCAAAACATTTGGTGGACTCGATTATTTACACTACCTTTGCCGAATATATATACGATAACCCAAAGCAATGATGAGATACGAAAATACATTTAAAGCAATTGATCAGATACTCTGGAAGGAGCAGGGATGCGGTAGTGAGTTGGACTATCTGGAGCAGAAATCATGGATGCTCTTCCTGAAATACCTCGACGATCTGGAAACGGAGCGAGAGGAGGAAGCCGAATTGGAAGGCAAGACCTACAAGCGACTGGTATCTGGTTTCTACCGTTGGAGTCAGTGGGCAACGCCTAAGAAGCGGGACCCGCAGACGGGTAAGATGGTACTCGATACCGTCAATGCCATGAGTGGCGACGACCTGGTGGAGTTTGTCGATCAAAAGCTCTTCCCATACCTCAAAGACTTCCAAAATACCGCCACTCAGACAGATAGCCTTGAATATAAGATAGGCGAAATCTTTGGCGAACTGCATAATAAGATTCGTTCAGGATTCAATATGCGAGAGATTATCAACATGATTGATGAGCTCCATTTCCAGAGTGCTGAGGATAAGCACGAGATGACTGTGCTCTACGAGAGTAACATCCAGCGCATGGGTAATGCAGGCCGCAATGGTGGTGAGTATTACACGCCTCGCCCCTTGATTCGCAGCATCATCAAGGTGGTTGATCCCAAGATAGGCGAAACGGTCTATGACCCCGCTTGTGGTTCTGCTGGTTTCCTCTGCGAGGCTTTCCTCTATATGAAGGAAAAGATCAAGAGCGTGAAAGACCACGAAATCTTGCAGAAATCCACCTTCTATGGCAAAGAGAAGAAAGGTCTGCCCTATATCATCGCCACGATGAATATGATATTTCATGGCGTATCAGCCCCCAACATCACGCACGGAAACACGCTGGCCATGAACCTCAGTCAGATTCAGGAGAGCGACCGCAAGAATGTCATCTTGGCTAATCCGCCCTTTGGAGGCAACGAGCGTGGCGAGGTGTTGCAGAACTTTGAGATTCGCACATCAGAGACGGCCTATATGTTCATGCAGCACTTCATCAAGATGCTGAAGGCTGGCGGTCGTGCAGGTATCGTCATTAAGAACACCTTCCTGAGCAATACGGATGCTGTATTGTTACGAAGGAAATTGTTAGAAGATTGTAATTTACATACAATATTAGATTTACCAAGTGGAATTTTCACGGGTGCTGGCGTGAAAACCGTTGTTCTGTTCTTCACCAAAGGCGAGCCAACAGAGAAAATTTGGTATTATCAGGTAGATAAGCATTTCACCAAGACGCAGCCGTTGACGGAGGCTGATATGGAGGAATTCCTGACTTTGCAGAAGACGCAGGCAGAGAGCGAACATTCGTGGACGCTCGATGTGAGCACCCTCGACGACAGTTGCGACCTCAGCGTGAAGAATCCCAACAAGGTAGAGGAGGTGGATGAACGCACCCCCAGCGAGATTGCAGAGACCATCCTTGCCCTCAATAGCGAGAATCAGACGCTTATTAACGAAATCATGGAGATGGTGAAGTAGAAGAAGATAAAGAAATCGTTATCATGGCTAAGAAGAACGAAATAATAGTAAGGGATGTCAGCATCAAGACAATTAAAATCAATGGTGAGGACTATCTTTGTATCACAGACATCGCCAGACAGAAGAATAGTGCAGAACCAAAAGACGTTGTAAAGAACTGGATGCGGCAAAAGAATACGTTAGAGTATTTAGGTCTTTGGGAAAGATTGCATAACCCCAACTTTAAAGGGGTCGAATTCGACCCCCTTTTAACTGAGGCAGGCAGCAACTCATTTACAATGAGTCCAACAAGATGGATTGATTTAACTGCTGCGATTGGCATCGTTTCAAAGAGCGGGGCTGGAGGTGGTACTTATGCTCATAGCGATATCGCCTTCAAGTTTGCTAATTGGGTATCTGTAGAATTCGAACTCTATCTGGTTATGGAGTTCCAGCGTTTGAAAGCGGATGAACAGAAGCAAATTGGGTGGACGGCAAAACGTGAACTGTCGAAAATCAACTACCGTATTCATACAGATGCGATAAAGAACAATCTTATTCCTGAAGAAGTAACATCTGCTCAGGCCAGTATCATTTATGCAGAAGAGGCCGATGTGCTGAATGTGGCTATGTTTGGAATTACAGCCAAGCAATGGCGTGAGGCCAATCCTGACCTCAAGGGGAATATTCGTGATTATGCTACTACCAACGAGTTGATCTGTCTCTCGAACATGGAAAATATCAATGCTGTACTTATCAACGATGGAGTGCCACAAGGCGAAAGACTAATCAAGCTCAATCAGATAGCTATTCAGCAGATGCAGGTACTTGAAGAAAACAGGAGTAGAAATTTGCTAAAATAGAAGTATGAAAGAAGGTTGGGAATATAAAAAGTTAGGTGAAGTTGCTGAAGTGATTCACGGAAAGAACCAAAAAGACGTTCTTTCCGAAGGAGGGCAATATCCTATTTATGGTAGTGGTGGAAATATCATGGGGTATGCCAATGACTATCTATGTGAAGCAGGTACAACTATCTTGGGTAGAAAAGGTAGTATAAATAATCCGCAGTTTATTGAGGAACGTTTTTGGAATGTTGATACGGCATTCGGAATTTCAGCGAAAGAAGGTTATGACAGCAAATTTGTTTATTATTTCATTACAAGTATTAATTGGCTGAAGAAAAACACTGGTACTACGTTGCCAAGTTTGACACAACAAGTAGTTAAATCCGTAGAGTTGCCTATTCCTTCTTTCTCCGAGCAGCAATCCATTGTTGATTATCTTGACTCTGCTTTTGCAAAGATAGATGCGATGAAGGCTAATGCCGAAAAAGCCCTCAATGAAGCCAAAGCCCTCTTCCAAGCATCACTCAAAGAAATGCTTGAACCAAAAGAAGGGTGGGAAGAGAAAACTATAAATGATGTTGTGTTTTTTAGAAATGGAATTGCTCATGAGAAAGATATTGAAGACAGCGGAGATTATGTTGTAATTAATTCAAAGTTTGTAGCCACAGGAGGAACCATAAGAAAATATTCTAACGAACAATTATCACCTCTTTATATTAATGAAATCGTCATGGTAATGAGTGATGTTCCAAAGGGGAAAACATTGGCAAAGTGTTATATCATTGAATGCAATAATAAGTATTCCTTAAATCAGCGAATATGCGCTTTTAAAAGTAAAGGACTTGACGTGAAATTCCTTTACTATTTGTTAAATAGGAATCCTCATTTACTAAAATATGACAATGGCGAGAATCAAACAAATCTAAGAAAAAAGCAGATTCTAGAGTGTCCTTTGACATTTCCGTCTCAAAAGAATGAGCAACAACGAATTGTAATATGCCTCGACTCCCTTAAATCCAAGGTTGACCGCCTCCAAGAGAACTACGATAAGATTTCTCAGGAGTGCGACGCATTGAAACAAGCAATATTAAGACAAGTATTTGAATAAACATATTATTTACAATTTAAAATTATTGTTATGAAAAAATTATTGGTTATTTTAGCATTAATGATGCCGTTGTTCTTGAATGCACAAGAGAAAGAAACAAAGTCAAATAGTAAGACTTTGGAGTTTTTAGCAAAGGATGGCAATGTTTTTAAGAAAGAATTTTATGATTTACCTACTGTAGGAAAGAGTTATAACAAAACTGAAAATCAAGTTCTTATTATAACTGATTTGAAATCAAATGAAAAAAGAGGCTGCTTTCGAATTATAACCAAATATCCAACTAGTTCAGGAAGTGATAGTTATATTGGTACTTTAGATCCTGATGAATTGGATGCGGCAGTTTTATCTCTTGAGAAAATTTTAAATGAAATCATACCCAATACGGCTGAAACGTATACAGAGGTGGAGTATAAAACAAGAGATGGCGTCCAGATTGGTACTTACTGGAATGAAAAGAAAAATGAATGGACTCTTTATGTTCAAACAAAGAGTTATTCATCTCGATCTATGTCTACATTTAAATCAGACGAGTTAACAACTCTTGTTGATAATCTAAAGAAAGCCAAACAGATGATTGTCGAGAAAACTAAATAATTTTCTATTCTTAAGATAAATAGTTTGATGAACGAAGCGCAGACACGATTTAACAAGATCGACCCCAAGCTGAGGGATGCAGGCTGGGGGATCGTTCCAGGAAGTAATATTCTGGTGGAACAGAGTGCTTATATTGCGCCTGGTCGCCTCACGGCTTCTGGCAACAAGAACCCTAAGAAGGCTGACTATATCCTAGAATACAAGGGTATGAAGCTGGCTGTGATAGAGGCCAAGAGCGACGAGAAGGATGTGGCTGAAGGCGTAGCCCAAGCCAAGCTCTATGCCGATGCGCTGAAGATTCGCTATACCTATAGCACCAATGGCGATGAGATATGGTTCATCGATATGGGTGTCAAGTCTGGCAATGGAGATTATATCATCCCCAGCAAGGAACGGGATATCGACAACTTCCCTTCGCCACAAGACTTGTGGCAGATGACCTTCCCTGACGAGAACCCTTGGCGCGACAAGTTCAATCTTTGTGCGCTCAATCGTAGTGGTGGCCGTCAGCCTCGCTACTATCAGGAGATAGCCATCAAGAACGTGCTGGAGGCTGTGGCCAAGCAGCATAACCGTATTTTGCTGACGATGGCAACGGGAACAGGAAAGACCTACACAGCTTTCCAGATCTGTTGGAAACTGACGCAAACAAAGTGGAATACAAAAGGTATAGAGCGAGCCCCAAGAATCCTGTTTATTGCCGACAGAAACATTCTGGCCAATCAGGCTATCAACGACTTCGATCAGTTCCCCGAAGATGCGATGTGCCGCATCACGCCCAAGGAACTGAGGAAGAATAACTATAAGGTGCCGACAGCCCGTAACCTTTATTTCACAATCTTCCAGACGATGATGACTTCGCCCAATGCCCAAAAGGCAGAGGAGCAGGGCGTCAAGCTGCCTGAAGGCGCAGACGATCAGCCTTACTATATGCAGTATGAGCGTGACTTCTTCGACTTCATCATCATCGACGAGTGTCACAGAGGTGGAGCTAATGACGAGAGCGAGTGGCGAAAGCTGATGGAATATTTCGACAGTGCCTATCAGCTGGGTATGACTGCTACGCCCAGAAGAAAGGATAATGCCAATACCTACGCTTACTTCGGAAACCCAGTATATTCCTACTCGCTGAAACAAGGCATCGAGGATGGTTTCCTGGTTCCCTTCCGTGTCGAAGTATCTACAAGCAATATTGATGATTATCAGTATCGGGAAGGTGACATCGTGAAGAGTGGAGATATCGACTATGAGAAGATTTATTCGGAGTCGGATTTCTATAACGGCAGAATCCAGATCAAGGAGCGTGACGAACATCGTGTGCAGGAGTTCCTGAACAAGATAGATCCCGACGAGAAAAGTATCATCTTCTGTGCTACCCAGAAACATGCTATGATTGTGCGTGATATGGTGAACAAGCACAAGCAGCGCCCTGCCAGCAACTATTGTGAGCGAGTGACTGCCGACGACGGTGAAGTGGGAGAGGCAACGTTGAGAGCCTTCCAGGACAATGAGAAGATGCTACCTACTATCCTCACGACCTCATATAAACTGAGTACTGGCGTTGATGCCCGAAATGTGCGCAACATCGTCTTGATGCGACCTATTCAGAATATGGTGGAGTTTAAGCAGATTATAGGTCGTGGCACGCGCTTGTTCGACAAGAAGTATTATTTCACGATCTACGACTTTGTAGGCGCCAGCGAGATGTTCAAGGATCCAGATTGGGATGGCGATACCTATTGCCCTGTATGTGGCAACTGGCCTTGCACTTGCATGAAGAAGGTGCCTGGTGAATTGCCAGATAGTCCTCATATCGTAAGCGAACCCTTGGTGTGCCCAGTATGTGGCAATCTTCCTTGCACTTGCGAAGGTCCGAAATCAAATACGGTAGAGATTAAGTTATCTACGGGAAGAAAGCTGTCGCTTGAAACGAACTGGGAGCAGAAGATATTCTTTGGCGACGAGTTCATCAGTCTTGAAGACTATGTGAAGAAGCTCTTTGGCAGAATTCCGGAGTTCTTCTCTGATGCAGATGACCTCAGGGAAAAATGGTCGAACCCTGAAACCAGAGAGGATCTGCTGAAAACGCTGGATGAAGCAGGTTTTGCAGAAGACAAATTGAATCTGCTGAGGAACATGCTGAAGATGCAGAAATGCGACTTGCTCGATGTGCTGGAGTATATCGCTTATAACTCAACACCTATCGAGAGGACTAAGCGAGTGGAGCTTGTGAAGAAACAGTATGTAGATGCCTTGAACAAAGAGCAGCGGGAGTTCGATGATCTGATTCTGGAATACTATGCCAGCAACGGTTTCAAGGAACTTGGCACGGATAAGCTGAAGACCTTTATCAACATCAAGTTCAACTCAATGAGGGATGCTAAGGAAAGGCTTCAGATGTCTGTTGCCGATATACGAAATCATTACTTCGAGTTGCAGAGAAGATTGTATGGTGCGTAGTGACAACACGCAGTATAATCCATTTAACGCACACAAGGTGCTTGGCTGAGCCACACTGTTTCGTCCTCAACTCTTACTTCCAGCCTGATCGTCTCATCTGGCTGATACATTACGATTTCACCTTTACTCGGTTCTATGTTTGCCATATTATTATGTGTCTAAGTTTAACATTGATGGGGCAAAGGTAATGGTTTCTTTCGAGACGGCCAAATATTTTCTGGAAAACTTTGATTTCTGGTTGCATTATTGTTTATTAAATGTCTGGGAGATAACTCGAATATAGAAACAGTAATTTATTTCTGGTCATTTCCAGTTGTTAGGGAATGACCAGTTTTTTATTTCTATTCCTCTTTTCTTTTTTACCAACCTTACATTAGAAATAAATATTAATCCGAGGTGGGTGAGAACCCCTCGAGGGTGTAATGCTGCGCAGCGTTCAAACTCTTCTCACAACACTTAGGAACAATGAAAGAGATTACAATTCGTGTGCCTGACGATATGGCACACCTGATTGAACTTTGGGCAGAACGTATTCCAGAAATGGAGATTGTGAGTCGTCAAGACTCGACAGAATATGGTCTTGACGGGATGAAC
>OMXO01000097.1 GCA_900315035.1 uncultured Prevotella sp.
TGCAACATTAGACAATCTTGTTGCTAATGGTGACAATATCTTTGTTGCTGGTGATAAGGTTAAGCTCTATCCTACTCGCAAGACGAATGATAAGATCTACTGCACAGTAGAATAATCTTAGAATACTTTCTCTCAAATTTCAGGCGGGCTGTTGTAGAAACAGCCCGCCTTTTTTAATTGAAGAATTGCGTTTTCACCTACATAACTACATAAATATACTTTAAGTATCTGATTATAAGAGTGTAAGACACATATTCCACCTACATAATAACTACATATAACTACATACTAACTACATAGATCATACATAAATTTGCCAAAATACCTCTGTTTTTTATGTTTGCATAGGGAGGTAGCAAGATGAGATACACGTCTCTGCAGATATTTATAATAATCAGCATTTGAAAATTCTCTAGAGAATTTCCTGCTAAGACGGGTACTAACAATGAGAGAGACAGGAGGTTGCCACTAAATTCTCTAGAGAATTTAGCGATTATCATCATGCCAATAGTAGCAGAAAGGCCACCTATATTTTGCCTGATAGGGAGCTAAGGACGGCTCTATAGGCCGCTAAAAAGAACGCTTTTGCACGAAAAATGCCAAAAACATGTAGGATCTATGTAGTTAGTATGTAGTTATATGTAGTTATTATGTAGTTACAAAATTCCACGAAACCCTTTATTTAAAAGGGTTTCGAGAGATTTTATGTAGTTATGTAGGTAGAAAGCCCAAAAAATTATAGAAAAAGCAGGTTTTGTAGTGTAATCTGGACAGTCCGCACAATATTTGCGCGAGCCGTTGTGGGTTTCATCGCCTCTTCAAGAGACAAGCCCTCGGGATTGATACATTCCACCTTCGAGAAACCGGCATCGAGCAACTGCTGACGGTCTTTGATACGTCCGGCAATCAAGGCAACGGGTACCTGTTGGCGCTGAGCATTCTGCAGAATGCCAAACGGCAGTTTGCCCATCAGTGTCTGACGATCGGCAGAGCCCTCGCCTGTGATGACCAATTGGGCATCGCTCAGAAGTGAACTGAAGTCAACGGCTTCAAGCAGCAGTTCGATGCCAGAACGGCAATCGGCATTCATATACTGCAGGAAAGCATAGCCCAAACCGCCTGCAGCGCCCGCTCCTGGGACATTCTGACGGTCGAAGCCGAAATGTCTGGCTGAGAGTTCTGCAAACAACTGAGCTTGTTCATCAAGTCTGAGCACCATCTCTGGCGTAGCCCCTTTTTGTGGGGCAAAAACATGAGCTGCGCCAAGTTCACCACAGAGGGGATTTGTAACATCAGTAGCAATCGTAAATCGCACATCTTGCAAGGCTTTCACCTCATCCCAGTTGCCATATTTGGCAAAGGTATCGATGATGGCCTTGAGCATGCCCTTCCCACAATCGCTCGTAGCACTGCCTCCAAGACCCACGATAAGATGTTTGCAACCACGACGCACAGCATCGACCACCAGTTGACCAGTGCCGTAACTCGTTGCGCGCAACGGATTGCGCTCCTCGGAGGTCAACAACGGTAAGCCGCTGGCCTGCGCTATCTCAATCACTGCGGTATCATCCTTCACCAGATAGTGCGCCAGTATGGTGCGCATCAGCGGATCCTTAACAGGTATCTCGACCAGTTCGCCGCCTAAGGCATGACGGAAAGCCTCCAGCCAGCCTTCACCGCCATCACTGACAGGAATCTGAACGACTTCTGCAGCGGGCATTACCTGCCAAACAGCCTCAGCGGCAGCCTTATTAGCCTCTACAGACGACAGGCAGCCTTTAAACGAATCGATGGCAACAATCACTTTCTTCATAATCATAGTTCTTAGTTATCTAACTGCAAAGATACAAAAAAACGGCAAACGAAAGGTTACAGAAGCCCATTTTTATCTCTTCAGGGCGAAAGTCACGGATGTGCAAACGGTTGCACAAGATAACTTTCAGATTTTGAACAGTTTGAAGAACAACCAATCGGCTTTTTTCATATCTTTGCAGCAAATTAAGTAACACAGAATAACTAAAAGCGTATGAGAAAAATCTACCTCACATTGATATCTTGCCTCGTAGCCGCAGCTGCGATGGCTCAGGGTTGGCCAAAAGATTATAATGGCGTGATGCTGCAAGGATTCTATTGGGATTCGTTTGCCGACACCCAGTGGACACGTCTGGAGAAACAAGCTGATGATCTCTCGAAGGTGTTCGATCTGGTATGGATTCCACAGAGCGGCAACTGCGGCGGCATGTCAATGGGCTACGATGACCTTTATTGGTTCGAGAACTATAACAGTTCTTTCGGCACAGAAGAAGATCTGCGCTCCATGATCAAGACCTTCAAGGAAAAAGGCATCGGAACCATCGCTGACGTGGTGGTGAACCATCGCAAAGAACTTAAAAACTGGGTGGAATTCCCAGAAGAGACCTATAAGGACGTAACCTATCGCATGACCTCCGAAGATGTCTGTTCCGACGATGAAGCGGCAGGAAAAGGCTATCAGTTAAGTAAGAATAAGGACACAGGTGAGAAATGGGACGGTATGCGCGACTTGGACCATAAGAGCGAGAACGTGCAGACCATCGTAAAGGCTTATCTGAATTTCCTGCTCAACGACCTGGGCTATACGGGCTTCCGCTATGATATGGTGAAAGGCTATAGTGCCGAGTTTACCAAGATGTATAACGAAGCGTCGAAACCTCTGTTCTCTATAGGCGAATACTGGGATAGCAGCAAAAATATTAAGAACTGGATTGACGGTACTGGAAAGACTAGCGCAGCCTTCGACTTCCAATTCAAATATGTAGTGCGTAACGCTACGGACAAGGGTGACTGGACCTATCTCGGAAAGAACAATGAGAATAAGGATGAAAACTGGCCACTCATCAGCAGTCAGGTCGATGACGGCAGTTATCGTCAGTATGCCATCACCTTTGTGGAAAACCATGATACAGAAGTACGACCCGACGGAAGCAGCCAAGGCCCGCTCCGCAAGGACACACTCGCTGCTAACGCCTATCTGTTGGCTATGCCCGGCACACCTTGCGTGTTCCTGAAGCACTGGAAGGCCTACAAGCAGGAGATTGCCAATATGATAACCGTGCGCAAGGCTGTGGGCATCACTAATACGAGTGCTACGGCGAATATGGCATCGAGCAAAGACTACTATGCAGTAGAGACGACGGGCACCAATGGTAAGTTGCTGGCGGTGGTTGGCACTAAAGCCGATAGCTACGAGCCAAAAGGCACAGGCTGGAAGAAGGCCATCAGCGGGTATCACTATGTATATTATGTGAGTGATATCGACCCCGCCTCCATCAAATATCCGGAGATGAGTACTGAGGAGGAGAAAGATGGCGAATATGCTGGTGTACCTACCTTCTGCACGATGGAAGAGGGCGAGCAATGTGCTTTCTTCGAGGCACCTATATCCTGGGGCAGTCAGATATTTGTATGGGCTTGGATGAAAGATGGAGATGGCAAGGATTATCTTGGCACAAACTGGCCCGGCGTGAATGCCACCAAACTGGGCACAGCCGACAATGGTAACAGTGTTTGGAAGTGGAAAGTGTCTGGCGCAGTCAATCCCGACTACATCATATTCAGCGGTGGCGGCATGCAGACCAAAAACCTGGACTTTACCAATGGCGGCTATTACTTCGGCCTGGATGGCTTGAAAGCAACAGTAACGCCTACGACGGGTATCCACAACATCGACATGACCGACCAGAATGCAGAACATGTCGTCTTCGACCTTCAGGGACGAAAGGTGGGAACAACGAGGAGCCCACTGAAGAGCGGTATCTATATCGTCAACGGGAAAAAGTTCGTGATTAAGTGAGAGAAGAATTGAGTGCGCTCAGATTCTTCCGAACGTGAACGAACTCGCACATCGTGCAAATTCATACTTAGATAGATAATTAAATAGTTAGTTAGTAAGAAAGCATCGCTATGAGAGAGGCGATGCTTTTTATTTTTTGAAGAGAGCCCGCACCACAAACCAGAGGTGCATCAGAAACGTCTGGACATGGCCATAATGATGGGCCATCACCCGATAACGTTCTATCAACGACTCCCGATGATGAAGCGTTGTCTGTCCTTCCTGAGTATAGTTAGCCACCACCCTCTTCAGATTCAGCATCGGCACCTTCTCCTTGTCGGCAGCTTTCATCACACGGATACACCAATCTACATCTGCAGAATAGCGATACTGCATATCGTAAGGCGTGGCGATGGCAAAGTCGGTACGGGCATAAAAGGCCTGATGACACACCAGCATGCCCTGGCGGAACGATTTCCAGGTGAGGTTTTCGGGCGGAGCCAGACGACGATGATGCAGGAAACGCCCCTCGCCATCGACGATATCAGTATCGCCATAGAGCACAGCAGGCAACTGAGAGCTGTGGGGCGAGAGGGAGGAAGTAAGTGTTTCAACAATACTGCTGACTATGTTAGGAGCAGGAAGGAAGTCGCCTGCATTCAGAAAACACACGTAATCACCATCGAGCGAGCGCAGTCCCTTGTTCATGGCGTCATAGATACCCTTATCGGGCTCAGACATCACTTGTATGCGATGGCCGTTTTCTGCCGCATTCGATCGGGCAATATAGTCATCAACGATTTTCAGAGTATCATCTGTCGAAGCGCCGTCAATGATTAAGTGGACAATATCATGATAGTCTTGCTCAAGCACGCTGTCAAGTGTGCGCTGAAGCACCTTTGCCGCATTATAGGTGATAGTGACGTATGTAATCCGTATCATAAGCGGTAGTTCTTGAAGGCCAATGCCTGATCATAGACGTCGAGATATTTCATGGCCACACTCTGTTGCGAATAGTTCTGCCCCACTTTGTGGACGGCATTCTCGCACAGGGTCTCATAGTCGGCCTCAGTCAGAATCCAACGAAGACCTTTCGCCAGATCGTCTGCCTGACGATATTCGGCCACATAGCCATTCTTCCGATGATCGATCTCCTCGGGAATGCCTCCCACCCTGAAACCGACACACGGTACACCACAGGCCATCGCCTCCATAATCGTGTTCGGCAGATTCTCCGACAAGGATGGCAAGACAAATACATCGGCAGCATTATAGACATCGACAATGCGCTGCTCGTCGTTCACATATCCCAACGGATAGGCTTCCAACGGCATTTGTTCTACTACATCCTCTGCATGACCACCCAGGATAACGACACCCAACTGAGGAATATCTGCCAACAAGCGGCAGGCATCGACAAGATAACTCATACCTTTATATTCGTTGGTAACACGCTGCGAGGCAAAGAGAATCAGCTTTCTGTCAAGTGGCAATCCTAATCGCTGACGCGCCTCCTGCTTATTACCTCTATAATATATATGTGTATCAATCGGATTGGGTACACTGGTAATCTTCTGTCCTTTGAGCAAGGCACTCTTCTTGGCCTCCGACTCCAGCCAACGGCTACAAGCCACAAAGTAGATGCTCCCCTCTTGCAGCATCCGCAATTTCTTTTGCCAGATACGCACAGAGAGGTCGTTATCGGAACCGCCTCCAGGCAACAGACGGCAGTTGGAACATTGCGTGATGTAATTGCGACAACTGAGTGTCACATGACAGATGGCTGTCGCTGGCCATATATCGTGCATCGTCCATACAACCGGTTTCCCGCTATTGAGGATTTTCCTGATGCCATTAAGCGAGAGCATACCCTGATTGATCCAATGGAGATGAATGATGTCGGCCTCTTGAAACTCGCGCAAACGCGTAATGTCTGAACCAGCATTCGCGATATCAATATCAAAAAGATGTACGCGCGAGAAACGAAGACGGCAGAAGATGACAAAACGCTCCCATAGGAAATGCCAGCGAAGACGGCCTGATTTGGGCAAACCCACCACTGTCAGTGCATCGCTCTCTTTATCGCGCACCAACATCTTAGCCTTGACACCATTATTATTCAGTGCCTTCATCAAACGGTTGGCTGCAACCGCAGCACCACCCGTCCGCTCACTTGTATTGACAATCAGTACTCTCATATCGTTTTATGATTGCAAAGATAGTATAAAAAGGGGGAAACACCAAGAGAATAGTATATTTATTTAGGATTTCTGCGTGTTATCGCACACAATAGCTTGATTTATGTCAAGAATGATGGGTTTTTATACACTTAATATGGTCATACTCTTGCAAAAAAGGAAAAATCGTCGTACCTTTGCATCGTCAAAAGGTTAATAGATTGTTTTAGGTTAGTAGTAATATTTATAGTTTTAGGTTTTTAGTTATTGGTAAAAGAAATTTTTAGCTCTTGTGAGCTGAAAATTTCTTTCAGAGAAAAGGATTTTTAGTTAAACATAGGCTTTTTTTGATGCCGTGGCTCGCGAGAGTCACGGCATCTTTCTTTTTTATGAGAAAAAATGATTAATTTTGCACCCAAATATGAACGAATAATGGTTAAGGAAAGACTTTTAACGAATCTCCTGATAGTTTTACTCGCTTTTAATGTGCTTACAGCAAGTGCTCAGGATGAGATTATTGAGCACGAAGGCAACAAATACATTATCAATGTAGAGAAACTGAATCCAGACAGTGAGATGACGCTGATGGACGTGCTTCACATGTGCCCCGAACTTATCTCCGACGACGGCAAAAAACTGACGGCCAATTATGTCTTGTCAGTTGACGACATCATGCTAAGTGTCGATTTTGAGCCCATGTTAGAAGGTATCAAAGCCTGTGACCTCCATCAGGTTATCGTCTGCACATACGGCGCCGTCAATAACGCGACGGATGGAACCTCGGGCAGTATCGACCTGCAGTTTAAGGAAGGAAGCAAGGATCTTTACGGCAAGTTCGCCCTGAATGGCAGTACCTATGGTAACGGTAAGGCTTATGCTGATATCACCAGCAAAAGCGAGAACTTCACCTTACGTGCTTTCGCCCAGACTAACCTACAATATGAGAAGGCCCATACATCGGAAACGGGAATCACCTCGCGCAACGGTGTAGAGAATGCAATGGTCTTCATGGACTGGCAGCTAACGGAGAAAGACCTGCTGAAGTTTAAACTCTCGCAAGGCTATGATGAGCAGAATGACCGTCTGCACAATATTAATAGTACAGAGAATATGCTGACAAGACAACGGTGGGGCGAAATTGTTGCCACCTATGAGCGCACCCTCAACGAACAGGAAGCGGGTCTTTATTTCGAGGCAGGCATGAACTATACAAACAGCAACTTAGAGGATGTTAAACAGCGAAATGCATGGCCTTGGTGGATTGCCGAATGCAGTATTCCTTTCCTGAATCACACACTTTGGATGACTGCAGGCTATGAAGGCGGCTATTCAAACGTCTGGTATCAAGGCATTAACCGCGAACAATATCTCAACAACGACTTGTATGTGCAGTTTGACTACAAGAAGGGGCCATGGATTATCACCCTTGGTGACCGTTTCAGAAACAACACGTTCTGGAACAAGCCATACGAAAAAGAAGGTGAGAGCCTCTGGTCGTACAACCGCAGCGACCACGCATTCTTTGCCAGTGTAGGATTCAAGAAAGGACGCCACTTCGTACAAGGTATTTTCAACCGCTCCTATTTTAACCCCTACATCAGTAACTTCATAGACTATCTGGCAGAAGGGCCCACACAGTACAATACCGACCAAAAGACTCACCTCGCCTGGCGGTCTGAGTTACGGTACAACTATCAAACAGAGCAGATTACAGTAACTGGCAGTGCGACACACACACTATTAACAAATATGCCTACGTCTAATGAGTGGCTGACAGGCTTAGGAGCCACTGTCACATGGAATAAGGGTCCCCTTAGAATCACAGGAGGTGTGAACGCCTACCACCATCATTATGAACTATTAGAATCGGTCTATGACAACTACTTCACCCTGAAATTCGCCCCCACCCTACTTCTGGGTAAGGGGTTCAGGTTGTCGTCGGTATTGCTCTTCAACAGCAAGAAGAAGTTGTTAGACCAACATGCTCACCTCTATGCTTCAGTAAAAGTGAACAAGGACTTAGGAAGACACTGCAATGTGTTTGCCGACTTCCACGATATAGCCGGGCAGCCCGATGCTTCTACCTTCAATATGATGCAATCGTATAAGAACCGAGCACTGACTGTAGGACTTACTATTTATCCGTGGCGATAAGACAGACGGCATAGGCAGAGATACCCTCTTCACGGCCCGTGAAGCCGAGTTTCTCGGTGGTTGTAGCCTTGATGGAGATATCGTCTTCATCACAGCCACAGATCTGTGCCATACAGGCTTTCATCTCCGGGATATGAGGATTCATCTTAGGACGCTCGGCACAGATGGTGGCATCAATATTCACCAGATGATAGCCTTTGGTAGCTATCAGTTCGATGGTCTTCTTCAAGATGACTTTACTGTCCATGCCGTCTGTAAAAGCTGCTGTATCAGGGAAGTGGTAGCCGATATCGCGCATATTGGCAGCCCCAAGCAAAGCATCACAGATGGCATGCAAAAGCACGTCGGCATCGCTGTGACCCAACAAACCCTTGCTATGTTCAATCTTGATACCACCCATCCAAAGGTCGCGACCTTCCACTAACTGATGGACATCATAGCCCATTCCAACTCGTATCTTCATATCTAAATGGTTTTACCTTTTTACTTTCTTACCTTTTAAACAGATCCTTAATGCCATCCATATCGAAGGCAAGGGTGAAGCGTAAGGTCTGGTCGAGCGGGTTGCTGCGGGCAGTAGAAATGACATAACCCACATCGAGCGAGAACACACTCATACGGAAGCCGCCACCAACGGTGAAATACTTAAGATTACCCTTCGACTCACTCTGATGGTGATAACCCGCACGCAACGAGAACTGATCGTGATAGACATACTCTGCACCCACACTCCATTGAATCTCCTCCAGTTCCTCCTTGAAACCACCTGGTGCATCGCTAAAACTCTTAAAAAGTCCACTGATAGCACTCACGTCACTATACTCACGACGCACACGATCCTGATAGTCGCTATTCGACTCACCCTCCTGCTGCTTTGGCACCGTCGGCACAAGTAGCTTATTGGCATCAGCCGAAATAGAGAAACGGTTGTACTCATCCACAGGGACCATCAATGAGGCACCCAGACGCATATTAGCCGGTAGGAACTGGCTCTCGTCATCCCCATAAAAAGAGATCTTACTACCAATATTTGACAGGTTCAAACCGATGCCCAACTGACATTCTCGGCTGCCTAACATCAAATATTTATTATAATACATCGCCAAATCGGCTGCAAAGGCCGAGGCTGGTTTGGAATCCTCACTGTAATCATAACGCAAGTCGCTGTGGATCCAACGGATAGCTGCTGCCAAGGAGAATTTCTCACTCAACATCAGCGAATAAGCCAGGTCTATAGACATCTCGTAGGGCTTCACAGTCATTCCATCGTCGGCAAACACCTCACCTAAAGAGAAATAGCGCAGCGATCCGGAAACAGCAGAATAGTCACCAATACGATAGTAGCCTGCCACATAGGCCAGATCGATATCGTTGACCAGTTTCCGCAGCCAAGGAGTATAGTTCAATGCAATGCCCGCACGACTGATACAGAAAGGGTACTTGGCAGGATTCCAATATTGTGAGTTCACATCGGGATCTGTAGCCACACCAACATCGCCCATACCAGCAGCTCTGGCGTCAGGCGCAATCGTCTGCGAAACGACTGCATGTTCCACGGGGTTGAACATCATCCCCTTATCGTCTTGAGCATAGGCTTTCAAAGGTAAAATAGTAATCAGGTAAAAAGGCAATAACCATTTTACCCACCCTGTCTTCTTATGAAATGTCGTTTTCGTCATCACTATTTACTCTTTTACCTTTTAAACCTCTAAAATAACGTCGGAGTCGGCTAATTATTGCTTAAGACTATCAATTTATTGGCATGAGAAGCATTCAGGCCACCATTGCCAACAAGTTCTATGCGATAAATATAGACCCCTGTGCGCAAACGGCTGCCCCCACCGATGGCCAAATCCCAATCCACCACTACAGTACCATCGGTACTGACACTAGTCTTCGTACATTTCCACAACTGTCGGCCTGACATGTCGAAGAGGTGGATGGTCACATCTACCTCACTACTGCTACGGTCATGAGTAATGATAAACGAGGTATTCGTCTTAGCCGGATTCTTAGTACAGATAACACTGAAATCCCCCTCTCCCGCATCCTTCACGACCTTGAAGTCAAGCACAGCCGTCGAAGAGTTATTCAACACGTCCCATGCCCGGAAAAGCAGTTTGTGTGATCCCACACTGAGTTCAGGTATGGTGAAACCGATTGCTCCGCTACGATATTCGCCAAAATCAAAAGCGAAGTAATCATTCAGGTTGTAGGTCTTTGTCATATCCCCATCAATCACCAACTCAAGGTCGTGACCTATTGAACTGCCAGAGACATTAATTCCGCTGTCGTCATAGAGTTCTGCCCGGAAATACGGGGTCGCATTCACCACGCCACCATTGACAAACGATTTGCTATTCAGATAGCAATAGATAGAAGGCCCTATTGAGTCGTTGAGGATTCCCCCACTGCCGTTAAGTACAAAGCTGTCGTTCTGGCCGTGGGCAGTCTCGGTCTGGTCGTTATTGACGGCATAGAGGGTCATCAACCCGCTACCTTCTGTGTAGCTGATATCCTTTGGCACAGCAAATGTCAGGTGGAACACACCGTTGTTCACCTGATCAGAACCTTGGAAAAGCGTCTTCGTACGGTCATAGTAAACAAATGGCTCATCAGCTCCACTGTCAGACTCATCATTCAACTTGCAGACAATCTCCTCTTCTGCATCTCGAACGATAGCCGTCACCGTTCCATCGAAGCCCCCTGCAAGCGTCTGACCATTCTCCACATGTCCACGTACCCTGACCACCGAACCAGCAGCCAACTGTTGCTGTTGAATGGCGGGCTGTCCATTGATACTATCGATGACAACCTCAATCTGAGGACAGGCCAGACGTAAGGCCGGATCGCCAAGCAGCGTATATTGCAACTTATTAGGCGACATATCACGCCCCTCACTGACCAGGTCGCACTTTGCCTGCCTTACTGCCTCACCGATGGTGTAACCAGGCTGCAGAACATAGTTGGTGAACGTCAGGTTCATTTGTTCGTTATAGCTGGCATAGACCGTTCTGGTAGTGCCAAAGAAGGCAACGCCCCCTCCCCGCGGACTGAGCATGACGGTCTCGCCGATATTCTCTTCCTGTCCGTCAAAGGGCATAATGTCGCACGAAGCTGTTATCCACAAAGGCAAGTTGTTGGTAGTGGAAGATGAGAAATCATCCAGTTTGACCACAAATTCATGCGAGAGCGTGTATGGTGCACCATGACCGCAGTAGTTCATCATCAGTGCCCCGCTGGCCATCTGTTGTTTGATGAGCCGGGTAACATCTGGATAAGCATAGCCCGTAGAAGAAGGCTCACGCTGATAGGCATCCCAATAGATCTTCTTAACCTGATAGCCAGGATAATTATTCTCTATAAGGTTAGCCACTTTATCGGCCGTAGCCATATGCGTGTTACCATTACCATCATCACCCATCATACAGATGACGTTCTGCCAGGCGCCAGCATAGGTATTATTCGCATAGCCGAGTGTCTTATCAACCAAAACCTTTGCTTCCTCTACGGTTCTCGCAGGATATCGGCCAACGGCCACATCGGGTTTTCCCTGATAAGTCGAGCCCCCACCAGTCGGCTGTTGTATCTGCTCCTCATCGTCGAGCAGACAGAAGAAATCGTCGCTCACATAGCAGTTCACCTGACTGAAGGAGTTTTCGCTTTCGAAACACAGAAGGAAATCATCTGGGTCGTAACCCTTCCAGTCGGTCGTCAGCATCCGATTGTCCCAAGCGCCATCTCCAAAGAGCAAGAGGTAACGAGGATAGTCGTTTTCGACCTGCGAACGATCATAGAACATCTTCAAGTAACGCTTATAGGCTGTCGCATCGGGCGTACCACTCGAGAATTCGTTATACAGTTCGTCAGCAGGCACGATTCTCACCCGCAGACCATCGTTGGTCTCATGCCAGGCCTTGATACGCTCTGCCTGTGATAGCAATTGCTGATTGGTCGGAATGATAATGACCATATCTACCGTCTCATCGGCATGATGATCCTGGTTGGTGATATGATAAACATACTCAGGTGCGGGGAATGTGACGGTCTTCAGGTCGGGCATGGCTTGAGGTGTTTCAAATTGTAGCGACAGATAGTCCAACCTCATATTAGTTCCTGATGTCTGAGTAATCATCACGGTGTTTTCAGCCTTCAGGATATCTTTCAATTCAAACGTAGCCACCTGTTCTTCTGCCACAGAATACTTATCGGAAACTCCTTTCTGCGTCATCGTTCCTACCTCAACATCGTTCACGGCTATCGTAGCTTCAAAACTGTCGTCACCCGTCAGAGCCACAGAGAGCATACCCGATGTGCCATTGGCAGCAAGCTGGTAGGTCTGGGGAGTACCTATAGTGAAGAGTCTTTTGTCAAACAAGTTCCGTCCGCCATGGAACCAGGCATAATCATCCACCTCGTAAAGCGTATGATAATCCTGAGGCAGGGGATAATAAGCTGCCGTGAAATCGGCCTCACTCATGCTGAGTGGCGCCTCATCACTCTGTGTTAGAAAGTAATAGCCATAGTTGCTATATGGGTTTCGGGTACGGACAGTCGCTTCTGGTGACTCCCATGTCACAGGCCCTACCCCATAGAACAGCCTTTTTCCCTCAACCAAGCATATAGGCACTTCTTGAAGATCGTCGGTCTCGGCCAAATAAGCACTCGTCAGACTTTCTGGTTGCAGAGCACCTCCATAACCATAGATTTTCACTTTCGATATATCGGTAAACCCTGCCTTTTTGACTAAAGCATCAGTCAATTGATAGATGCCACTCTCAGGAATACTGATTTTCACCCACGTTCCCTCGCGAAGCACGGAATGGTCGGCATAGCGATCTTCAAGCACGGATGATTCACCTCTGGTACGTGCAACCGCTTTTCCCCTACTCTCCACCTTTAACTTAAAACTTACCAGTTTTTGATAACGGCCATCACGATATACAAGAGGCACAAAAGAAACATCGAGCATGCCTTTTTTCCTGGCTACACCTATAGACTGCGTTATCACGGGCAAGGCTGGCAAAGGCTCTCCACAAATGGTCTGATAGCGGCTGATATCAGCCTTGCTCATATCGATGAATTCGGGATATTCGATGCTGACGGTATAGATGGAATCGGCATAATGGGGGCCTAACGGCTTCTGAAGAGTGAAGACTGGTAATGACGCGTCGATCCTCACCTGCTGAGCAGACAGGTTAAAGAACTCCTGTGCCTCCGCCAGATGGCAAAGCAACAAGAGTACACAACCGATCATCAGTCTCTGGACTATACGCACATTCTGTATCTATTACCAAGTAAAAAACGCAAAGATACGGTACTTTATTGTGAAGTTACTTGCAATTAAATTCCAACACCTTGCGCTCCTCGAGGTAACCTTCCAGATGATCATCAATATGGACAGGTCCAACACC
>OMXO01000014.1 GCA_900315035.1 uncultured Prevotella sp.
TTAGATTTCGAATAGTCTTTTTCCTCTGTGAAGAGCATAGATTTATTATTGTGATTATTAAAGCTTAGATTTGAAGGAATCCAGCGGGGTTCCATGTTTTGCAACACATTTATTATAGTTTTAGTTATAACCTATAATCAATACCACGGTTCTGGGGAAAAACTCCCCAGAACTTTTTTGTTGTAGTGGGGTATATCCTATAAGTAGAACTTCAGTATGTTTTTTGTTTAAACGCATACAAGGCCCGCATCACTGCGAGCCTTGCATGTTTCTTACAAACCAATAAACCTAAAACAATATGGAATAAAAACAAACAACTTATGTGTGTCGTATGAAATAAATCTATGACTTTTATTTCCGCAAGCCTTGCGAGAATTTGGAAGTATGGGGATTGTTTTGTAACTTTGCCCCAGAAAAAACAAACAGTGAATTATGGGAGAGGATACAATACCGTTTTTTGAGGATGAGATCAAGGATACGATGCAGGGCATCATCAAGGTTGTTGGCGTTGGTGGTGGTGGCTGCAACGCTGTACGAAATATGTGTAAGGAAGGTGTGGAGGGCGTTTCCTTTGCTGCCTGTAACACGGACAGTCAGTCGCTGAAGGGCTCCCCTGTGCCTGTGAAGCTTCTGATGGGTGAAGGTCTGGGAGCTGGTGGTGATCCTGAAATCGGCAAGTCTGAGGCAGAAAAGAGTCTGGACTCTCTCAAGAAGATATTGAGCGACGGTACTAAGATGGTGTTTATCACTGCCAGTATGGGTGGTGGTACGGGCACTGGCTCTGCACCTGTTGTGGCCAAGGTGGCTAAGGATCTGAATCTGCTGACGATAGGTGTAGTGACGATTCCTTTCTATTTCGAGAAGAAGCAGAAGATAGTCAAGGCCCTGAAGGGTGTTGACGAATTGAAAAAATATGTGGATGCCATCTTGATTATTAATAATGAACGCCTGTGTGATGTGTATTCCGACTCTGATATCTCACTGAAAGAGGCATTCGGCAGGGCTGATAATATCTTGAAGGATGCCGTGAAGGGCATATCGGAACTGATCACCGTGCACAGCGAGGGCTCTATCAATCTTGACTTCCGTGATGTGGAAGCAACGATGAAGGATGGAGGAGGAGCTATCATGGCGATGGGGCGAGCCAGTGGTGATCATCGGGTAGAGAAAGCGATTCTTGATGCGCTGAATTCCCCGTTGCTCTATGGCAATGATATCGGCAAGGCCAAGCGTATTCTCTTTAATATCTATGCCAGCGAGGAGCATCCTATCTTTGTCAGAGAGATGCAGGAGATAGATGATTTCTTCGATCAGTTGGACCCGAATATCAGTGTTATCTGGGGTACTTCTACGGATGACTCCCTTGGCGAAGATGCCAAGGTGACGATTCTGGCTACGGGTTTGGAGGACGATATGCGCAAGGAGGTGAAATCGGATGTGCATCGTACGGATGATGAGTTCTATGAGGACCTGATACCGCTGCTCTATAAGCCTGCCAAGAAGCCAACCCCAGCCAAGGTTCTTGTTCAGGAACCTATTTTTGAGGTGGCTCCAGTCATTGAGCCGGAGCCTGCTCAGGAGGAGCCAAAGGCTGAAGAACCCAAGGTAGAGGAGCCAAAGGCAGAGGAGCCAAAGGAAGAGGAATACAAGGGAGAGATCATGACTGAGGCGCCTACGGTGAGCAGACTGAAGTCGTGGTTGAATAACATTATGAAGGACGTGATTGAATGAATGAGTTGCTGACACCAGAGGAACGGGCACTGGAGGTGAAAAGACTCGTGGGCCAGTTGCAGGCAGAGGGAAGGACTGACCTTTTGCTGCATGCCATAGGTGTGCCTTTGTTGGAGGAACTGAGGATAGAGGCTGCTAAAGGTAATCTGAGTCGTCTGGTCATCACGAAGGATTATCGTTTCATCTTGGAGGATGATCAGAAGGAGGTGGAGTTGCAACCTGTGCATAAGGCTGTGTATCTGCTATTCCTGGCTCATCCTGAAGGTATAGAGTTCAAGCATCTTGCAGATTATCGTGAGGAACTGACACGTTATTATATGGCCACGGCAAAGATGATGGATAAGGAGAAAATCATTGAAAGTGTGGATCATCTGGTCAATCCTTTAGACAATGCCATCAACGAGAAATGCTCTCGTATCAAGAAAGTGTTTCTCAGCCTGATGGATGAATACTCTGCCAGCTATTACATTATCAGCAGTCACACGCAGAAGCATTTTGCAGGCTCCAGCCGCATCTGGTATGAGCGTCTGAAAGTCGTCACTCTGCCAAGGGAACTGGTGGTTGCGGAAGAAACAAACATCGAATATGACAACATTATATTTAGCAAGACACGGTGAGACGGTGGATAATGCCCGTCAGATAATGCAGGGACAGACGCAGGGCGAACTGAATGAGAATGGCATCCGACAGGCTCAGGAGGTGAGCGAGGCGTGGAAAGACCGTCATCTGGACGTGGTGATAGCCAGCGACCTGAAGCGCTCTATTGACACTGCAAGGATTATTGCGGCGCCTCATCAGCTGGAGGTTATAACGACCCCGCTGTTGAGAGAACGCGACTGGGGAGGGTTCACTGGTCTGTTTATCCCAGATCTTAAGGGTGAGGTATGGCCCGATGATATAGAGACATTAGAAAACCTTCTTTCCAGGGCTGGCGATTTCCTCGCTTATGTCCGTGAGACATTCCCTGGAAAGAAGGTGCTGGCTGTAGGTCATGGCATCATCAACAAGGCTGTACAGGCTGTATATTATGGCAAACCGATGAACGAGGTACAGCGGATGATGAATGCCGAAGTGCGCGAGCTGGAGCTCTGAGCTTATCGGCGTCCGCCAAGTCCTCCGCCATGTCCGTGTGAGCCTCCGCCACCGTGTGAGCCACCCCCGAATGAACCGCCACCGCTGTGAGATCCTCCTCCGAATGAGCCACCGCTGCGGGTTCCGCTGAATGAGCCGTTGCTGCGAGAACCACCAAAGGAACCACTGCGCGAGGTGCTGCTGCTGGAGCTGCTGCCGAAGTTAACGCTGCGCCCTCTGTCGATAGAGCGATTCTGCCCAAAGCTCTGGTTGCGCTGGGTGTTTACGTTACCCTCGAAGCGCGAGATGCTTGACGAACGGTCGCGTCCACCGCTGAAATTTCCACCGCCGCTGTAGCCTCCGCCGCTATTACGGTTTACATCACCACCATTATTACGGTTGCCATCGTATCTGCGATTATTGTCGTAGTTGCGATTGCCTTCATATCTGCGATTGCTGTCGTAGTTGCGATTGCCTTCAAGTCTGCGGCGACTGTCATGATTGCCCGTGATGCGGGTAGAACTGTTGCGCGATCCTCTGAAGTCACCACGGTTCCAACGGTCGTGCATGCCGATATGCTCTCTGCGTGGCGCACGGTAGAAGTTGGAGTGGCCATGATAGTAGCCGCGCCCTCCGTGAACGTGCCAGGCATGACCGCCACGATAGGTGGCATAGAAATGCGGACGTCCGAAGAAGAAATAGTCACGACGCGGGTAGTAGCGATAGATACCGAAGTGCCAGTAGCCTGCCTCCCAGTAAAGGGGACGATAGAAATAGGTGGCTGCAATGAAGGCGCTCCACTGCCAGTCGAGGAGCACATAGCTCAGGTCGAGGTTGCGGCGCTCCCAGTAGGTGCCAAATACATCGCTACGGCCTGTTACGCCCATCAGATAGTCGAGGTTGATTTCGTATGCAGCTTCGTACTGTTCGTCTGTCAGGTTCAGCTCATACGCCATCTTGTCAGTGAGGAACAGGGCCTCGTTGCGAGCCTGTTCATAGCTCATGGCGCTTGCGGTGACGCTGAGCGTCAGCATGGTCATCAGTGCGAAAAACATCTTCTTCATAATCGTATCATTTTTATCTGTTTGACATTCGTTGAGTTGATTCACGATGCAAAGAAACAACAAATCCTGCAAACCGTGGGTTTCTTGACAGAAAATGATGGTGAAGAAGGGCTCTCGCTTAGTACTTGTCGAAGCTCCAGATCTGACTGTTCTTGCTGACTATCAGTTTGTCGGAGGTGAGCGACTCTATCTTGACGCGTATGTTGCTGAAGGGCTTGAAACCAAACGACTTTTCGACAATGGCTGTATCGAGGGGAGTGCCTTCGATGGAATAACATTGGATGAAAAGACTGTCGCCCTGACGCTGGAAATTGCCATACACATCGCCTTTGTCGAGGCTCTGAAGCCAGGTGATAGCGCCTGAGAAACTGATATAGTTGGTTTGAGAGCCTGCCATGCGCCACTGTCCGAACAGATCGCCCGCCTCTCGTCCTTCCTGGCAGGCTGTCAGGAACAGGCTGGCCATCAGGATGACTGACTTAAAGAATCTTGCCATGATAACCGATTTTGAAATTGAATGTTGAACAGTCGCCAAAGGTGTTGCCCTTGTCGAAGGCGTAGGCTGCAGAGAACTGCCACGGCCCCACGCTGTAAATGCCTTGCAGCATCGCGTCGAAAGAGTGGTGCTTTTCGGCTAACGGCCTCTTATAGGTGCCCCATCCCTCGCGATAGGAACCTTTAATGAGGTAGGAGAGACGGTCTGTCAACTCACCGTTGATGCCCAGATGCCAGGCTCTCACCCGATTGTCGCTGAAACGTGTGAAGCCGTCTTTATTATAAATAGGTGAGAGGATGAGCGGATTGCCAGGAGTCATGCCGTAGTGGGCATAACTGTCGTAGAACATGTGATTATAGTAGTCGTCGTCGCCAACTACCAGATCGGTAATCTGGCTGCGTATGGGTTCTGGATGGTCGCCGCTGTCCCAGTGAAGAGGACCCGACTGGTTGGTGCTTTGGAAGTACTCGAATACGGCGCCGCGCACATACTGGCGACCTGAGGTGTGATTATGATATTGCACGCCCCACAGCCCGTCCCAGCCGTTGCTCTTGCGTATGCCAGAGCCGTCTTCGAAGATGTCGTCGAGATAGGCTTGCAGTTGATGCTGCTTGTTGATGTTCCAGCCCAGTTGTACTGTCATCGAGCCGAGGTGATTGCCATAGACCCAGTCTTCGGGTGAATCGTTGTTGTAGTAGTTGTTGTCGCCCAAGGGCAGTATCACGTTCCAGAATGCCTTCAGATTGGTGGGTTTCTCTCTGGCGGTCAATATACCGTCGATGAGGCTGTGGTTAGTACCTCCGAACTGTGCCACGTGTTCTATTCCGATCATGACGAAGAAGCGCTTGGTGGGGTTCGTGCGGAAGTAGAGATGCTTCTGATGGTAATAGGCCCCTGTGGTGTACATCTTATTGATGTCGCTTGCCTGACGGTAGCGGTCTTCGCGATAGCCACTGTCGAGGAACTTGCCGTAGCCGAAATCGAAGTTCATCTGCACCCATTCTCTGGTGAACGGGATGTTCCAGAAACCATTGGTACCTACATGAATCTGTGGAATGGGCTTGGCGTTGGTACCCTTTGTAAACGAACCGCTGGAGAGGAGGTTGTCGCGTATCACCTGCTGATGCTCACGAGCGCCCACTTCGAGAAAGAATGATTTCCACGACAGGTTGGCATAGCACTGCTGCAGATAGAACTTGTGGTCGGCATGGAGCGAGGCGACGAGATCGACCGTTCCTGACAGTTTCCAGTCGTTGGACAATTGGTGCTCGATGTTGACGGCTCCACGCAGATAGGCGGTGTTAGGTCTTGTGGCTAACACATGGTGGCGATTAGCCGTCAGTTGCGACGCCGTATAGTTGCCTGTGCCCACAGCGGTCTCTGCCGTCAGGTCGTAGGTGATCCTGGTGGCAAGTGTGTCCTGAGCCTTTACGGCAGTGGGGAGCAGCATGAGGATTGACAGAATGTGATATTTGTATTTCATATCATGTTCGTTAGTCTGATGATTAGAATATTTTGCCTGAGATGATGTCGGCGAATGTCTTCCAGAGAATCTTCGCGTCCATCCATAGCGACTGATGTTCCAGATAGTAGAGATCCATCTCCAGACGTACCAGCATCTTGTCGAGGGTATTGGTGTATCCGTTCTTAAGCGTGGCATAACTGGTGACTCCTGGTCGCAGTGCATAGAGTCTCTCGTAACGTGGATCGCGCTGGATAATCTGCTCGATATAGTATCTGCGTTCTGGGCGCGGCCCTACGAAGGCCATATCGCCCACGAATACGTTCCACAGTTGTGGCAACTCGTCGAGATGATGGGCACGCATGAATCGCCCGATACGCGTCAGTCGTGGGTCGTCTTCCTGTTGGAGCAGTTCTTCGCCCTCTTTCTCTGCATCGACGATCATGCTGCGGAACTTATAGATGTAGAATGGTCGCCCGCCCAGTCCGATACGCTCCTGTTTGTAGATGGCAGGGCCGCCTCCCATCTTGATGATGGCCCAACACACCAGAATCAGAGGTGAGAACACCAGCAGACAGATCGCTGCAACGACGAGGTCGATCATGCGCTTCACTCCTGAACTCCCACAGTCTGCTTTCATTCTTCGTTGACGAGTTGGTGGAATAACTTGTCGGCTTCGCTGTTCGACTGCTCGCAGGTGAACATGTTCGTGATGCGTTCCTTGCCGGCTGCGGCATATTTCATATACAATTCCTTGTCGCCCAGCAGTTTGTCGATGGCAGCAGCATAGGCCTTCACGTCGCCTAAGGGTACCTCTTCGCCAGTCTCGCCCTTCACGGATACCCAGTTGGCGCCAGAGCCCTCGATGGTGAAGTTGACGGGTACACAGCCGCAGAACATCGCCTCGGCGAGTGCGATGCCGAAGGCTTCCTGCTTGGTGCACGAGGGGAAGGCGAAGATGTCGGATGCGTAGTAGAAACAGCGCAGGTATTCGCTGGGCACACGGCCTATGAACTTAATGCGCTTCGAGGTTGTCGTCGCCTTCAGCCGTTCTGTCTCAGGCCCTCTGCCGCCTATCAGTATCACGCAGTCGGACTGGATATACTTCTCTGCCTCTATCAGATAGTCGATACCCTTATAATTGGCATGGCGGCCCACGAAGAAGATGATTTTCTTATAATGGTACTTGTGCCTGATTTCCTCGACGGTCTTTTCGTCGCCTGGCTGCCACAGGAAATCTTTCCTGATAATACCGTTGGGCAGTATCTTGGTCTTCTCGCGGAAGTTGTAGATCGGACTCGAGGGGTGGATGTAGTTAGGACTGGTGGCCAGCACCAGGTCGGCCTTCCTGAGAATCCGCTTCTCGAAGAGTCTGATGAGCCGATAGAGCAGTCCCTTGCCCAGAATATCTGAGTGCCACAGCAACACCAGTTTCGCGTCTTTGGGCTTCAGTTTGGTCGTAATCGGGTAGAGGTAGGGGTTCGGACAGTGCAGCAGGATGATGTCGGGCTGTACCTCGTAGATAACCTTCTTGAGATAATGATAATAGGTGACGGCGATATCCTGTGTCGATATTCTCAGGGCTGGTGCGATGCGATACACCTTAACGCCGTTGATGTGATCGACACGCGTGATGCCGTCTTCGCTGAAGCAGATGATGACGTTCTCGAAGTCTGTCAGTCCGTCTGCTATATATTTGGTGACAGTCTCGATGCCGCCTTCTGCTGGATAATAATATTTGGCTATCTGGAGTAGAGTTTTCTTCATCGGCAATTGCTTTAGCTGCGATTCTGTTAATACTATAACGTAAGGCTCGGTCTTTAAATTGTGTTACTTCTTCATTTTTTCTCTGATAATCCTGATGACGACTTCTGCCGACTTATCCCAATCGAAGCGCTGTGCGTTCTCACACCCTGCTGTCCGTAACTGTTCCCGCTCTTGTTCCGTACTGCTCAGGTACTTGGTTATCGCCTGTCGCATGTTGTTGGAGTCGAGGGGGTTAAAGTATTGGGCAGCCTCTCTGCAAACTTCCTTCAGCACAGGGATGTCTGAGACCAGTACCTGACATCCGCAGCTCATTGCCTCGATGGGAGGTAGCCCGAATCCCTCGTAGAGCGACGGGAAGATAAAGCAAGTGGCCTGGTTGTATAGTCTGACGAGTTCTTCGTCTGTCACACGGCTCAGATAACGGATGTTGGTCTGCTCAGAGGTCATCTGGCTTGACTTGGCGAACACCTTGTGCCGCCCTCCTACGATATATAACTTGTGGCAGTTGATACCTTTGAAAGCCTCTATTAGACGGTTGAAATTCTTCCTCGGGTCGAGTGATGAAACGGCGAGTACAAATGCCTCCTCAGGCTTTGATACTTGCTCCAGCGGATGGAATCGCTCATGGTCGGCAGCGTTATAGACCACGCTGACAGCCTCTTCTCTGATGAAGGGGTAGAACCGTCTGATCTCCCGTTTAGAGAACTCGCTGACAGTGATGATATGTCTGGAGGTCTTAATGGCCAGAGGTGTCATCACCTTATACCACCAGTAATAGGCTCGTGAGAACCATCTGGGATTCTCTAGGAACGATAGGTCGTGGATTGTCATGATCTTGTGGGGAACCAAGATGGATCCCAGTCCTGTAAAACTGACGAGGACATAGTCTTTCTTGCCGATAAAGAAGCATGGCAGCACGCACTGTTCCCAGAAATGCGAGTTACCGCGCCCGTAGAAAGTAATCTGCAATTGGCTGGTGTCGTAGCAGGGCTGTATAGGTGCATGCGGGCAGACGATGGTAAAGGGCTGATGCTGTCTCGCCATCGCCTTACACATCTGGTAGGCGTAGCGCTCCACACCCGTCATGGGCTGTGTCAGGAAACGGCCGTTTATGTAGATCATATTCTAAATCTCTTTTGAAATATATAGAAGAAGTTTGCTGATAACTCTCCTCCAATCATAGTCTTCTAACTGCTTTTGATTGACACGTGAGCGATTGTGAACCATGTCAAGGATGGCTTCTTTCCATTTCTGCGGATCGTAGCCTTCTACAGTGACGGCTCCTTCTTTGCCTTGTGCCACCTCGATCATCGCTGTATTGTGGGCTGTTACCACGCGGCAGCCACACAACAATGCCTCTATCTGCGGCATACCGAGTCCCTCTGTCAGTGAGGCAGAGACGAAACACTCGGCACAGCAGTAGAGCGCTGCCAGTTCCTTATTGCTTACATAACCACAGAAGATGGTGGAATCCTGAGGAAACGATGATGCCTCAACCATGTTCTTGATAGCAGAAGCCTTCCAATGCTTGCAGCCTACCACAACCAGTTGCAGATGGTGCTGCTGATAGAGTTCAGGCATCAGACTCAGCAGAAACGGCAGGTTCTTTCTTGGTTCTAAAGACCCCGTGAAGAGTATGAACTTCTGGCTGATGCCGTATTTTTTCCTGATTTGTTCTTTCTGCTCTTCTCCAAAGTTTCTTGGGTAGAATACTTGTCTGTCTGCTGCCCCTCCAGTGAAAATCTCCAGCCTGCGGCGATGTGGGAAATACGCTTCCACTTTTGACTTGGTGTATTGCGAATTTGTCCATAATAGGTCGGCCTTCCTGATAGCCTGACTGAAAAATACGCTTGTAGCCAGTCTGTTCGTCCATGACATTGTATCAGCCATTTCGATATTCACCACATCGTGAACGGTTACCATCGTTTTCGTCTTTCTGGGGATGCCGTATGGCAAGTGGGGAACAGGGGCATAATAGAGGCCGATATGCAGTTTCCTGCACAGGCGAGGGACCAGTAGTTGCAGGATGACAATGTTGGGCAACCACCTTGGGTATCGTCCTCCTTCATCGAGCAATTTGATGTTTGTTGGGAGGGGAGTGGGCTCTATTCTGGTGTCCATGCCTTTGGGCAATAATACAAAGAAACAGTCGTCAGACCTTTGCCTGGCCCATTCGAGAACAGCAGCCGTGAAAAAAGTGCTGATGCCTGCAGAGTAGTGTGACCATGAACGGCCGTCAACGAGTATGTTCATCATCCTGAATGTTTATGCGAATAAAGAGTTTCTTGAAGAGCATCAGTTTGTCTGCGAAAGTAATGTGTGGATTCAGCCAGACTGTCTGTCTCAGCAAGGGGTGCACTATGCGATAGAGCAAATATTTCCAACGGGGTTCTGTCAGTTTGAAGTAGATGTATTCGCTTTCCTGCTGGCGGACTGTGTCGCGGATGAATTTCGAACGTCCGTCTTTACCCCCTTCGCCTTCAAGGTGTATGATATGCGGACCTCTAACCACGATGTTCTGATAGCCTTTAGCCTCGAGGCGATGTTCCAATTCAGTCTCTTCATAGTACATGAAGAAGGCCGGGTGGAAGGTGCCACAGTCGTTAAGTAACTTTCGACTCATAAAGAGGTCGGCTCCAGTTACGTAATCAACCTTCATCCAGTCATTAGGCCATCGTATGGGGGAGGGCTTGTACAGGTGTAGCGCTTTGAGTGCAGGTATCCAGAGCAGTTTCTTGATGTCGTCGCTCATTTTGGGGAATTTTCCATAGGAATGAATAGGACAGCCATTCTGGTCTTCCAAAATACAGCCTAATGCCCCCAATCTCCCTTGAAAACGCGTAGCAAAGTCGTAGAACATCTTGATGGCATTGTCTTTCAACAGCGTGTCGGCATTGAGAAAGAAGATGTATTCGCCTTGAGCCTGCTCCAATCCTATGTTGTTGGCTTTCCCGAACCCCAGGTTCTTACCTGCAACTATCAGCGTGAGTCTTTCATCGTCTTTCAGAACTTCTATCGAACCATCATTCGACCCGTTATCCACCACAATGATCTCATAGTTGACATCGTGGGTATGTGCCACAATGCTGTCGATACACGGCTCGAGAACATGCAGTGTGTTGTAGTTGACGATGATAACAGAAACCTCTATCTTTTTCATATTCATGGAGTCGTTTTTGATAAGTCGAAAGCCAATCCGTCGAAAATACCTTTTACCAACATCTTCAGTCGTTTCCATTTCTGGGGCTCTGCCAACAAAATGCGTAACAACTTCAGTAAGAAGTATTCCTTCACAATGAATCGCTTCTCTGCTGTCGTCAGCCAGTCTTTATGCTTCCTGTACTTCAGTAGATGGGCTCTCGCCATGCTATAGGTCCGTTCAGGGCCGTAGTTGTTGGTGAAGATATGGAAGGGTCCCATGCGGCATGCCTGTCCTATGGTGTGATACAGGTTGTGTTTCGTCATACACACGATATGGTATCCAGCCTTCTGCAACCTGATGGCCAGGTCGTGGTCGAGGGCATCGAGCGGAAAGGCTTCGTCAGCACCATTAATGGCCTTCAACAGATGAACGGGGATGATGGTTCCCGAGTTGATAAAGTATCTTTTCTCTTGGATGTCCTGATGTCGCTCGAAAGTGTCATTGCCCACGATGTAAGGACAGAACACCCGATGGCTATCTTTTGCGAAAGCATCTTCCACATCTTCTCTGAAAGTTCTGAAATCATCCCATCTGCTGTCTTGATCCATCAGCAGCAACAAGTCGAAGCCGTTAGCATGGGCATATCTTAATGCCTCGTTGATGGCATGGGCGATACCAATATTCTGGCCGATACTTTTCCAGACAATCTTGCCGGCCCATTCCTGTAACTCGGCCATCAGCCTCGTCTTCAGTCCTTCATCTTCAGGCGAATTGCTCCACACGATCAGTGTGTCCACATCTTTTATATAGCGCTTAATCAGGTCTGCCGCTTCTTTCTGTGGATGATAGAGCGTCACCAGTCCCAGTAGCCTCGTCTGATAAATTATCTTTTCCATATCCCCTTCGCTTTTCCGTTAAGAATCTTGTGGAACTGAATCATATTTGCCAGACAGCCTGGTGCTACGCAAAGGCTCATGACGGCCATAAACCACAGAATATCATGCGTCGTACTACTGACATACCAGGCTAAAGGGATGTAGATAACCGTCGTGATGGTCATGTAAAGTTGCAGTCTTAGGGCACTGATTCCATTTAAGAAGAATGAATATCGCAGACTGATCACCATCAAGAAAATATACAGGGCCATCATAACAGTCATGCCCATAGGCACCTCACAATCATCACCAATCCAGAGTTGGTAGACGCTTGGGGATACAACGACCATCACCACGAGTAAAGCCCCCATAAAGATTGTCATACGTGTCATTTTGCGGTCGGCTTGCCTGATCCACATGATATCTCCACGTTCGTAGGCATCAGTGGTAGCGTTCCAGAATGGCATGCAGATAATGGTAAAGACGACCATCACCAGACTTAAATAACGGTAAGCAATTTGATAGGGGGTTACCATTTCGGGAGTGAAAAACTGCGATATCAGGATGTTGGCCGTCATGAATTGCAGAATAGCGGCAATCTGGAGCCAGAAGAATTTAAGTCCGAGATTTGCCAGGTCGATGGCTGCATGTAAATCCACCATCTTGATTGATGGCTTGAGCATCGGGTATCGCCAGTAGAAGGTATAGGGATAGGCGGGCAGGAATGCCAGTATGGGTGCTGCCGTGTTGACGGCTACAACGTTCAGAAATGTTGCATGTCCTGTGATGTAAAGCAACCAGGTCGCAATGAGAGCCAGCGTCTGCCCCAATGCCAGCAGCAGATTGCTCACGGCTGGTTGTTGTAGCCCCATATATACGTTTCCGATAAATTTTAGCACGAGGGTGATACAGACTAATATGACTGCGCATGTCAGCGCCATTCGTAACTCTGGAATCTCATCTGGTCTCACGTTGAGGAGTCTGTTAATGTCTGTATTCCCAATCAACAGCAGGAGGATCAGCATCAGTGGCACGATGATACATACCAACATCGCCATCGTTGAACTGACGACCTTTCGTGCCTCTTGCCATTCGTCGTGGGCTATGTGGGCTGCCAGTTTGTTACGTAGTCCGTTGCCCAGTCCGATGTCCATCTGGTCTATCCATACAAGCATACTGCTCACTGTCAGCCAAACACCGTTCTGATAGGCACCTAGGCATTTCAAGGTCAGCGGTACCATCAGCAGTACGATGACCGCCGACCAACCCTTAGCCACAAACGAGGCGACAATGTTGGCATAGAGGTGGCTTGAGCGGCTGTCGATGCCTTGGGACGTGAATCTTGGTATTTTGAATGGCATAGTCTTGGTGTGTTTTAGGTGAAATATTCTGCGGCCACGATATTATATATGAGCATGTAGAGGCCTACGATGCCCAGTCCGACTCTGGCCATGTAGCGCGGAGTAACCAACCAGAGACAGAAGGAGAACACCAGACAATCTACGATGCCGAACATGTCGCTCACCCTGGTGGCAATCACAGGAATGCTTGAAAATAGCATGATTGAGAGCACGCTGGCAATAAATACGTTTATGATCAGAGGAGCGATCCTGCACTTCTCGACAATGAGGTCGTAATAGTACAGGCAGAGGTAGAGTACGATGCACTTTAACATGAAATACACATTCTTGTAAAGCAGAGCCATCGCCCATTCGCCATTCTCTGTCGATCGCTGGTAGAAGTCGAGTTTGCCTGCCATTAGTACTGAAGGAATCAGCGAAAACAGGTCTTTGCCCAGCAGGTACATCAAGAAGCAGAACGGCACCAGACAGGCCACCGTGACTCTTCCCCAATAGCCAAGTTGTCTGTTACCTATCAGAAGGAAGGGTAGGAATATCGCTGATGAGTAGTGGAAGAGGATGGCTGTTCCCATCAGCAGAACTGTTGGCCAATAGCGTTTCTCTGCTAGTGGTATGAAGGCTGTCAGCAGAAACATGCTGGCTGCGGCCGCCCTAATCTGGATCAGGTCGTGCAGTTCGAAATATACAGGTATGTATATCATCAGAGCCGTGAAAATAAATGGCGTGAGCCTGTTGAGTGCCTTCAGTTTGAAGGGAATGGTGATGAGGGCATAGAGGAAGAACATCACCCAAAGTGAGCCGCCTATGGCTAAGACTATGCGACTCAGTATCAGGAAGGTGGGCTCTGTCGTCAGCACCACGAGCATCTCGTCATTGTTATAGAAGATATGTTCGTATATCAGCGCGTCGGCCGTATGGTCAATACTCTTTGTTGTGGCTAGCAGAATCATGAAGAGAGCATACACCGCCAGGATCACTTTCTTATGATCCTCCTTGAGATAGTCTTCAAAGAAGGCTATCACTAAGTTGACAGTGAAGAACACTGCTATGGTCAGGTGCATCAGCATGGCCGTTGGTCTCTATAATCTTTCCCTGCACTCCCACAACAGTTTGCCTGACAAAACAAAAAACGAGAGCACCATCATGGCGATGGAGATGAACATCCGCTTTGGACCAGCAGGCTTTACAGGGATCGAGGCACTCTCAATGACGGTGAAGGCTGGGGTTGCCTCTTGCAATTTGGCTTGGGCGGCCTGCATCTGCGATTTCATGGCTGTATAGAGTGTATAGTTAGCCTGCATTTCGTTCTCCAGCGTCGTCTCTTTGGTGGTATATTGGGCAAGCACGGGCTTGTGGTAGGCATCGGCAAAGGTGGCATACTTCTTAACCGACTTGTTATAGGCCTCCTCGCTTTCCTCGCAGAGTTTCTTGAAGTATTCATAGTCGATGCGTGCCTTATTGGTGCGATAGTCAACGATAAACTTCTGTAGTTTTTCGCAGGTGGCATTGGCCATCAGTGCACACACCTTTGGATCCTGATCCTCCACCTCAATTACTACGATGCCTGTTTTTTTGTCGATGGTACATTTCTGTTTACCCTTGACGGCTTTGAAGATGTCTGTCTGCCCTTTCGTCAGGCCAAAGATGTCCAGTTTTTCAGTTCCATTATAGGCATCTTTTTCCGCAGGGTTCACCCAGTTCTTCACTTTATTGGCAATCCACTCCCACCAGGCACTCTTCTGCTTGTCGCGTAAATAGGTGTAATAGTTACATTTCACGTCGCCATCCTTGGTCTCCACTTCCACTGTCATTAGTTCTGCAATGAAGTTTTTCGATTGAATCACATCAGGGTAGATTTCAGAACTGATAGCATCTTGCGAGGTCATTTTCCCTAATGCGCTGCCTAATCCGAACGATGAGGCGAGCGATGTCAGTGAACTTGACATGTTCATGCCATCAGCCTCAGGTGCTAGGCTGACTTGACATCTGTAATATCTGGGGATACATAACATGAACAGGTAGGTCAGTATCAAGGCAGTTGGAAGTATGTGGTAATACTTCTTGCGGTGCGGCCACAATATTTCGGCTATGCGCTTGAAATCTATGGGCTTTGTCGTTTTCTTCTTCTCTTCCATAACCGCTTATTTTAGGAGGTTGGCAATCGTGGCAATCATCGTTCCTACAGAGGCTGAGGTCGTTCCGATGCTGAGCCATTCCGTCAGTCCGATGCCGCGACGGCGAGACTTAGTGGGTACTACGATCTGACAGCCAGGCTTTGGCTTGTGTTTCCTATCGGCCTTCGCTACCATACCGTTCATGTAAATAATAATTGTGCGGCTACGCTTGCCTGTAGAACTGACACCGCCTGCCAGATCGAGGTAGTAGTCGGCATTCTCACCTGCTTTGTAGCGTACGGTGTTGGGGTAGAGCACCTCGCCGTTGATGCTGACTGTACTAGTGAATCTGGGCACTACGATGCGATCGCCCTCGCGCAGATAGGGGTCGTCGTCGCTGCCAGGAGCCGCTAGCGCCTTGTCGAGTTCAATGGCTACGGGGAAGGTGGTCAGCGTCAGCAGTTTCTTCACGTCTATTGAGTCGTTGCCTGAGTTGCGCTGTGCGGTCCTCAGCATCGTCTCCATCAGTTCGCGCTCTTCAGGTGTCATCTGTCTCAGCAACTTAGCTCCCTCGGGATAGGCGCGCTTCGTCAGTCCTCCTGCTTGCTTAATGATCTCGCTCAGTCGCTGGCGACTGCTAGTCAGCGTGTAGTTGCCTCTGAACTGCACCTCGCCCTCCACCGTCACATTTTGCTGCTCGTTGTAGTTCGGACTGCGGCGAATATATACCTCGTCATAGGGCTGCAGTGTGAAGGGCTCCTCGCCCTGCGGGATGGTGAAGTCGGGGTTTAGTCTGAAACTATAGGAGAATGCCAGCGTGTCGCCTGCTTCGAGGGCATTGGGCTCTACGATGCGTCGCGACACATCGACCTTTGCCAGCGAGGCGGCATTCGTCAGACCGCCTGCCTGCAGCACGAGGTCTTCGATGGTCTCGTTTGATGCGAACTTATAGATGCCAGGGTAGTTCACCTCTCCGTGGATGGTGATTGTTTGGTCGTTTTTCTCCTCCTCTCTGCTGCCAATGTAGAGCACGTCTTCATTTTGAAGTTCCACGTCGGGAATCTCGCCATCGAGTATGCCGAGCACGTTGATGCTCTTCACCTCGAGCGAGCGGTCTTTTTTCATACGGTGCATCACTGCGTGTTGTGCGATGGCGTTCTCTGTTAGTCCGTCAGCAGCCTCAATCAGCGCCTTAACTGTCGAGATATGTCCGCCCACCTGGTATCTGCCAGGACGGAATACGGCTCCTCTCACCTCTACCATGTTCTGATAGCGATTCAGCGTCGAGTCCACGCTTACTGAGTCCTCATCCATGAGTTTGAAACTGTTTAGGTCGAACTCACCCACGTTGAATACCGAGTACATCTGTCCCGCCTTGCGGTTTATGCGGATAGCCTTCGTATAAGCGTCGCCAGTAAAGCCCCCTGCATAACGCAGTAATGTAGCGGCACTCTCCGAGCGCTTCATCTCGTAAAACATTGGGCGTTTGATCTTACCCGTGATGTTTACCAGTGCCTCGTAGGGGCCTACGGTTACGATATCGTTGTCCTGAAGCCTCACGTCGCCTGTCAGATGGCCGTTCAGCAGGAAGTCGTACACATCGACGGTCGAGAGTAGTCTGCCGCCGCGATACACTTTGATGTTTCTCAGCGTACCGATGTCGTTGGGGCCGCCAGCCATATAAAGGGCGTTGTAAACGGTCGAGAAGGCCGAAAGGGTATAGGTGCCAGGCACCTTCACCTCTCCGATGACGCTGATGGTGACAGTACGCGTTTGGCCTAATGTCAGTTCAATGCTCGAACTCTGGTATCTCGCGCCCAGCACGCTCTTCAGTTTCGCCTTGGCCTGACTCACGGTCAGTCCGCCCAACTGTATCAGTCCCACGTCCTCTACTGTCACATAGCCATCGGGTGAGATGGTCTCCGTGATGCTCTCCTGCGAGGCGCCCCAGATGTCGATGTTTACCTCATCGCCAGGACCTAGTCTATAGTTCTGTGGGGTGGCCAGGTTCATCGAACTCTCGAAGGTCAGGTCTTCGTTGTTGAAGATGTCGTGTCCGAATATCTTGCGCTTGTTCTCCTCTTTCTTGAAAAAGTCAGTGCCGAAGTATTTCAGTGAGTCGGGCATCAGAAAGTCGGCAGCATCGTCAAAGGCTGTAAACTCCTCGTCCTTCTCGTCGAAGGTGTTCTGTTTAGTTTTCTTGCGGTTGTCTTTCACGCGGTAGGGCGACACGTTGCGTTTCTCCTTATCGGTGTCCTCCTTCCGCTTCTCGCCGTTGGTCTCGCGCATTCGTTTCTTTACCTCCTTCGAACCGGCAGTGATGTCCATCGCTCCTAACGAGCCGTTTTTCAGTTGTCGTTCATACTTCTTCTTGAGTCGCTGCAACTGATCCATCGTCACTCCGCGCTTGAATAGTTGGGTTACGATGTCCTGTCGCGATACTCCCTTGGCGTTCTGTTCGATCACGAAGTCAACCACTTGGTTGTCTGTCATACTGCTCTGTGCCCATCCGGTCATAGAGGTAGCGAGTAGCACTGTTATTATCAGCGATGTCAGTCTTCTCATATATGTTTATCGGTTGTTTTGCTTTTATTATTATATAATAACACGCGAACATACCCATTTATTGTGTAATAATTAAAAATTTTCTGTCAGATTGTTTGTTAATTGCAGAAATATTTGTATTTTTGCAGCCGATTACGATATCAATGATCTGGGGGTGACTGGATTTGACGGCAAGTCGAGATGGTACGTAAGCATGCGGAGTGAAGACTGTGTTCTCCATAATCAAGCCGGTCGAAAAATTAATTGGCAACAATGAGTATGCTCTCGCTGCTTAATCGAAGTATAGTAGATTACTAGCTTAATTTCCCTGCTAGGCGGGGAAACGAGACGTCGCTCCGAGGATGTTGTTCCGAATCCAAAGATTCAGCGGCGCAGGTTAAATCGGAAATAGTTGTGTCAGGCCTCGATGGCATGATGAAAATTTAGAGGATAAGGTTACAGTTGGTGGCTTGGGTCTTGCTGCAGCACGAAAATGAAGTCCAAGATAAGCATGTAGAAAGCGTATGGTTTCCTTGTGCGGACGAGAGTTCGATTCTCTCCACTTCCACGAATCATCAAACAAGCCGCTGACTAACAGAAAGTCAGCGGCTTGTTTTTATCTAAATTTCTTTTTACTACTACGTAAATGTCAGTGGCGTATCGGCTGTTGTTTGAGAAAGTCGTAGAGCGTCAGTTGGCGCAGGTGGTAATAACTATTCCAGAAATCCTGCAGGGCTGTGATCTGACCGCGCCGTGCGTCCTGCCAGTATTGTTGTGCCAACGACAGGTCGTTCACTGTGGCCTGACCGCGTATGAAGCGTTGCAGCATGGCGGTGTAAGCATCTTCGGCAATCTGCAAAGAGTAACGGGTGTCGTCAACTATTGACTGCCGCTGATTGACCTCCGCTACCGTTTGTACGATATCCAGTTCGGTATCACGGTGCTGTTCTTGACGCTGGCGGGTAGCTGTCTCAACTTTGCTCTGTGCCGCGAGCCATGCACTGCGCCGCTTACCTTGATCACTAATGGGTACGGTCAGATTAACTGTCACCTGATTTTGCATCAAAGGCGTTCGATAGGCATGTTCAAAGCTCTCTGCTACCTGGTTGAGTCCTATTGATGCATCGATGCTGGCGTTCAGGCCTTTTTTGCGTTTGAGTTGTTCTGCATCACGGCGAGCCTCTAACTCCTTGAGCTCCATAGACAGATAGTTGGGATTGTGCTGTGTTGCCTGGTTGATAGCATCGCCGACGGTCACACTGAGGTGCGGCAAGATGGAGGGGACTATCAGTTCCAGGTCTGTCATTTCGTCCATTCCCAGCCAGATAGCTAGGCTCTTGGCGGCTTTTTGATGGCTGAGCTGGGCACTCTTCAGTGTAGTAATGGCCAGTGAGCGTTGCAGCGTCAGGATTTCGAGTTCTGCTTTGGAGATTGATGCAATATTGAAGCGACGCTTGCCGATGGCAAGTATGCTATCGCACGACTGTAGTTGCTCCTGAGCCATGTTGAGCTGTTCCTGTGCCACAGCCAGCGTGAAGAACCGTCTAACGGCCTCTGCGCCTGTCTGCTCCACAGAATAGTTCATCTGCTGTTGGGCAACGTTCAGTCGCATGGGTTCAGTCTGCCTGCTCCAGCGATAGGGATTGTATCCTAACAATTCCTGGCGGTAACCTACTTTGACGGGAGTGGCGGCAAACTGATGTTGGATGTAATCGCCATAGTTGCCAAGATAGGCCAGTCCTGTGGAGGCATAAAAGGATCCGCCCCATCGTTCCATTATTTGTTGAACCTGCAGATTTGCACTTGACAGAAATCGCTTCTGCTCGCGATACTCATCATTGTCAGTATCACTGACATAACGTTGGGTCATGTATTGCTCATATTGCAGCGGTGTGCTGGTGAGGTCTATTTGTGGTTTGCGCCCTGCCATCCATGAGAGCCAGGTATAGTGTGCCTCCTGAAAGACACTCCGGTAGCGGTCGGCAGTGACGCTGCTGTCAGTGGCCAGTTGGAAGGCACGCTCCAGGTCGAGCCTTACCGACTGTTGAGCGTTGACTGTAACTGCTGTACAGAGCAGAGCAAGTATCGCTGTCTTTCTCATGGTTGAGCTGTGTTTAGGTGAACAGAGACGTGCATGCCGTCGAAGAGTTGGTGTGGTGTGGCCACTTGAGCACGTAGCATGACGGTGCCCTGCTCATCAACAATGGGATTTACTTCTGTCACTTTGGCATCATAGACAGCATGTTCGTCGCCCACAGGCACTACCTGAAGGCGTGTGCCAACGGTAAAGCGGCTGAGGTCGACCTCCATGACCCGGAACTCCACATTCATCTGCTGCGGAGAGATGACTCGGCATACGATGTCACCCACTTGTGCCAGTTGGCCAGCATGGGCTGTGACATTGGCCACGATGCCGTCGAAGGGGGCTGTCACACGGGTTATCTTCAACTCGTGACGGGCTGCGGCTAGTTTGCTCTGAGCCAGCAGCAAACCGCTCTTCACCTCGGCAATATGGCGCACGCGTTGTGGTACGTTCTCGATATGCTCTGGGTCGTAGCCCTGAGAAATAATGACATCCTGCATCTGGAGATGTGCCTGATCAATCTCCCGCTGATGCTGTTCCACGGCATTGGTTTGTTTGGTGGCATCCTGCTCGGCCAACAGTTGTCCACAGCGAACGTGGTCACCGTTGTGTACCGTTATCCGTAGCACGGGCAGCGAGGTTTCGAACTTGACATCTGCATAGTGCGTAGCCACTACCTTGCCCATGGTCTGGAAAGAGGAGGGCGACGTACTGTCGGAGACGTGATGGGAAAACTTTGCCTGACTGATGGTGTCGGATGATATTGGGGTGTCCTGATATTCATTCGGATGGTTCTGCTGTCGGCAAGCTGTCAACAGTAGGACTATCGTTAAGGAAATCCATATTCTTTTATGCATAGGATATTCGTTAGTTTATTGGGTTCTTATTTAGATCGTATATTATAATTGTCGCAGGCTCATCTCGTAGAACAGCCCTTTCCGTGCCATTAGTTCCTCAAATGTGCCCTCTTCGGCTATCTTGCCCTTGTCGAGGACGATGATGCGGTCGCAATGTCGGATGGTGCTCAGACGGTGGGCGATGACCAGACGGGTGCAATGCAGGCGATCGAGATTGTCGCTCACCTGTTTCTGGCTGATATTGTCTAGCGCAGAGGTTGCCTCGTCGAAGAAGAGAATGCTGGGTCGGCCTATCAGGGCACGGGCTATGAGCAGACGCTGCTTCTGACCGCCGGAAAATCCTCCGCCGTCCTCGGTGATGACGGTGTGGAGTCCCATTGGCAGCGCCTTAACCTCGTCGTACATGCAGGCCATGCGCAGCGCCTCCCAGGCGTCGTCGTGTGTAGCCCAGGGTGCAGTGATGGTGATGTTGTGGAAGATGTCACCTGTAAAGAGTCTCCCGTTCTGTAGACAGGAGCCTATGCGCCGGCGCAGTTCGCTCTTGTCTGCCTTGGCAAGGTCGTAGTGGTCGTAGGATATATTGCCACGCAAGGGTATCTCAAATCCTAGTAGCAGGCGCAGCAGGGTGGATTTCCCACATCCCGACGCACCCGCAATGCCTACATATTCTCCATCCTTGATGTTGAGTGATAGGTCATCGATGACCAGTGGCATGTCCTCCTGATAGCGGAACGACAGGTGACTGATCTTGATGCTGCCTGAAAGGCTGCTTATCGCTGCCGATGGTCCCGATACCTCTGGCTCGGTTTCGGCAATAGCCATGATACTATCAAGTTGTGGCCCTATTTTAGCCATCTCGGGTATCTGGCGGATTATCTCGGATAGTGCGGCTGTCAGCATGCCGAAGGCAGAGGTGAAGGCGATGAAATTGCTGGTCTCGATGGAGAAGCGGCGGGTAAAATAGTAGATGACCAGAAGGTTGACCACGCTCATCAGAGCCAGTAGTGAAGGGAAGAGGCGCAGGAGGAACCGGGGGTTATAGATGATGTGGGTGGTATTGGTGTAGCGGTTGAGCCACTGGGTGTATGCCCGCGTTTCGGAGCCAGTGAGTTTGATCTTCTGAATACCTGCAAATAGGTTGCACTCCATGCCGTTGAGGGTATCGTTCTTGCTGATAAACTGTTGGTTGAGGCGGACAACAGTGCGGAAGTAAAGCACAACCATAAGTGTCTGAAGTACATACAGCACGGCTGCTGGTGCCAGGAGCCGACCGCCGTAGATGCCCACTTGGATGAAATAGACGATGGATAGTGCTCCGCTCAGCAATGCACCGACAACCGACTCGTTGACCTGCTGACACAGTTGTGTGAGGTTGCTCATCTTGGAGGTCAGTTCGCCGCTGCTATGGCTGTGGAAGAATCTGGCCGGCAGGAGAAACAGTCGTGCCATGACGGCATTGTGCAGGTTCATCTCCAGTATGTTTTCCACCCTGAGAATATAGAGATTGCGAATAAAAGAGAACAATAAGACAGCCACTGCGGCACCAGTAAGCAGTCCAGCTATTGGGGCCAGGGCAGCGGGATTGCCAGCGGGTATCACGGTGTCGAATACAAACTTGTTGGCCATAGGGACAATCATGCCTAAAAGCACTACCACTAGGGCGGCAAGACACATGTAAATCAGACTGTGGTTGTTGGCTGAAGCCAGGATGAAGGCAATGACCTCGCGCTTGGTCAGTCTATGCAGTGGCAGCGACTTGGTAAAAGCGTACGCTTCTGGCTCAAGGTCGTGCTCCATCCGCTGTCGCGTCACTTTCTGCCTGATGCCTTCTGCATTAATATAGTAGTAGCTGCGACCAGTCCATTTGGGTAGCAGTGCTACCAGATGCCCACTCTGTGTACGACCCAGCAACGGACCGCTGGTCTCCTTCCACCATCCGTCATTGAGCTGCACCATCCGTTTCATGATACCATGGGTATGGAGGATGTTGGAGAACTGCTGCTCAAGGGGCACAATATCGTCATTCTCCAGTTCGTAGTCAAAGATCTGCAGCGCTCTGAGCACCTGACGGACCGACAGATGGTCTGTCTGGGGGATGGGGTCGCTATAATGCAGACCCATGCGGGCTGCTCCCTCTATCATCTCGTGCGAGAGTGAAGAAGCGTCGTATTTCCTGCGCTTATCTATCTGACTGGAAAAAATACTCATCGGGTTTTCTCCTTATGTTTTAACTGTTTTCCATTAATTCACGATATCTGCCGTCTTGGCGCATCAGTTCGTCATGAGTGCCGCGTTGAACGACGCGACCGTCCTCCATAACGATGATCTGGTTGCAGTCGCGGATGGTGGACAGACGGTGAGCTACGACAATCTGGGTGATGCCCATCTCGCGGATGCGTTTCATCACGTGGTCCTCCGTTGTAGGATCCAGGGCCGATGTGGCCTCGTCCATGATTAGTATCATCGGCTCTCGGGCTAGAGCCGTCGCGATCTCGATGCGCTGGCACTGGCCGCCGCTGAAGTTCTGTCCCCCCCTGACTACCTTGGTGGCATAGCCCTCAGGGCGCTTCACGATGTCGTTGTGTAACTGTGCATCACCGCATGCGAGATGAATCGCAAAATCCTCAATACTCTGGTCCCACATGCGGATATTTTGCTCCAGCGTATCGTCGAAGAGCGTGATGTCCTGGCTGACGACGGCAACAGAGGCGGTAAGCTCATCGTTGGAAATGCTTTCAATAGGACGACCGTCAAACAGAATCTTGCCGCTCCAGGGCTTGTAAAGACCGGAGATTAGCTTTGCCAACGTCGATTTTCCACAACCGCTGCTGCCCACAAAGGCTACTGACTCGCCAGCCTTGAGATGCAGATTGAAATGCTCGATGAGTGGAGGTTTCATAGGGTTGTATCCGAAGGTGACATCACGCAATTCCAGTTCACCCAGCAGTTTTCCAGCTTCCGAAATCTGCCCTTCGACATAACGGTCTTCAGGATATTTCATCACATCCTCTACACGTTCCATTTGGGAGCGCATCTCTACCAGTTGCTGCCCCGCATGCACCATTTGTTCAACGGGAGCAATAAAGGATGCCATAAATCCCTGAAAGGCCATGAGCATACCAACGGAGAGGTCGCCTTGCAATATATACCAAGCACCTACCAGCAACACAGTCGTCGACAGCAGGCTCTGCGTCAGCGAAGGCAAAAGGTTCATCTCGCTTTGCTGGATATGCATCTCACGTTCCTTATTGAACTTGCGTGCCCATAGGCCACTCCAGTATTGGAAGAACCCTTCCTCGGCTCCAGCGGCCTTGATGCTCTCAATGTTCTCCAGGCAGCTGACCGTAGCTGAGTAATATTTGCCTTCACTCTGCTGAGTACTCCTGACCATGTCGAGGCGGCGACGGGAATAGTAGCGCACGACGCTCAGGTTTACAATAGCAGCAATGACTCCGATTAGCGTTAGGGTGTAATTGTATGACAGCATTAATGTGAGATACAGCACCAGGAGCATCACGTTGATGATCTGGGGCGCAATCACTTCAACAAGTGAATGGGTAATCGTCTCGTTGAGTCGCTGGCGTTGCTGCAGGTCGCCTATATAGCGCATGGCAAAGAAACTCATCGGCAGCCGCATCAGGTGGCGCAGGAAGTAGGTGTTGCCGCGTAGTGCCAATTGTCCGGCAATGCGCTTGGCATAGCGCTGCTGCCAGAGCACCACCACGAAATTGAAGATTGCCAACATAGCCATTAGGCAGAAGAATACCTTGGCCCAGTGCGCATTACGTCCAGACAGAATCTCATCAAAGAAAACTCTCGTAAACAATGGCACCGCCATTGACACAAATGCTAGTAGCAAGGCAAAGATAAACGTCAGCCAGAATGCATCATAGGCTCCAGACATGTTACGCCTGATATACGAAAAGATACTGGTTGGGTGCCCTGAAGGTTCGAAACGGTCTGTCACTTCAAAGGTCATGACAACTCCCGTAAACGAGCGGCGGAATTCGTCCATAGGCACTTCAACCGGGCCGAGGCCGGGATCGTTGAGACAGGCTTTACCCTTCTTCATGCCCTTGAAGACTACGAAATGCTCAAAGTTCCAGTGGATGATAGCGGGCTCCATACCTGCCAGTCCCTCTGCGCTCACCTGATAGGCACTTGGCTCCAGACCATAGTTCTTGGCTGCTATCAGGATGTTCTTCATCGAACTGCCATCGCGGCTCACGCAGCAAGCCTCGCGCACCTGCTCCAGAGGAAGCCACTTGCCAAAGTACGCAAGTATCATCGAGAGCGAGGCTGCGCCACACTCCACGGCTTCCATCTGCATCACCATAGGCACCTTCTTCATACGCACTACTTTCCTTCCAACGTTTCCAACATGTTCTCTATGCGTCCTGTCAGGACCTCCCATATGTATTTCTGACTCCAGATAATCTGTACGTTGCAGGGCATACCCGTGGTGACTGCCATGCCCTGGCTCTTCTTGCGGCTCCAAATTAATCCGTCAGTGCCCCGGTCGAGCACGATGCGTACCTCATAGACTGGCATATTATCGGGAATGATGGCTGCCAAATCAGCCAACTTCAGGCGCAAGGCGACAGCCTGACGGTCTGTCGGATAGCGCTCGATGCCCGTTACCGTACCTACGGCATAACCCCATTTCTCACGCTCCAAGTCTGAAGGCGTCACCTGCACCTTGGCACCAATCTTAACCTTGCGGAGATGGGAAAACGGCACGTATGCCAAGACTTCACGATCGTGGAACTGGAGTTCCTGAGGCAGAATCCAAGCTATTGGCTCACGCGCCTCAAACTTGCTCTCTGCTGGTTTTGACGTCAGCACGACACCGCTTTCTGGCGATGTCAGTGTGGTGGTGGCCAACTGCGAACGGATACTAACAATCGGGGCACCTGCTGACACCTTCTGGCCATTGGTAGCCACGACGTGGTGTACTATCCCTCCGAAAGGAACGGAAATCGATCTGGCCTCTGCAAACGGGAACACAACTGCTGTGGCATTGACCGTGTAGTTGAGTTTACCAAAGATGCACCAGAAGAGTGCTACACCACAAATAACCAGTAGCGACGTGAGTACTAGCCACAAGGCTGGAGACGCTACTCGTGGCATCTCCTTGAGTTCGCTCTTGTCGTCAAGTGCCTCTAACGCCTCTGTATTGAATAGCTCTGACATATCTTCTTTTTGGTTGCAAAGATACAGTTTTTTTAGGAATCTCCGAAATGTTAACGAAAAAAACTTGATGCCAACCCAGATAGAAGTGTCATAATGCCCTCTATGATTATAATTTTGTTGTCATAAAAATGCAAACAAAGGTTAATTCTCGCGACTAGTATCGAGGGCAAGGAAGAGGCGTTTGATCAGTTCCGAGGAGTCATAGCGTGCCTGATAGTATGCACCGTATTTCTCGGGGACGGTCTTGCCGGAATAGATGGTGGTGGGTGCTCCGCCTGAAAGGGGGCGCGACTTGACGAGTACCTCGGCAACCTTGCCGTCGAGGAAGTAGAAACGCAGTTCGCAGGTGTGATCAGCATCGGGGGCTAAATCGGGCGTGGTGGCGAAAATAAATTGTATCTGCTGCTTGTCGTCGTAGAGGTATTCTTCATAGAATTCGCGAGCAGCGAAATTGTATTTCTTCGTTGCAAACTCGAGTGCGAGAGAAGGGTAGATCTGATCATCGGACGATAATATCTCGCGATAATACATCGAGATGTCTTCCTGATGATAGCCCGTGCCGGGTAGGTTCTGCGTGATGTGAGTGGTGAAGCATTGGGGCACGGGGTAGACGTCGCCGCCCGCAGCGACTGCCTGAATATCGTCGACATACGTCTTGGCATCGGCATAGTGCTGTCGGATGGCCTTCTTGAAGTCTTGCGCGCCAGCGGGTTCTGAGAGAATACTCAGTGCGAGCGCGAAAATGGCGGAGATAAGGATTTGTCTGTTCATAAATAAGCGGTATTTGCGATAACTTTGGTGCAAATATACGCTTTTTTTGTAATACTTTTACTCGTTAAGTGCAAAAATTTAGAAAGTATTCGTGGAAACGAGTGTCGGCATCGAGTTCGGGATGGAAGGATGTGGCGAGTTGACGTCCCTGACGGGCTGCTACGATGTGGCCGTCGATGGTGGCTATGGGCTGACAATCGGAGGCTAGTATGCGTTCAATGTAGGGTGCGCGGATAAACGTCATGGGTATCTGGGAGCCGACACCCTCGACGCTGCCAGAGGTGTGGAAACTGCCAAGCTGACGGCCATAGGCATTGCGGCGCACCTGGATGTGCATCGTTGACAGACGGCCGTGCGAGAGCAGGATCATGCCAGCGCAGGTGCCGAAGACGGGTAAGCCGTCGAGGATGGCATCGCGCACAGGATCGAGAAGTCCTAATTGGGCGAGAAGGCGCATTTGCACCGTGCTCTCGCCACCAGGCAGGATTAGACCGTCTTTTGGCTGCTGCCAGTCGCGCAGTTGGCGCACCTCGAAGGTCTCGGCTCCGAGGCGCTGCAGCATCTGCTCGTGTTCGATGAATGCCCCCTGAAGGGCTAAGACTGCGATTTTCATGTTCTGATTCTATTTTCCGCGTTCGGCCATGAGGATTTGAATTTCATGTTCGTTGATACCTACCATCGCCTCACCGAGGTCGGCAGAGAGTTCTGCCAGGAGTTTGGCATCCTGATAGTTAGTGACAGCCTGCACGATGGCTGCTGCGCGTTTGGCAGGATTACCACTCTTGAAGATGCCGCTCCCCACGAAAACGCCCTCGGCTCCGAGTTGCATCATCAGGGCGGCATCGGCAGGGGTGGCGACACCGCCAGCGGCGAAGTTGACGACGGGCAACTTGCCGTTCTCATGCACGAACTTCACTAGTTCGTATGGAGCCTGCAACTGCTTGGCTGCCTCGAAGATCTCATCGTTGCTCATGCTGACGAGACGGCGTATCTCGCTCTGCATCAGTCGCATGTGGCTGACGGCTTGTACGACGTCGCCTGTGCCGGGCTCGCCCTTGGTGCGGATCATCGTGGCGCCTTCAGCGATGCGGCGCAGAGCCTCGCCCAGATTCTTGGCTCCGCAGACGAAGGGCACGTCGAACTTGGTCTTGTCGATATGGTAGATGTTGTCTGCGGGTGAGAGAACCTCGCTCTCGTCGATATAATCGATCTCAATGGCCTGCAGTATCTGGGCTTCGGCGATGTGGCCGATGCGGCACTTGGCCATCACAGGAATGGTAACGGCCTCCTGGATGCCGCGTATCATCTTGGGATCGCTCATGCGCGAGACACCTCCTGCAGCACGTATATCTGCAGGGATGCGCTCGAGGGCCATCACAGCGCAGGCACCTGCAGCCTCGGCGATACGTGCCTGTTCTGGGGTTGTTACGTCCATAATCACACCGCCCTTCAGCATCTGGGCTAACTGGCGGTTCAGTTCTTGTCTGTTGGTTTCCATTTTTGTCTTTTCTTTTATGGTTGATGTTTTTTCGGCTGCAAAGGAAAGACTTTTCGTGGAGAATAGGAAACGAGGTTCGCGTTATGGTAAACGAAAACTCATTTTTGGTAAATGCGGCGCACGTCGCTGGGGGTACGGCCTGATTGTTTCTTGTAATAGCGCGACAGATGGGCTTGCGAGGAGAAACCAAAGGAGAGGGCTATTTCCTTGAGAGGCTTTGATGTGGATGTGAGTTGTGAACTGATGGCCTCAGTGATGCGCTCGTCAATTATCGATTTGGGCGAGCGTTGGGCGACACTGCGGGTGACCTGACCCAGATAGCGGGCACTCACGCCCAATTGCTCAGCATAGAATGCCACATCGCTGTATCGTTGGTAAAAGCGGTCGATGGCTGCCAAAAAGAGGTTGTAGAGTTCGCCACTGCGGCTGTTGTCGTCGGTAAAGCCTTTGGGCTTCATACTGACGTAACTGCGGGCGTGGAGCATGGCCTCGTTGACGCTCTCTCCACAACTGAGGTAATAGGCGAGAGCAGCGCCGAGCTGGTTGGCATGACCGTGCTGGCGGGCGCCAGGAGGCAGGTCGGTGGGCTCGAGCACGACAGTGCAGAGGGGAAAGAGCTGCTGGCGGATGGTCTGATAGACCTGAGGCTCTACGAGCAAGTCGCCGCGTACGGAGTGGAGCACAGGGGCATAGACGATATAACGGGGGCGGTACTTGCGCATGAGCTCTGCCACGATGCTGACCACATCGGTGCGGCGCAGTAGTCCGATTTTTACCACCTGCGGCTGAAGGTCGTTGAGGATGGCCTCGATCTGCGAGCGGACAGTCGTTGCAGGCAGATCGTAAAACTCCTGGATACCGAGTGTGTTCTGTACGGTAATCGAGGTAACGGCCGAGGTGACCATGCCTCCCAGTTCGGTGATGCAGCGGATATCGGCCTGGAGTCCTGAGCCGCCAGAACCGTCGGAACCCGTCACGGTTAATATGGTGTGTGCCATGTTCATCTAGTTTACGGCTGCAAATATAAGCATTTCTTTCGAAAGTATCAGCGCTGATGGCCGTTTTTTTTCAAAAAAAAGGGCCCGATACTATCACAGTGTCGGACCCCACGCAAACTTCAAACAACCAAGAATGGTTATCGAATGAACAGCAATTCACGATATTTTGGCAGTGGCCAGAGCGAGTCGTCGACGATGAGCTCCAGTTTGTCAATCTGATAGCGGATTTCGTCGAACTTCGGCTCTACCTGATCGTGGTAGGCAATCGCTTTCATGTGCTCATCGTCGATCTTGTTGGCGAGTTTACGGGCATTAACGAGCTCCTCGACTCCCTTCTCGATGGCACTTGTGCGCTCGGCAATCTCCTCTATGATCTTGAGATTGCGGGCATTCAGTTTGTCGGCCTTATCGACGGGGAATGCGCCAGAGACGCTCTCCACATTCTTCAGCAACTGACTCTGATAACGGGTGGCCACGGGGATGATATGGTTCATAGAGAGGTCGCCTAGCACGCGTGCCTCAATCTGGATCTTCTTGGTATAAGTCTCCCATTTCACTTCGTTGCGAGCCTCGAGTTCCTTCTTTGTCATAACGCCCAGGCTTTCGAACATGTCGATGCTCTCCTTATCGAGATAGCGCTCAAAGATCTTGGGACACGACTTCTCGACATCGAGTCCGCGCTTCTCTGCCTCGACAACCCACTCGTCGCTGTAGCCGTTACCGTCGAAACGGATGGGCTTGCAGGTTTTGATATCTTCGCGCAGCACGTCGATGATAGCGTGGAAGATGGGGTTGTGCTCTGTGCCCTCGAACTTCTTGGCAGTTTCAGTCACACGGGCATCGACGCGCTTCTTGAAGTTGACGAGTGCTTCAGCAACCGCACTATTGAGGGCAATCATCGCGCTGGCGCAGTTGGCCTCAGAGCCGACGGCACGGAACTCGAAACGGTTGCCTGTGAAGGCGAAGGGTGACGTGCGGTTACGATCTGTGTTGTCGATGAGCAACTCAGGTATCTCGGGGATGTCCATCTTCATGCCCTGCTTGCCTGCGAAGGAAAGAATATCTTCCTTATCAGCCTTCTCGATGTGGTCGAGAAGTTCGCTGACTTGCTTGCCGAGGAATGAGGAAACGATGGCGGGAGGTGCCTCGTTGGCGCCTAGACGGTGAGCATTGGTGGCACTCATGATTGAGGCCTTGAGTAGTCCGTTGTGTTTATAGACACCCATCAGCGTCTCAACGATGAAGGTGGCGAAGCGGAGGTTCTGCTCAGCCGTCTTGCCTGGTGCGTGGAGCAGCACTCCGTTATCGGTAGAGAGACTCCAGTTATTGTGCTTACCAGAGCCGTTGATACCGTCGAAGGGCTTCTCGTGGAGTAGTACGCGGAATCCGTGCTTGCGAGCCACGCGCTTCATGACAGACATGAGCAGCATGTTGTGATCGACGGCGAGGTTGGTTTCCTCGAAGATAGGAGCGAGTTCAAACTGGTTGGGAGCCACCTCGTTGTGGCGCGTCTTGCAAGGAATGCCCAGTTCGAGAGCCTCGATTTCAAGTTCGCGCATGAAGGCTGCGACACGCTCAGGGATAGAGCCAAAATAATGGTCGTCCATCTGCTGGTTCTTTGCAGAGTCGTGACCCATAAGTGTGCGGCCAGTGAGTAGCAGGTCGGGGCGAGCGGCATAGAGTCCCTCATCGACGAGGAAGTACTCCTGTTCCCATCCGAGGTTAGAGGTAACCTTTTTTACTGAGGGGTCGAAGTAATGACATACCTCTGTGGCTGCCACATTGACGGCGTGAAGCGCGCGCAACAGCGGTGCCTTGTAGTCGAGCGCTTCACCGCTGTAAGAGATGAATACGGTGGGGATGCAGAGTGTGTCGTCGATGATAAAGACGGGTGATGTGGGATCCCAGGCCGAGTAACCGCGAGCCTCGAAAGTTGAGCGGATACCGCCTGAGGGGAACGATGAGGCGTCGGGTTCCTGTTGTACGAGCAGTTTGCCAGTGAACTCCTCGACCATTCCGCCCTTGAAGTCGTGCTCGATGAACGAGTCGTGCTTCTCGGCTGTTCCTTCTGTCAACGGCTGGAACCAGTGCGTATAATGGGTCACGCCCTCCTCGACGGCCCATTGCTTCATGCCCTCTGCCACAGCGTCAGCTATCTGACGGTCAAGACGGGCACCATTGTCCATCACGTCGATGAGTTTCTCATAGACACTCTTGGGCAGATACTTATACATCTTTTCACGGTTGAAGACCTTCTTACCAAAATACTTTGAAGGTCGTTCACTGGGTGCTTTTACGTCGAGCGGCTTCTTCTTGAATGCCTCGCCGACAACCTGAAATCTTAATGCTTCCATAATTGTGTTTGTTTAATGTGATTGAGTCCAGTTTTCTATTCTCGTTAATGCCTCTACAGTCTTCTCGCGACTGCCGAAGGCGGTAAAGCGTACATAACCCTCGCCTGAAGGGCCGAAGCCGACACCAGGGGTGCAGACGACGTTGGCGCCATAGAGCAGTTCTTCGAAGAACTGCCAGGAGGTGGTGGCATCGGGGGTGCGCATCCAGATGTAAGGGGCATTCTCACCGCCGTAGACCTCGTAGCCCAGTCGGCGCAGAGTTTCTAGCATCAGGCGCGCATTTTCCATGTAGTAGTCGATGGTGGCCTTGATCTGTTGCTTGCCCTCAGGCGTGTAGATGGCCTCTGCGGCGCGCTGGGAGATGTAACTTGTGCCATTGAACTTTGTGGTCTGGCGGCGCAGCCACAACTGATTCAGCGGGATGCGCTCACCTTCGAAGGTGGCCACGCTGACATCCTTGGGAACGATGGTGTATCCGCAGCGCACACCTGTGAAGCCTGCCGTCTTGGAGAACGAGTGGAACTCGACGGCACACTTGCGGGCTCCGCGTATCTCGTAGATGCTGTGAGGAATCTCCGGGTCACGGATATAGGCCTGATAGGCAGCATCGTAGAGGATGAGGGCATCGTTTTTCAGTGCGTAGTTCACCCACTTCCTCAGTTCGGGCTTGGTGATGACGGCACCTGTGGGGTTGTTGGGATAACACAAGTAGATGACATCGACAGGGCGACCTGTAGGCAGCGATGGCACGAAACCGTTCTCAGCCGTTGTGGGCATATAGCGCACATTGGTCCAGCGCCCTTCGCGATAAGTGCCGCAACGGCCTATCATCACGTTGGAGTCGATATATACGGGGTAGATAGGATCAGTAACGCCTATGAAGTTATCCCAATGGAGTAGTTCCTGAAAGTTGCCTGTATCCGACTTGGCACCGTCGTTAATGAACACCTCGTCGATGTTGAGGTGGATGCCACGCGGACGGAAATCGTTCTTGAGAATGGCCTCACGCAGGAACGTATAGCCCTGTTCAGGTCCGTATCCGCGGAATCCTTCAGCAGTAGCCATCTCATCGACAGCCTTGTGCATCGCCTCGATGACAGCAGGACAAAGGGGCTGGGTGACGTCACCGATACCTAGGGATATCACGTCGGCCTTGGGATGCATCACCTTGAAGGCATTCACCTTCTTGGCGATATCGGCAAACAGGTAGTTGTTCTGTAAGTTGAGGAAATGGATGTTTACTAATGCCATATTTTTTATTGACTATTGAACATTATGGTTCTATTTCTCCGTCGAAGACGAAGGCCGCAGGCCCCGTCATATAGACATGATTATCGCTCTCGCGCCACTCGATGGTCAGGGTGCCGCCATCCATCACGATCTGTGAGGTGCGCTCTGAGCGCCCTGTGAGTACAGCAGCGACGGCTGTGGCGCAGGCACCTGTTCCACAGGCCTGGGTGATGCCCGAGCCGCGCTCCCAGACACGGGTGCGGATGGTGCCGTCAGATTCTATGCGAGCGAACTCGATGTTGCAGCGTTGCGGGAAGGCAGGATGATGCTCGAGAGCGGATCCTTTCTCTCCGACCTGATCAACATCATCAGTGAAGATGACGTAGTGGGGGTTGCCCATCGAGACGAAGGTGCCCACATCAGAAATGCGTGAGGCCACATATTGCGACTCATTGTCGAGGACTGGTTCGAGCATATCGACTGTTACACTGACGACGATACCGTCTTCAACTTGAAGCATGAGTGTTTTGATGCCTGAGAGCGTGAGCAGACGGATTTCAGTCTTTGTGGTGAGTCCGCGCTCGTAGAGGTACTTCCCCACACACCGCGATGCGTTGCCACACATCATAGCCTCAGAGCCGTCGGCATTGAAGATGCGCATGGAGTAATCTGCCTCGGGTACGGGCGACTTGTCGATCAGCACGAGTCCATCGGAACCGATACCCTTATGACGGTCGCTCCAGCGGATGGCAGTCTCAGTGGGGTTGGGCACAGCGTGAGCCATCGTACATACGTAGATGTAGTCGTTGCCGGCTCCGTGCATCTTGGTGAAGGGAATCTTGCTCATAGTGGTAAGTGGTCAGACTTGAGAGATGACTGTTGAGAGGTATGCATCAACTTTTTGGGCTGTCTGACGGCCACTGGCCATCGCACGTACCACGAGGGATGCTCCGTTGGCACTGTCGCCACAGACGAAGACGTTGGCAGGATACTCGGGATGCTCTGGCTTAAGGAAGCCCATGGCGAGAAGCACGAGTTCGGCTTTGATGATCTCGGGTTTACCTTTTTCAACCATGATGGGGCGTCCGCCTTCAGGATTAGGCTTCCAATCTATTTCCTGCACCTTGACACCAGTCAGACGGCCATTCTCGCCCAAGAACTCGAGTGTGTTGATGTTCCAGCGACGGGTGCAGCCTTCCTCGTGACTCGAGGTAGTCTTGAGGGTGCGTGGCCAGTTGGGCCAAGGGCTCTGCGGATCTTCGGGACCTTCTACGGGCTTGGGCATAATCTCAATCTGAGTGACGCTCTTACATCCCTGACGATGGGCGGTGCCGATGCAGTCGGAACCAGTATCGCCTCCACCAATCACCAGCACATCCTTTCCCTTGGCGCTGATGCGTTCCTCTTTTGTAAACTCCATGCCTGCTAGCACGCGGTTCTGTTGCGAGAGCAGTTCGAGGGCGAAGTGTACACCCTTCAGTTCGCGACCTGGTGCTTTGAGATCGCGGGCAGTCGGTGTACCTGTGGCGATGACGACTGCGTCGAAATCAGAGGTGAGGGGTGAGAGGTGAGAGGCGAGCGAGATGTCTTGTCCATACTTGAATTCGATGCCTTCCTGCTCGAGCAGGGCGATGCGGCGATTGATGACGGCCTTGTTGAGCTTGAAGTTGGGAATGCCGTAGCGCAGCAGTCCGCCAGCAGCCTCGTTTTTCTCGAAGACTGTCACGCTGTAACCCATCAGGTTCAGATCGTTGGCAGCAGCAAGTCCAGCAGGGCCAGCACCAATCACCGCCACCTTCTTACCGTTACGTTTGATATTGGTATGAGGTGTGATATAACCCTCTTGGAAGGCCATTTCAATAATGGCGCACTCATCCTCGCGGTTCGTGGTAGGCTCGTGGTTAAAGCGGTTCAGCACGCAGGCCTTCTCACAGAGTGCTGGACAGATGCGCCCTGTGAACTCAGGGAAAGGGTTGGTGGTGCTGAGCAGGCGATAAGCCAGTTCCCAGTCGCCCTTATATAGTGCGTCGTTCCATTCTGGTGCCTTATTGCCCAGCGGACAAGCCCAGTGGCAGAAGGGCACACCGCAGTCCATGCAGCGACTTGCCTGCAATTTGCGCTCGCGGGTACTAAGCGTCTGCTCCACCTCGCCGAAGTCGTGGATTCTATCGTGAATAGGGCGGTAACCTGCCTCCTGTCGATGTATCTCTAAAAATGCTTTTGGATTTCCCATTTTTCTAATTTTTACATTTTTGCATTATTTCTTTTTTACATTGTCCCCTAATAGTCGCGCTGAATGTCGGCAATCTTTTCGTGGAGGCGCGCCATCTTCTCTTCTTCGAGTACACGTTTGTATTCGATAGGTACCACCTGGATGAAGTCCTCGATGTAACGATGCCAGTCGTCGAGCATACGACCTGCGAGGGCGCTACCTGTATGCAGATAGTGCTGACGGATCAGTTCGAGAAGTTCCTTGCGAGAGACGCTGTCTTCTACGAGTGAAAGTTCTACCATATCCATATTGCAGAAATAGTCGAAGGTGTGGTCAGGATCGTACACATAAGCGACACCACCACTCATGCCGGCAGCAAAGTTTCGACCAATCTTGCCAAGTACCACCACACGACCACCAGTCATATACTCGCAGCAGTGATCGCCTGCTCCCTCGATGACAGCGATAGCTCCTGAGTTGCGCACGCCGAAGCGTTCACCCACCTTACCATTGATGTAGAGTTCACCACTAGTGGCGCCATAGAGGCCCGTGTTGCCAGCAATGATATTCTCTTCGGCTTTGTAGTTGTCGCTTCTGCGGGCAGGGGGCAGAATAGAGATGCGACCACCAGAGAGCCCCTTGCCGAAATAGTCATTGGCCTCACCTTCCAGACGGATATCCAGACCTTTCACAGCGAAAGCTCCGAAACTCTGACCTGCTGATCCTTTGAACTTAATCTTAATGGTAGCGTCGGGCAGTCCTCCTTCGCCGTATTTCTTGGCGATAGCGCCACTGAGCATCGTGCCCACAGCGCGATCAGTGTTCTTGATGGCATAGTCGAGTGTTACTTCCTCAGCACTGTCAATCGCCTTCTGGGCAGCACGGATGATCTCCTCATCCTTCACACCGCTCACCTTGGTATAGGCACCACGATCCCAATAGAGGGCTTTTTCACTCTCAGGCTTGTGCAGCAAGCGACCAAAGTCGATAGTCTTCTGCTTCGCTGTGGCTTTGTCTGTGTTAACCTCTATCAGTTCTGTGTGGCCGATAATCTCCTTCAGACTGTGCACCCCGATTTCAGATAGATATTCGCGCACTTGCTGAGCCAGGAATGTGAAGTAGTTTACCACATATTCTGCCCGTCCTTGGAAATGCTTGCGCAGTTCCGGATTCTGGGTGGCTACACCCATCGGACAGGTATTGGTATTACATTTGCGCATCATCACGCAACCCAGAACAATCAGAGGCAACGTTCCAAACGAGAACTCGTCGGCACCCAGCATCGCCATGATGATGACGTCCTTGGCCGTCTTCAACTGTCCGTCTGTCTGCAGGCGTACCTGATTTCTCAGACCGTTCATCACCAGCGTCTGCTGAGTCTCTGCTAGACCAATCTCTGGTGAGATACCTGCAAAGCGCATGCTCGAGGCAGGTGATGCACCAGTACCACCTTCAGCACCGCTGATGACGATGAGGTCGGCCTTAGCCTTCGCCACACCAGCGGCAATGGTTCCTACGCCACTCTCTGCTACCAGTTTCACACTGACGGCTGCCGTCGGATTGATGTTCTTCAAGTCGAAGATCAGTTGTGCTAAGTCCTCAATGCTGTAGATATCGTGATGAGGTGGGGGAGAGATGAGCGAGATGCCTGGGATTGCGTTGCGCGTCTTGGCAATAATCTCGTTGACCTTAAAACCAGGCAGTTGTCCACCCTCACCAGGTTTTGCACCCTGAGCCACTTTGATCTGTATCTCTTCGGCATTGACCAGATATTCTGCTGTTACACCAAAACGACCTGATGCGATCTGCTTGGTCTTACTACTCAGACTGACGCCATCCACCTCTGAATGATAGCGGGCGTTATCCTCGCCACCTTCGCCCGTATTGCTCCGGGCGCCCAGTTTGTTCATGGCCAGCGCCAGTGCCTCGTGAGCCTCGATACTGAGGGCGCCAAAACTCATGGCACCAGTCACGAAGTGTCTGACGATGCTCTCTACCGGCTCAACCTCGTCGATGGGCGTAGGCTTGGCAGCGCGCTTGAAACTGAAGAAATCGCGGATAAAGATGGGCGATTTCTTGTCATCGACCAGCGTTTCCCATTCCTTGAACTTCTTATACGAGCCCAGACGAGTGGCTAACTGCAGGTTGGCGATAGTTTCTGGGTTCCAGGCATGCTCAATGCCGTCTTTGCGCCAGGCAAACAGTCCATTGTTTTTGAGTGGTGAGTGATCAGAGGTGAGCGGTAAGTGGTACGCTTCATGGTGTAAAGCGATGGCGTCGCGGGCAATCTCTTTCAGGCCGATGCCGCCAATAGTGCTTACCTCCGTGCCGAAATAGCGGCGCAGCAGATCCTCACTCAGTCCGATGCTCTCGAAAATCTTCGCACCGCGATAACTGCGGATGGTCGAGATACCCATTTTGCTCATGATCTTCTTCAGACCTTTGTCAACGGCCTTGATGTAGTGAGCCTCTGCTGTAGCGTACTCCTCTTGAATTTTTCCGCGCTTCACCAGGTCGTCGAGGATGGCGAAGGTCATATAGGGACATAAGGCGGATGCACCATAGCCCAACAGTAGGGCAGCATGCATCGTCTCACGGATCTCACCGCTTTCCACGATCAGGGCTGTCTGTACGCGCTTACCTACATTGATCAGATAGTGGTGAACAGCCGATACTGCCAGCAGCGATGGAATAGCAGCGTGGTTCTCGTCGATGTCGCGATCGCTGAGGATGATGTAGTTCACACCCTCATCCACACTGGCTTCTGCCTCCTTGCAGAGCTCGTCGAGTGCCTGGCGCAGGCGATTCTCGCCTGTCTCATCGTTTAATTGGCTGCGTCGCTCCTCGTCCTTCTCGATATCGAAGACGATAGACAGTTTCCTGGTGTTGAATCCTTTATAGCGGATGTTGCATAATATATCAAGTTGTGTGTTGGTCAAGACGGGCTGTGGCAGACGAACCATCTTACAGTTCGAGGCGTCGGGCGTCAGGATATTGGTACCTACGGCGCCGATATATTCTGTAAGACTCATCACCAGTTCCTCACGAATGGGGTCGATGGCGGGGTTGGTGACCTGCGCAAACTGCTGACGGAAATAGTTGAAGAATATCTGCGGACGATCACTGATAACAGCCAACGGTGTGTCGTTACCCATCGCAGCCACAGGCTCCTGTCCTGCTGTAGCCATCGGGATGATGGTCTTGTCGATATCCTCTTGTCCGTATCCGAACTCCATCAGTCGGCGCTCCAGATCGCTGACGCTGTTGTCAACCTTTCGTCCGCTCTTGAGTTTCTCCAACTGCACACGGTTCTCATTGAGCCACTCGCGATACGGATGGGCCTTAGCCAACTGTTCCTTGATTTCCCCGTCGTAGTATATCTTGCCTTCTTGTGTATCGACGAGCAGTATCTTTCCTGGTTGCAGGCGTCCTTTCGACACGACATCGCCAGGCTCGAAATCCATCACGCCTACCTCAGAGGCTACCACCATCATGCCTTGCTTGGTGATTGTGTAACGGCTGGGGCGCAGACCGTTTCTGTCGAGCATTCCACCCGCATAGCGACCGTCGCTGAAGAGCAGTGCTGCAGGTCCGTCCCAAGGCTCCATCAGAATCGAGTGATACTCATAGAAAGCTTTCAGATCTTCGCTGATGGGGTTCTTGTCGTTGAAACTCTCAGGCACGAGGATGGCCATCGCCTGCGGCAACGATAGTCCGCTCATCATGAGGAACTCAAACACGTTGTCGAGCGAGGCTGAGTCGCTCATACCCTCCTGTACGATGGGGCGCAGATCCTTGATGTTGCCCAGAGCCTCACTGTTGAGCACACTCTCGCGAGCCTTCATCCACCCGCGGTTGCCGCGAATGGTGTTGATCTCGCCGTTATGGGCTAACAAGCGGAAAGGCTGGGCTAATGACCACGTAGGGAATGTGTTTGTGCTGAAGCGTGAGTGCACCAGCGCCAGTCCGCTTGTAAAATAGTCGTTTGAGAGGTCAGGGAAATAGCGACGCAGTTGTCCGCTGGTCAGCATTCCCTTATAAATAATGTTTTTGTTCGAGAGCGAACAGATATAGAAGTCTTGGTCCTTGATACGGTTCTCTATCCGCTTGCGCACTTTATATAATATACGCTCGAATACAGGCACATCCTCCTCGGATACACCCGTCACAAAAATCTGCTTGATGGCGGGCTCCACCTCACGGGCTGCTGCTCCCAGCACCTCTGGGTTTGTTGGCACTGTGCGCAGGTGCATCAGTTGCAGACCTTCGCGCTCGATTTCTTCGATCATCACACTCAGAATCTCTTGCTGGGCTTTCTCTTCTTTTGGAAGAAACACCAGTCCTGTACCATACTTTCCTTTCTCGGGCACAGGAATACCCTGAAGAAGAATAAACTCATGGGGAATCTGCACCATGATGCCTGCACCGTCGCCCGTCTTGTCGCGCGTCTCAGCACCTCGATGCTCCATGTTTTCGAGCACCTTAAGGGCATTGTCGACCAACTCGTGGCTCTTTCCGCCGTGGATATTGACGACCATACCCACACCGCACGCATCGTGTTCATAATCACTCTGGTAGAGTCCTTGGCTGTTTAGTTTGCATTTTGTCATATTATCCTTACTTTTTTGTGTCAATCTGTCTGATTTCGGATGCAAAATTAATACAAATTGAAATAATATCAAAATGTTTACTAACTTTAATTTCTAAAAAAATACTCTATTCTGACATTTTGCTCGATTTTTATGCTTTTTTCAGTCGTTTTGAAATCTGTCGCATCTTTTCTCTTCTCCATTCTTTACAAATTGTCATTTCCACAAAAAATCAGAGTCTGGTCGAAAGTTCTGGCTTTGGTTGATTGATGTCAATCATTGTGTGTACGTGCACATAATTAGGAAAATTGACGATTTGTAACGAAATGAGGAGCAAATCGCTTTAAAATGGAGCAAAAAGAAACGAAAACTGGTTGTTTGCTTTACAAATTGTCAGTTTCTTAAAGTTTTAACAATCAAATTAAAACAAAACTGAGAGAATATCCATCAAAATGTCATACCTTTGTCGTCGAAAACAAGTTGCAATAGCGAGTAGAACTTGTAGCAATAGATTAATTATTAATAAGGTAAAAAGAAACGTTATGAAAAGGATTGAAGCAATCATCCGCAAGACCAAGTTCGAGGATGTAAAAGAAGCACTGCTGCAGTCGGACATTGACTGGTTTGAGTACCACAACGTTCACGGCATCGGCCAGAGCCGCGAAGAGAGAATATATCGTGGTGTGCAGTACTCCACTGATGTGATAGAGCGTGTGGCACTGACCATCGTTTGTCGCGACCCGCTGGTAAAACCTACGGTCGATGTGATTCTCAAGGTAGCCCACACGGGCGAGGTAGGTGATGGTCGTATCTTCGTGAGCGACATGATCGACACCTGGAGTATCCGTACGGGCGAACACGGCGATACTGTACTTCGCGACAAGAAGTAATGTGAAAAATGTAGAAATTAGAAAATGTAAAAAGGGTAAGAATTATGAACGAGATTGGATTATCACTCGATACTGTATGGATGCTATTGGCAGCCATGTTGGTTTTCTGGATGCAGCCGGGCTTTGCGCTGTGTGAGGCCGGTTTTACGCGCGGTAAGAACACAGCCAACATCCTGATGAAGAACTTCGTCGATTTCATGTTCGGCTCACTGTTGTTCTTCTTCCTCGGCTTCGGATTTATGTTCGGCAGCGAGGGCGCAGGATTTATTGGTATGCCCAACTGGGGCGACCTGAGTTTCTATAAGGGCGATCTGCCCGTAGAGGGTTTCTTGATTTTCGAGACCGTCTTCTGTGCCACTTCTGCCACCATCGTCAGTGGTGCAATGGCCGAGCGCACTAAGTTCTCGATGTATCTGGTCTATAGTGCAGTCATCTCTCTGCTGATTTATCCTATTGAGGGTCACTGGACATGGGGTGGCGGCTGGCTTTGCAGCGATGCAGCCGATGGCTTTATGATGAGCACCTTCGGCGATGTGTTCCACGATTTTGCAGGCTCTGCCATCGTGCATAGCGTGGGTGGTGTGCTGGCCCTGATTGGTGCGATGGCACTTGGTCCCCGTATCGGCAAATATTCGAAGGAGGGCAAGAGTCGTGCTATTCCTGGTCATAACCTGACGATGGCTGCACTGGGTGTGTTCATCCTCTGGCTTGGCTGGTTCGGCTTCAACCCAGGCTCTCAGTTGGCTGCCTCGGGCGAGGTGAACCGTGTGGCGATCTCTCACGTCTTCCTCACCACTAACCTTGCTGCTGCAGCAGGTGGTGTAGCCACGATGTTCATCACATGGCTGAAATACGGCAAACCCTCACTCTCACTGACACTGAACGGTGTATTGGCTGGTCTGGTGGGTATCACAGCAGGATGTGACCTTGTATCGCCAGCAGGAGCAGTCGTCATCGGACTTGTGTGTGGCATCGTTCTGGTTTATGCTATCGAGTTTATCGACCACGTGTTGCATATCGACGACCCCGTAGGTGCTTCTTCTGTACATGGTGTGTGCGGTATCTTAGGTACACTGATGACGGGCTTGCTTTCAACCACAAATGGTGCCTTCTACGGCTTCGGCTGGGGCTTCTTCTGTGCAGAGTTGTTTGGTATCCTCGTGATCGACCTCTGGGCAGCAGCCTGCGGATTCGCCCTGTTCTATGGCATCAAGAAACTTCATGGTCTGCGTGTCGATGCCCGTATCGAAGAAGAAGGTCTGGATATTTATGAACATGGAGAAAGTTGCTATAATTAATAATGTAAAAATTTAAAAATGTAAAAATGTAAAAATTAGGAACTATGAAGAAGATTGTTTTATTGGCATGGAGCCTGGTCGCAGTGGCGACCGCCCATGCGCAGGATAAAGTAGAGACGACCCTGAAGGGTGATATCGTGAGCAGTTATATCTGGCGTGGCCTCGATGCAGGTAGCACTGCCATTCAGCCAACGCTCGGTGTGGGCTATAAGGGCCTGAGTCTGACGGCCTGGGGCAGTTACGGACTGACTAATCCCGACGATACGAAGGAGTTCGACCTGACGGTCGCCTATACCACTGGCGGTTTCAACATCGGTATCACCGACTACTGGTTCAGTGTAGGTCTTGACGACCCCGACAACCGCTATTTCAAGTACGATGCCCACAGCACCAACCACGTGTTCGAAGCTTTCGTCGGCTACGACTTTGGCGTGCTGAGCTTGCAGTGGTTTACCAACTTTGCTGGCAACGACGGACACAACAAGAGTGGCAAGCGCGCCTATAGCAGTTATGTCGAGGCTAATGTCCCCTTTAAACTGGCTACCGTCGATTGGAATGCTACGGCTGCTGTCGTTCCTTACGCCACCGACTTCTATGGTGCCAATGGCTTTGCCGTCACCAACCTCGCGTTGAAGGCCACGAAGGATATCAAAGTGACTGATTCGTTCTCGATACCCATCTTCGGACAGGTCATTGCCAACCCCTGTTCACAGAAGGCTTACCTGGTCTTTGGTTTCACGCTGCAACCATAGTCTATTCAGGTTTTTCCGCCCCTCTTCTTTGCTGATTGAGAAGAGGGGCTTCTTTTTTTCAACAAAATGACAATTTGTAACAGTTTGGTAGGCTTTGAAAACAAAATGATAGCAAAGTGAAACTAAATTTTATTCGTTTGTTTACAAAATGATAGTTGCACAAGTTTTTAACAATCATAACGAAAGTAAAATGGCTCTTTTGCTATAAAAATGCGTTAATTTTGCAGCCGAAAAGATACAACAAGGTAAAAAGAGAACAAGTAAACTTCAAAAACAAGATATGGATACAAAGTATATTTTCGTCACTGGTGGTGTGGTTTCCTCACTTGGTAAGGGTATCATCTCCGCCAGCATCGGCAAGTTGCTGCAGGCACGCGGCTATCAGGTCACTATCCAGAAGTTCGACCCCTATATCAACATCGATCCAGGCACACTCAATCCCTATGAGCATGGTGAGTGCTACGTGACGGAGGATGGTTTCGAGACCGATCTCGATCTGGGACATTACGAACGGTTTACGGGCATTCATACCACCCGTAACAACTCGATTACCACAGGACGTATCTACAAGACGGTCATCGATCGTGAGCGTCATGGCGACTATCTGGGCAAGACGATTCAGGTGGTGCCTCATATCACTGACGAGATCAAGCGGCGCATGCTGCGCCAGGACGTAGAGGGCGAGCAGTTCGACTTTGTCATCACTGAAGTGGGCGGCACCATTGGCGACATCGAGAGTGCACCGTTTATGGAGGCCATCCGACAGTTGCGCTGGCAACTGGGGCGCGATGCGGTCTGCGTGCATCTTACCTACGTGCCTTACCTGAAGGCTGCAGAAGAGTTGAAGACCAAGCCTACCCAGCACTCCGTGAAAGAACTGCAGGGGATGGGCATACAGCCCGATATCCTCGTTTTGCGTACTGAGCGCCACCTCGACAATGCCTTGCGCATGAAGGTGGCGTCGTTTTGTAATGTCGATCTCGAGTGCGTGGTGCAGAGCGAAGATATGCCCTCCATCTACGAGGTGCCTGTGAGCATGCAGCGCCAGGGGCTCGATGCAGCCATCCTCCGCAAGATAGGTATTCCTGTTGGCGAGACGCCCTCCATGACTGCCTGGCACGACTTCCTCGACAAGCAGCGCAAAGCCAACCGTGAGGTCCATGTGGCGCTCGTGGGCAAATACGACTTGCAGGATGCCTATAAGAGTATCCGCGAGAGTCTGAACCTCGCAGGCATCTATAACGATGTGAAGATACGGTTGCACTTTGTCAACAGTGAGAAAGTGACTGAACACGATGTGGCAGCCCAGCTCGACGGGATGGCGGGTGTCGTCATCTGTCCGGGCTTCGGCCAGCGCGGTATTGAGGGAAAGATCATCGCGGCCGAATATACCCGCACCCACGATATCCCTACCTTCGGCATCTGTCTGGGCATGCAGATGATGGTCATCGAGTTCGCCCGCCACGTGCTGGGCTATCAGGATGCCAACAGCAGTGAGATGGACGCCCAGACACCCCATAACGTCATCGATATGATGGAGGAGCAGAAGACTGTCACAGAGATGGGCGGCACGATGCGACTGGGCGCCTATGAGTGCGAACTGGTTAAGGGCAGCCGTTGCTGGCAGGCTTATGGCGAGGTGGCGCAGGTCAGCGAGCGCCATCGCCATCGTTACGAGTTCAATAATGCCTATCAGCAGGCGTTTGAAGATCACGGCATGAAGTGTGTGGGCTTCAATCCTGCCGCCAACCTCGTAGAGATTGTCGAGATACCCGATAAGAAGTGGTATATCGGCACCCAGTTCCACCCAGAGTATTCGTCAACGGTGCTTCATCCGCATCCGCTGTTTATGGACTTTATCAAAGCATGTATCGATGGAAGAGTTGAAGCATGAGTGTGGCGTGGCGATGATTCGCCTCTTGAAGCCCTTGTCGTATTACGAAAGCAAATACGGCACCTGGCGCTATGGCCTCAATAAACTCTATCTCATGATGGAGAAACAGCACAATCGCGGTCAGGAGGGTGCGGGCATCGCCACCGTCAGTCTGACCAACGAGCCTGGCACTGAGTATATGTTCCGCGAGAAGGCCGAGGGCAAGGATGCCATCACTGAGATCTTCAGTCGTGTGTCGCCAGAGATGGCAGGCGAACTGCTGATGGGCCATCTGCGCTACTCGACGACGGGCAAGAGCGGACTGACCTTTGTTCACCCGTTCCTGCGTCGTAACAACTGGCGCGCCAAGAACCTCTGTCTGTGCGGCAACTTCAATATGACCAATATCGACGAGGTCTTTGCCTATCTGACGGCTCAGGGACAGTCGCCTCGTATCTATGGCGATTCGTATATCACGCTCGAACTGATGGGCCACCGTCTCGATCGCGAGGTCGAACGGCTTTTTGTCGAGGCCAAGGCGCGCGGGCTCGAGGGCACAGCCATCACCGACTATATCGACAGCCATGTAGAGATGGCCAACGTGCTGCAGACCACGATGCGCCACTATGATGGCGGCTATGTGATGTGCGGACTGACGGGCTCTGGCGAGATGTTTGCCGTGCGCGATCCCTGGGGCATCCGTCCGGCCTTCTATTATCGCGACGACGAGATGATCGCCCTCGCCAGCGAGCGCCCCGTCTTGCAGACCACGTTTGATCTGCAGGCCGAGGATATCTGCGAACTGCAGCCTGGCGAGTCGCTCATTGTCCACAGAAACGGTGAGAGCCGTCTGCAGCAGATCATGCCTGCCCAGCAGCTGAGTGCCTGTAGTTTCGAGCGCATCTACTTCAGCCGAGGGTCCGACCGCGATATCTATCAGGAGCGCAAACGACTGGGCGAACAACTCACTCCCGCCATCCTGAAGGCTATCGACGACGATGTGGCTAACACCGTCTTCTCGTATATCCCCAACACGGCCGAAGTGGCCTTCTACGGCATGACTGACGGCTTCCGCAAACTGCATGGTGAGGTCAGGACTGAGAAGGTGGTCTGGAAGGATATCAAGCTGCGTACCTTCATAGCCGACAATTCCGAGCGCAACGATCTGGCGGCTCATGTCTATGATGTCAGCTATGGATCGCTGCGACCTTTCGAGGACAATCTGGTCATCATCGACGACTCGATCGTTCGTGGCACCACCCTCCGTGAGAGCATCTTCAAGATCCTCGACCGTCTCCATCCCCGTAAGATCGTGATGGTGTCGAGTTCGCCTCAGATACGTTATCCCGACTACTATGGCATCGACATGTCGCGACTTGAGGAACTGTGTGCCTTCCGCGCAGCCATAGCCCTGATCAGAGAGCGCGGCATGCAGCAGCTGATAGCCGATACCTACAGGGCATGCAAAAAGTCACTCACCTCTCACCCCTCACCTCTCACCTCCGAGAATCACGTGCGCGCCATCTATGCACCGTTCAGCGTCGAAGAGATCAATCACAAGATTGTCGAGATGTTACGCCCCGAGGGCATGCAGGCTCCCATCCGGTTGGTCTATCAGAGCATCGAGGGGCTCCACGAGGCCTGTCCTCAGCATCCTGGCGACTGGTACTTCACAGGCCGTTACCCCACGCCCGGAGGCGTGCGCCAGGTGAATCAGGCGTTCGTGAACTATGTAGAACAAGTTTTGAAATTACAGTTATAAAAAAGAAAGGATAGATTATGTGTGGAATCGTAGCAATACTGAATGTAAGAGAGCAGACGCAACAACTGCGCGACCAAGCCTTGAAGATGAGTCAGAAGATCCGTCATCGCGGCCCCGACTGGAGCGGCATCTATTGCGGTGGAAGTGCTATCCTCGCCCATGAGCGACTGAGCATCGTCGATCCCGAGAGTGGCGGACAGCCCCTGTTCTCGCCCGACCGCAAGCAGGTGCTGGCAGTCAATGGCGAGATCTATAACCATCAGGAGATCCGTCGCCGCTATGCTGGTCAGTATGAGTTCCAGACAGGCTCCGACTGCGAGGTCATTCTCGCCCTCTATCGTGAGAAGGGCATCCACTTCCTCGAAGACCTCTCAGGCATCTTCGCCTTCGTGCTCTACGACGAGGAGCGCGATGAGTTTCTGATAGCCCGCGACCCCATTGGCGTCATTCCTCTATACATTGGCTACGATGCCGACGGCAAGGTGTATGTCGCCTCCGAACTGAAGGCCCTCGAAGGTCAGTGCGAGCGTTATGAGCCGTTTCTGCCTGGCCATTATTATTGGAGTGGTGATCCAGGCATGAAGCGCTATTACAAGCGCGACTGGTTTACCTATGCTGCCGTGCAGGATAATCCCGCCTCAGTCGATACCATCCATGATGCCCTCGAGGATGCCGTCCGTCGCCAGCTGATGTCCGATGTGCCTTATGGTGTGCTGCTCTCAGGTGGTCTCGACTCCTCAGTCATCTCTGCCATAGCCGAGAAATACTCCGAGATGCGTATCGAAGACGGCTCGCGCACCAAGGCCTATTGGCCGCGCCTCCACTCGTTTGCCGTCGGACTGAAGGGCGCTCCCGATCTGGCAAAGGCCCGATTGGTGGCCGATCATATCGGAACCGTTCACCACGAAATCAACTATACCATTCAGGAAGGTCTCGACGCCATCCGCGATGTCATCTACTTCATCGAGACCTACGATGTCACCACCGTCCGTGCCTCCACACCCATGTATCTGCTGGCGCGCGTCATCAAGTCGATGGGCATCAAGATGGTGCTCTCGGGCGAGGGTGCCGACGAGATCTTTGGCGGCTATCTCTATTTCCATAAGGCGCCCGATGCGAAGGCCTTCCACGAAGAGACTGTGCGCAAACTCAGCAAACTCTATCTCTACGACTGTCTGCGTGCCAACAAGAGCCTCTCGGCCTGGGGCGTAGAGGGCCGTGTGCCTTTCCTCGACAAGGAGTTCCTCGATGTGGCCATGCGCACCAATCCTGCTGCCAAGATGTGTCCTGGCTCGACCGTCGAGAAGAAGATTGTGCGCGAAGCCTTTGCCGATATGCTGCCCGAAGCCGTCGCCTGGCGCCAGAAAGAGCAGTTCAGCGATGGGGTGGGCTACAGTTGGATCGACACCCTGAAGCAGATCACCTCCGAGGCCGTTTCCGACGAGCAGATGGCCCATGCTGCAGAGCGTTTCCCCATCAATCCGCCCAAGAACAAGGAGGAGTATTATTATCGCAGCATCTTTGCCGAGCATTTCCCTTCCGACTCAGCAGCCCTCAGCGTTCCCAGCGAGGCCAGCGTGGCTTGTTCCACCGCCATCGCCCTCGAGTGGGATGCCGCCTTTAAGGGGATGAACGAACCCTCTGGTCGTGCCGTCAAGGGTGTCCATGAGCAGGCCTATTAATGCGATCAAGGGGACAGTCTCGAGTGATTCGGCTGTCCCCTCGCTTACGGCTCTTCCGAACCTCCCTGGTTAGGCTTACCGCCGCTGTCATCCCCGCTGCTCTGGGAACCTCCACCACCAGAATGGGTAGAGGCCTCTGCGAACACTTTCTTCTCCTGGATAGGGATGTAGAGGTCGGGACGCATCACGAACTTCTTCACACCAGGGTTCTTGCCGAGCACCTCCTCAGCGCCTATTAATCGAAAAACTTGCTACTGTTAATGCGCGTAATTTCTAGATTTAATCCTCGCAATTTTTCTCCTTAATGGCCACCGCCTCGGTATCTCTTGTCGACAGTGCAAAGGTACAAAAAATTCATGAATCCTCCAAGCTTTTTCTGAATTTGTTTCTGATTTATTTCAAATGTTAAATTCGACGTCAGCCAATGCGTGGCACCGCGGCACGCGGCTTCGCGGCATTAGCAAAATGCAATTCGCGGCAAGGAGATCTTATATATTATATATAATTATTATATATTATAATATATAATAATTTAAGATATAGATATACGCCACACCTTCTACACATGAAATAACCAAATGCCGCGTGCCGCGTTGCCGCGCTGCCGCGCATACAGTGTCTTTTCCTAATTTTGGTTGACAGTTTTTTGCTTATTTCCTGATGTGGTTGACAGTCGTTTTACTGAACAAGTTGACAGTCTTCCTGACATCGTT
>OMXO01000091.1 GCA_900315035.1 uncultured Prevotella sp.
GGCAGAGGAAGGCAAGAATCCGTTCAGCCTCGACTCTAAGGAGCCTAACTGGGCTAACTTCCACGACTTCCTGCTCGGTGAGGTTCGTTACCTCTCTGTCAAGAAGGCATATCCCAACGAGGCCGAAGAGCTCTTCGCCGAGGCCCAGAAGATGGCTCAGCTCCGCTACAAGACCTACATCCGCAAGTCTCAGGAAGATTGGACTGAGTGAGAGCAATGATAAGCTTGCTTAATCATTGCCGAGCGAAGATTCAATCTCGACGAAGTTGCTAATCTTCGTCAAAATTGGTCAGAGTAAGCGTAAGCGATACTCCCTATAAAAAAAGAGCATCCGAATTCATCGGATGCTCTTTTTTACAATTTTTACATTGTTACATTTTCAAATTTTCAATCGTCATTTTCAATTTTTACATTGTTACATTTTTAAATTTTTACATTATTCTAATTGATATTTGCAATTAAATTTGCAAATATCAAATAGAATTCGTACCTTTGCATCCTAAAAGTGATGGATCATGAAAATATTTTCAAAACTATTATACTGGTACTTTAGCAAACAAACATTGCCCTATTGGTGCTTGATACTGCTCGACAGTGCCATAGTGCTCTTCTCAGGCCTCTTCACCTATTGGGTCTTCCATCGCTCATCCTTCATGTTCGACCATCGTTTCGAGGTTCTATATACATGCTTATTATACGTGGCTGTCAGTTGGATTGGAGCGCGGGTATTCCGTACCTATCTGGGAATTGTACGTTTCTCCTCCTTTGTCGATCTGCAGAAGGTGGCCTATGCCAATCTGCTCTCCATGACCATTGCAGTCGTCCTGTCCCTGATACTCGAATACTATCAGGTCAGCGCACTGACAGGTCTCAATCAGACCCAGACCGTCATCACCTTCTTCATCGCCACCCTCCTGATGTGGGGCGTTCGCGTTCTTGTAAAGAATATTCATGATGGAGTCAGGATCAATGACAATGCCATGCGCGTACTGATTTATGGCGCGATGACCAGTGGCGTAGGCTTGGCCAAGAACATCCGCAGTCAGCGACCAGCCAAGTTCCAGTTGTGTGGCTTTATCTCCAACAACAAGCGTGCCAAGCACATGACGCTCCTCGGTGAGAAGATCTATTATATCGGCGACGATATCGCATCCATCATTGCCAAAGAGCATATCCAGGCAGTACTGGTCTCTCCTACCCGATTAATGAAGTTCAGAGAGAGTCCCGAATTCCAGGATCTCCTCATCAAGTCAGGAGTTAAAATCTTTACCGCACAATTTGCCAAAGAGGCCAGTGTCAAGGATGGTGAACTCACCGATGAAGATTTCGCAGGCTTACAGATGCAAGAGGTACAGGTAGAAGACCTGCTGCCACGTTCAGAGATCAAGGTCGATATGGATTCAGTCGGCAAGATGCTGAGAGGAAGACGCGTTCTCATCACAGGTGCAGCAGGTAGCATAGGTTCCGAGATGGTACGCCAGATAGCAGTCTATAAGCCGGCAGCCATGATGCTCATCGACCAGGCAGAAACCCCTGAGCACGATATCCGACTCATGATGAAGCGCGACTATCCCGACATCCCTGCAGAGACAGTCGTCACCAGCATCTGTCGTGCAGACAGGATGGAAAAGATTTTCAGCGAGTTCAAGCCCGACTACGTGTTCCATGCAGCAGCCTATAAACACGTGCCGATGATGGAAGACAATCCCTCCGAGGCAGTGCTCAACAATATCGTCGGAACCAAAGTCATTGCCGACCTCGCCGTTAAATACGGTGTCAAGAAGTTTGTCATGATCTCTACCGACAAGGCGGTCAATCCAACCAACGTGATGGGCTGTTCCAAGCGCATCTGCGAGATCTACGTGCAGAGTCTCAACCACACCCAGCAGAAGTGTCAGTTCGTCACCACCCGCTTTGGTAATGTCCTGGGCTCCAATGGCTCAGTCATCCCCCTCTTCCGCGAACAGATTAAGAATGGAGGTCCTGTCACCGTCACCGATGAGCGTATTGTCCGTTACTTCATGCTCATCCCCGAGGCCTGTAAACTCGTCCTCGAGGCAGGCACCAAGGGCAATGGTGGCGAGATCTTCGTCTTCGACATGGGTAAACCCGTCAAGATTATCGACCTGGCCAAACGAATGATAGCCCTCTCAGGCGCCAAGAATGTAGAGATCAAGATTACCGGTCTCCGTGATGGTGAAAAACTCTACGAAGAAGTCCTCAACGAACTCGAAGGCACCAAGCCCTCCTTCCACGATAAGATCCGCATCGCCGAGGTCCGTCAGTACGATTACCAGGAAGTATGTCGCGACATCGATGACCTCATCCAGACCGCCCATCACTTCGACAACATGGCCACCGTTGCCAAGATGAAGTCCATCGTCCCCGAGTTCAAGAGCAACCACTCCATCTACGAGGCCCTCGACAAATAAAAAACATCCCGACCCTTTCTTAAGACTCGCTACGCTCGAATAAGCGGCAAAGCCGAGCGGATGGGTCGAGGTTAGAGTCCCTTACCAAGGGACGGCCTAAGCAGGGATGATAAAATATCAAGCCGGACCTTTGATGGTCCGAGCTTACATTAATGTAAGAGCGACAGGAGGAGCGGTTGCATCCTCCCCATATAGGGGGAGGCCTTGGAGGAGGTGGATGTTTCTTTGCTTCTTTCTTTGCGCCAAAGAAACGAAGGAACAGTGAGAGAAAAGTAAAGCTCGTTTAGACTTTTCCGAGTCGTGACTGAGTTAGAGAATTACTCAAAGTAAGAATTATGAGGTTTGGAGAGTGGTCTGAAGCCCTCTTGGCTAAGAGGGTTCTTCGACAAGCGAAGCGAGCAGAGCTCGTTACCGCACGGTGCTTCATGTTTCCTCGAATAAATTCTCGAAAACATTCCGCACGAAGAGGTCTTTAGAGTATGTAGGATTTTCTGAATCAATATTGAGTCTCTGATTGGTATAAACAATCAGAGGAACGAAATACGAAATGCTGTTTGAGCGAAGCGAGTTCATTGAGTGATTTGGAAAATCAGACATACGGCCTCTGAGCTCAGGACGTTTTCGCGCTCTTTCTTTTGATTCGGTTTTCTTTCTGGCGACAGAAAGAAAATGAATAACGTTTATTTACGAAAAGTCTTATACCACTCCGCAAACTTGCGGAGTCCCTCTCTGAGGGTAATTTTGGGCACAAACCCAAAATCCCGCTCCAACGCCCCTGCATCCGCATAAGTCGTAGGAACATCCCCAGGCTGCATCGGCACAAGCTCCTTGTGCGCCTCAAAGTCAAAGTCAGCAGGCAGCACCCCTGCCCTCACCAGTTCCTCCTGCAGAATCTGCACAAAGTCAAGCAGACTCTCAGGCTGACCACCACCGATATTATACACAGCGTATGGCGGAATAGGCAGTCCATCCTCCCCCTTCTTACGCTCAGGAGCTCCCTGCATCACCCGGAACACCCCCTCCACGATATCATCGACATACGTAAAGTCACGACGACAGTTGCCATAATTGAATATCTGGATAGTCTCACCCTTCAGCAGTTTGTTGGTGAAACCAAAGTACGCCATATCAGGCCTACCAGCAGGCCCATATACCGTAAAGAATCTCAGACCAGTTGTTGGAATATCATACAGTTTAGAATAACAGTGCGCAAACAGCTCATTGCTCTTCTTAGTAGCCGCATACAGACTCACAGGATTATCCACCCTATCATCCGTCGAGAACGGCACCTTCTTATTCCCCCCATACACACTTGATGACGACGCATACACCAGATGCTCCACAGGATGATGCCTGCAAGCCTCCAGGATGTTATAGAACCCTATCATGTTACTCATGATATAGGCATCAGGATTAGTGATGCTATAGCGCACCCCTGCCTGAGCAGCCAGGTTCACCACCACCTGAGGCTGATACGTCTCAAAGATCCCATCAATCGTCTTCTTATCCGCAATATCCCCCTTGATAAACTTCCAACTCACCCCTAACCTCTCACCACTCACCTCTAATCCCTGGAGCCTATACTCCTTCAGGCGCACATCATAATAATCATTCATATTGTCAATACCAATGATCGTAGCCCCCTCAAGATCATTCATCAGTCTCTTCACCAGATTAGAACCAATAAATCCAGCAGCCCCTGTCACCAAAATAGTCTTATTATCCAATATAATCTTTTCCATATCTCCAATTTTTACATTCTTACATTTTTCCGCTCAGCGATGACCTTCCAATCAACAATCTGCCAAAGCGCAGAGAGATGAGCAGCACGACGATTCTGGTAATCTAGATAATACGCATGCTCCCATACATCAAAAGTCAGTAACGGCCTCAGGCCCTTCACCACAGGATTAGATGCCCCCTGCTCCTGCGTAATAACCAAGTTGCCATCAGCATCAGCCGACAACCACACCCAACCAGATCCAAACAGTCCAACACCCTTGGCCTCAAACTCAGCCTTAAAAGCCTCTACACTCCCCCACTGCTTCACTATCTGAGCAGCAAGTGCACCCTCAGGTTCCTTCGCTGCCTCACTGGCAGGCTTAAACTGCGTGAAATACAACTCATGATTCAGTATCTGCCCAGCATTGTTAAACACAGGCCCAGCAGGAGCCTTTCTCACGATCTCCTCCAGCGTCATACCCTCATACTCACTGCCTGGAAGCAACTTATTCAGATTATCCACATACGCCTGCAAATGCTTACCATGATGAAACGACAGAGTCTGAGCGCTGATCACAGGCTCCAGCGCCTCCATCTCATAAGATAGTTTAACTAATTCAAACATAGGATTTCAATTTTCTTCTCGGGTGCAAATATAGTTATTATTTCTCAAATAGCCTCAAATTCCACTCAAATTTTCACATTATTAGAAAATTTCATAAAGCAAACGAGCCGCAAGCAATTTGCATGCGACTCATTTACTATAAAACTTAACTTTGGGGCCTGGCCCCAGAAGTGACTTCTTACCTCTCACCTCTTGCTTCTCAATTTTTACATTATTACATTCTTTCTTTTTTACATTTTGGGAGCAAACAAAGCGCTCGAGCTCCTGCTCGAAAGCATTAACGTTTGGTCCCAGGGGCACCACCCAGTTCGTATCTAATGTTTCTTTGATATACTTTTGTTCAAGTCCTGCTTCGCTCATTTGAGTTATAACGGGGATTTCAACGAATGCTTGTCAACGAACCATCCGTTGAGATTTCTTCCATCATGTTGGTAATATCCACCTGATGCAATATGCAGTCATTGCTTTCCGTCATGACCTCTTTAATAAGCCTCATATACTCTGCATCAGAAATGTTAACCATGCCCTTAGCACCGCGCTTGGGATAAACCCGCAACAATGCCAGATCATCGCTAACCATAGATACAATATAGATTAAGCGGAATCCATCAGCCTTTGACAACCGCTGCCCTGAATTAGGCACACGAAGTTTAACTATTCGAAAATTCGAAGCCTGTATAATACGCTCATTAGTACCCCGAAGGATATTATCTGGCATATCATGAAGAGCCTTACAAATGTCAGCAGAAACCGAGGAATAGCCCTCCTTTCGAGACACTTACGGAAAGTAGATGAAGTATAAAAATTCATCGACTCAGCGACTCATTAAGTTTTTTCAGAAGATTCTGGAACTCCTCGTTCTCCTCAAGATTAATACGGAAAGATTGGAGGTCATGGCATAACTCATGAAAATCATCCATCGCATCTTCATAAAGCTTTACCACAGTTTCCATACCAACATACAGAGGAGACTTCAGCAATTTCTTGTGCAGCAATTGCATTTTTTTATCGATCGGTTCTGATAACTCCAATAGTTCCCTAGCCTCCTGTGGAGTAATCTGACAAAAATTGATACGAACCACCTCCACCAAGTCATTGACAGATGTCGTCACTTGATGAAGTTCACGAGTAATAACATTAATAGCATCAAGGAAATCATCAACGCTTCGAAACTTCCAAGAATTTTTAGTTTTTCTAACGGTTCCATTATCTTTTTCCTCGTGTGCCCAATGGTTCCCTAAGTGTTTCTCATTGCCGAATATATTGCGATATTATCGCAACTATTCATACCACTACTTACCCTCGTAGCGAGATGCGATGACCTTCCAATCGACAATCTGCCAAAGCGCAGAGAGATGAGCAGCGCGACGATTCTGGTAATCCAGATAATACGCATGCTCCCAGACATCAAAGGTCAGTAACGGCTTCAACCCCTTCACCACAGGATTAGATGCCCCCGGCTCCTGCGTAATAACCAAGTTGCCATCAGCATCAGCCGACAACCACACCCAGCCAGAGCCAAACAGTCCAACACCCTTGGCCTCAAACTCAGCCTTAAAAGCCTCGACACTCCCCCACTGCTTCACAATCTGAGCAGCGAGCGCTCCCTCAGGCCCTTGTGTCTCCTCACTGGCAGGCTTAAACTGCGTGAAATACAACTCATGATTCAGTATCTGCCCTGCATTATTAAACACAGGCCCTGCTGGAGCCATTCTTACGATCTCCTCCAGCGTCATACCCTCATACTCACTGCCCGGAAGCAGCTTATTCAGATTATCCACATAAGCCTGTAGATGCTTACCATGATGAAACGACAGAGTCTGAGCGCTGATCACAGGCTCCAGCGCCTCCATTGCATAAGGAAGTTGAACTAATTTAAACATAGAATATACAATTATTATTAATTCACAAATTCATTTACCTTTTCTCTTAGAAATACAACAACGGATATTGAAATCCTATTCCGATGGCAAATATAACAATAAAAAAACAAATATCCAAATCAAAATAGGGAAAATATTAAAAGACAGTCAGAAAGACATAATCATCAACGACTACGCATCGTAACATACTTACCATAAAGCAAATGAGCCGCAAGCTATTTGCATGCGGCTCATTGACTTTTCTGCCATAACAGTTTAGAATTTCACTAATTCAAGTTTTTCCACTAATCCGCTGAACTTTTCTTGAATCATGTCCTTCTGTTTGTTACTCGCCTTTGCAAGTCCGCTCTTATACTTTCTCATAAGAGACGGGTTAATGCCCAGACACTTTGCCAACTCCGAAGCATTGATGAATGGGAAACTCTTAAAGAAGGCTGACATGTCATACTTGAACTCCACTTCCAGGTCCTCTGTGTACCATTCGGGATAAACGCCCTTTTTGTTTTTGTAATAGTCGGCCTGTTCCTTTATTTGTTCCACAAAGTCCTTCTTTGCTTCTTCTTCTGTGAGCCCATAACCTGTTACGGGAATCACGTCTTCAAGTGCATAGATGCCGTAACCTCCGTCACTTGCCTTTTCTATAACACCGACTAACATTTTTGCCATAATAAAAATTAGTAATGTGAATAAACTTCTTTAGCTATTAAAAACAAATGTTACTTTATTGATGAATTAGTATTGAGTTTCTTAACCTTATTTTAAAAACCACCCCTGACAGTTTAAAGGGATGGTGTTGGACCATGTCCTTTCATTGTTTCTTAATTCCGGCATCCTTCAGCATCTTATTGAGGGTTCCTTTTGGTACTTCCTTCGAAGGGTGTCTGCCCACCGGGATGAAGTAATCGTAGTCAGGATGCACATAATGCTCGTGCCTGCTACCTCCATCTTTCCGCCACCCATGTTCCTCGAGTAGCTTGTAGAATTCACTGAACTTCATAATGTATATATTTATGACGTTAATGACGCCGCAAAGGTAACGTTTTTGTTCCAAACCGCCAAATATTTTTGGAACAAAAATGTTCCTTGATTACTTCTTTAACATTTCTAACCCCATTTAACGCAAAAAACCTTCTTTCGTTCTTTCTTCGAAGAAAGAATCCTTACTGATATTGATTCTTACGTTTGAATTGTTCTATCAACTCCAACAGCTTGCTAAATGGCTCCACCCTCTCCACCTTCATTTTCCCAGCATTCATCGCTTTACGATTAGCCTTTAACCAATTCAGCATGTCATGCTCTTCAATCCGATGTTTAGATGGATTCCTATGATTCTCCTCTATGAAGCCTTTCAACCCATCATATCGTATCTGCCACTTTTCTTCCTGCGTCATACCTATATCACCTTATACAAATAATACCGTTCAATTCTACGACTGATGCATCTGTGCCATGAAAACCTGGCCGAATAGTTGGATATCATCCATGGGGACTTTCTTCAGTTCGAAATACTCGCGGGGAGAATATCGGTCAGAGAAATGTACGTAGCGCATGATCTCTGGAAGTCTCGCTATTACTTTCATCAGATGCCTGTAATCCTTGTCAAAAGACAGAATCAATAACATATGACAAATGTCTCCAAATAGATTATCCATTTGGGAATACTTCTCGAGGCGATATAGTATATAATCCCCAATCTTCCTAAATAGTCTGCGGATTCGATGTCTTCTGTATGTCAGGCTAAAGTGCTTCAACTGTTTGCAGATTTCCTTGTCGAGTTCAGCATAGGCCCTGGTACAATGACTAAACAGCACCATTCCCATTAACTTATACATCCAGTCTATATGTTCCTTGGCTTTCTGCTTTGGGATTCCGAGAACAATAGTATGTTCTATGTCACAGAATGCATCCATCCATTTCTTGATGTGAGTATATACGGCCAATGACCTGTTCAACTGTCTCGATACTTTATCGTCAAGGTATATCTGATACTCCCGCTGCAAAGTCGTCAGTTGTTCATAAAAACCTTCAAAGTCTTCTTCATTATTCAATGCCCTAGGATATTGACAATAATTGGTCACTACATCCAAATACCTGAAAATATCCTCAGCCCTTTTCTCTTCCTCCGTTGTAACCTCCTGCAATTCTTGAGCATCATAATATATGCTAAGAATCCGTTCATACCCGTCAATACGGTCAATAGCAATCTTTCCCTCAACCTTGACTTCCCGCTTACGTCTGTTCTGATAGTAAGCAGCGAAAAGCGCCATAATAATCCCAGGTACCAATACATTAAGAATACCGAATATGCCTTCCCAAGCAAACTGCGACATAGGCTTATTTCTTTTGTTGATTATCAGACTCCATGATAGCAGCCATCCCCAAAGCTGCAGCATTTGTCACAACACTCATAATCTCTTCTCTTTTCTCGAAAAGTTTTGTATGACACAAATCGCTCATGATAGGTCCATCTGGATTATTAAAGAACTCATAGGTGTATTCTATTTCGTCACGATGATCAAAAGTCAGATTTTTGAAACTATTTTTCATCGTATTTACAACCTTATCAATCTGATCTGTCAGTTCATTCTGAAGCATCATCCCTAACTCCACTGTGAGCAATCTTTCTACCGAAGCCACCTCTTTTCTATCAAGCGACAGATGTTGATTGACAAATGGTTCCTCAAATACCACAAGCAATCTTCTCAAGCAGGCAAAATAGTTCTGAAACCTCATAGTTTGAATAAGTACATCATTGTCAAAATACATTCTCTTCGTCGCGATATACTTGTCAAGACTCAGGAATTCCTCTGTCAAAATCTTAGGAGAATCAAAGATTCCAAATAACTGATCAGAGTTAATCGGATTGATAGCAATACCTAATTCCTTTAATTCCTGCATTGCTGCCTCATGAGTATCAGCAGGTATTAACACCAGAGATTTCAAAGCTTCCAGTTTTCCGCTTAGCACTTCATAGATTTCTAGTTTACGCTTCAACAGAGCCCCTTTCACTGCATTAATCTCACTCCTGCGCCCAAAAACATATGTGGTAATCCATGCAACGATAACACCACAGAGTGTAATAACGAGTAGCTGCATGATACCTTTACCTATATAGTCTGGCATCAGATTAAGCATCTCCATGATATTCATACACTTTTAAATGCTTATTAAACATGTCCTTGTATTCATTCACCAGTTTCATAAACTCCTTCTGGCTGATCTTCTTCACTTGGCCATTCATGATTAACTCATGAAAGTGCACCTTCACAAAAATCGCAAACAGGTCAGATGAGTGTTTCTGTAGTTGAGAACATCCATATGTACGATATACATAGTGGAAATATACCCATACCACCATATTCTTATACCAAACATTCCCCTCTTTATCCATGACACTTTCACAAAAGACAGTAACTTTTCGCAGTATTCTTGCTCTAATTGCATCATGATATAAATTTGCAATCTTAAGGTTTCTCAGTCTGTCCCGCAATATATTGTCTATTTGCTCAAAAAAATTGTCCACATCTTTCTGTAAGGCAATTCCCATTACCCTGCATCCCATATTGCAATGCTCTTCTCTTTCCTTTTCACTCATGTGCCAGTGTTTGTCACACTCCGTGCTCACAAATGCTCCTAAAAGCATGATGACATCATCGATCCAAAGTTGGAAGTCGTTAAGTTTATGTTCAAGAATATAATCTATCTGATTGCGCTCCTTATTTAGCATCTGGTTAAACGCCATGTTAAATGCCATTGTTTTCTCGGGATTGTCAAACAGTGTCGCATATTCCATACCTTGGTAGCCAATCTTGAATTTCGAAGATGCCAGCATAGCCTTGTATTGTTCTTCCAACTGGTTAGGAGCAGCGATAATGCTTTGCAGTCCCATTACCCATCGATGGACCTTTTTATATGCATCCACACGCCATTCCAGAACATGTCCTTCCATGTCTGCACGGATATCCTGCTTCTTGACAAATACATTTACAAGATATGTCAGCAGCAATGCTACCAGCCCATATCTTATTATCCAGAAGAACATCTGAACCACATATTCATAAGAATCAAAGATAAACATAATTATAAGCCACTTTATACCCTCAATTTATCTAGATGTCACTGACTTGTCCCTCTGGCATCAGTCCCTGATTCCAGAGTGTTTATCTCACTTTGATTCCATGATGGTCTTTAGGATCCTTATGAGTCCCGTTCCAACTGAATTCTCCCTTGTGGTTACCATTCTTGTCGCAGAGTTCAAAACCCAAATCCGGTCCCTCCACGTCAATACTCAAGTATGCCGTCTTATAACCCGTAAAATGGTCTGTAGATGAGAAAACATATCGCAATTGGCCTGAATTCTGATTTAGTTTTGTTATCTTCTCATCATAACACCAGCCGTTCATCTCTGCCACCTTACGTCCATACTTTATCAGCATGCTTTGCCTGCGTTTACTGTCCATATTCACGAAATTAACATCTTTCATGAATTCTTTAACCAATTCCGTATTCCACAATGGTGTTTCCAACGGGTTCATTTGTGCCACTGCCGTCAAGTCAGCAAAATGCCTGTAGTTCTCCGGTTTCTTATCATAAATATTCATTACACTACCCTCGGAAACAGAACCATCCATCCCCTGTTGCCAACCTTTGATGCTGTCTTTGGCATAACGTTCATCAAAACTGAAGCTCAAGGCAGGTATTCCTTCTGTAACAGCACGCCCCAAAGATGACGAAGGATTCGACATATCGTTTTTCTCCGAAAAGCAAGGCAGACCTTTCACATCGCCATGCATCTTGTGAAAAATACTTCTAAGAAAGTTTTTATGCTCTTTTGACAGGTTCTTGTCATTTCCAATCGCTGTCTCACCTGTTGTTACATTAAACCCCGCAAGCGGCATCTGCCACAGATCCGACGGGGCATGCACCTCCACGCCGCACTTCTGCGCCAGTTCCTTCATCAAGTCGGCAAGCAACCGGATTCTTCCCAAATTCTCCAGAACCCCCTTGTTACTTGCCAACGACCAGTCATTAAGATATGCTTTCATAAGTCACGGCTATTTGCTCTCGGGGATAAATGCCTTAAGCGCCTCTTCCCATTCATCAAAAAATCCCGGAATCCAGCTTACCACCGTTCCGTCGTCATTCAACTTGATGTGGAAGCGGGTATGCTCTTTCGTATCCGCAGTTTCCCGTCCTATCAAGTCCATCTCAATTTTATCAGGAGTAATAATCTTATTGCGGCAAGCTATACGTATTCCGTTCATCAAGTGGTCGCTATGAGTCTCAATGATAACTTGAATGCCTTCATTGGCTGCCCTCGACAGAAATTCACCCATTCTCGTCTGGGCGGAAGGATGCAGGTGCGACTCAGGATTCTCTATCATGATAAGCGAATCCTTGGGCGCTGTCAGCACAGCCAAGACAATAGGCAGTATGTAGCTATGACCAAAAGGCATGTTCAATGGTGACAGCACTTGGCCCTCTCCGTCCTTATTTGTGATTGTATATTCAAATCGCGCTTCCTTATCCTTCTCTGTCTCTTTGGCGGTCACATCCACAGCCTCGCCCATAATATAGCTAATCCATGCAGATACATTTCTCAACACAGAGGAATCTTTAGCCTCTTCACGCTTCAGTTTTTCTACGGCAATACTCTTATTGTCGTTAATTTGCCTTGCCAACAGGAACGCAGCATTATTTGCTGTGATATCACCCAGTCGACTGTCCATCCTGGAAGTCTTGGCCAGATATTTCCCTCGTGGACGCTCACGGTCGGCATAAAGATACACGAAACTGTCAGCAAACAAGGGCCACTTTTCTTTAGCCTCTTCTAGATTACCATCTGTTACACATGGTGCCACGCGGTCCGTCTGTTTCGGAGTAATGACAAAACTTATCTGCTGCTCGTCATCGTTCTCTACCGTGATATCTACCGTACCCTTGTCGGCCTCAGCACTATTGTACAACAGGAATCGGGCATTGTCCAAGTCTGTCAGGTCTCCATTTATCACAACATGGTTTTTCCAATCATAGTCTTTGTCCTTGCAACTCTGTACTAGCATCAAGAGAGCCTGGATCACACTCGATTTACCCGCTCCATTCACACCAGCTATCAGCGTCAGTGGCTTTAGCGGCATATATAAGTGGTTAAAACACTTAAACCTATCTAATGTTATTTCTGTAAGCATATCTTATCTTATTCTCGTTAATATCTCTGCTATCACACGGCTGAAAGTTTCTGCACTGTCGTCCGTTCGTAATAGTGCGTAGTATCTTCTTCCTTCTTCGTTAAACAACTTGTCTAACTGATTTCGAGTCTTTCTGTTGTTATATAGGTTATAGAGCACCGACAGATACAGGGCAACAGCCTTTGGCCGTATGATGATTTGTCCCCTTTGCTCGAAGTAAGAAATCAGAACTTGTCTGAAGTCATCCTTAACATCGCTTTCAAATCCGCCATCATATACCTGTTCCATTATTAGGTTTGCCGCTGCGTCTATCTGTGTCAACCCGCCACCTTCCAAAAACAGATTGTAATACTTTCCCACAAGCATATAGCAGACGAGTGACTCTATCGTCTCCGTTCGACTCATCCTCAAGACATTTTTAGCCAGATCCCTTATCCATTGATACTTTTTTCCAAAAATCTTGGATCTACACCATTGGAGAGATGTTGCGTCAATTCGAGATTTCAGGCACAAGTAAATGCCAAATCGCTCATGGGGTGTCAATCCTGGATTCAGCACATTCACTGTTATCTTTGTATTCAAAATATTGCTTTGAGCCAATGGAGATAAATCAGGGAATGTACGCCCCTCATATTGATCCTTCTTGAAATAAAGTGACGAGAGTCGCAAACCCTTCTTACAGAAAGCATAGTAGGCATACATATGCTCTGCGCCTTCTATTACCACCCTCTCTTCGTTAGTATCGTCAATATAAAGCACTGGCTGTGGCATACCAAGCAACACCGACTCAATGATTCGCGATGACTGTGCTTGTGTCGGCCTCCTAAACGACGTAACAGAGCTTGTCTCATCCGTTTCATTAAACCTATACAACAAATCTTCCACCGTCATAATCTGCGTGCGGAAGTCATTATATCCTATATGTACGTTATAATCAATATCCATATAAATCCGTCAATTGCCAGGTACTATTACACCAATATAACCGCAAAATTAACGATTTCCTTTCACTCAAATTGCATTTCTTATTAATTATTCCGTTTTTTTAACTCATCACGTGTCCTTTACCAAAGATAATCCTTAATTCCGCAACACTTTGATTTAACTTTATTTATAAGTTCCTGAGCAACAAAAAGTTGCTCAGGATTTTGCCATGTCAGATTTTTCACTTATCT
>OMXO01000071.1 GCA_900315035.1 uncultured Prevotella sp.
CGGCCTCTTCCTCCTTCTGACAACAAAGGTAGGGATTTGGCCGTAATAAAGCAAATTCTTCACTGATATATTCTATCAGAGCGCAAAATTAGAGCCCCCTTGTGGTGATCAAGTTAGTCGAGGTGGAACACCTCCTGGATGGGTACGGTCACGGGAGAGTTATCGGGGTTCACCTCCATGATATCGGCCATCATATCCCACCATTTCTGGGTGATAGGATCGACGTTGTCGGTATCCTGCGAGTTGCCATCACCAGAGCACTCCTGATAGCCAAACAGGATATTGGTGTCTTTATCCCAATAGATGCTATAGTTGCTCACTCCACCATCCTTGATCATCTTCACGAGTTCAGGCCAGATGGCAGCATGACGCTTCTCGTACTCTTTCTCACAACCTGGTTTCAGGTACATCTTAAATGCAAATCGTTTCATACGTTTTTAGTTTTTATAAGATTTATATGGTTATTCAATTTCCGTCAGGCTTAGTAACATCTTGTTTCTGAGCGGGATACCAGACGAACTGGTCTGGATCGTCAGGCTGCTTGGGATTGAAGTCTATCCAGTCTGCACGTAGTTGGCTTATCATAGGCAGTTGCAGTTGCTTCATACCCATCACAACCATCTTTGCCACCTCATAGGCTCCATAAGGATTGAAGTGTGTATTGTCTGCCAATGCCTTGTCTTGTCCTGGGAAGGTATTGGCGGGATAATGGACAAGCGCCCGCTTACTCCCCTCAAAACCAAGCGTTTCAAAGAAGTCACGAGTCATATCATGGAGTTCGATGACGGGCACCCCTTCACGTTGTGCCACAGCCCGCATGGCATCAGGATAGTCGAGATGGGTCTCCTGTATCTTAGTATGAGTAGCCTCGTCGAAGAATCGGCGCTGGGTGGGGGTAATAAAGATTATGTTACCGCCAGCAGCCCGCACTCGGTCGATGAAAATCTTCAGATGGTAGGCGAAATGATAGTAGGCACCGTCGCCAGGGCGTCTCTCCTTCTGATCATTATGGCCGAACTCACAGACGACATAGTCGCCTGGCTTCAACATCGACAGTATCTTTTCGAGACGATTTCCATTGATGAAAGTACGCGCCGTGAGACCACTCTCTGCATGATTGGAGATAGCCACACGATCGGTAAACCAGCGAGGAATCATCTGCCCCCACGAGGCCCAAGGCTCCAGTTCCTGATCGACAACGGTAGAGTTGCCGCAAAGAAACACGGTAAGGGCTGTCGTATCGGGTTCGATGCGAATGGACTTAACGGCAGGGCTGGCGCCATTGAACTCTAAAGTCAGCAACGAGTCCCAGTTCAGGTATTCGAGTTCACGGGGCTTCAATGAGACTTTCTTTCCTCCAGGGATCTCTGCAGAGCGCTTATTAACAATAAAGCTATAAGTAGAGAACTTGCCTTTCTTCGTCACACAATTCTCTACCATGAGCCTGCGCGACTCAGCACGAACCACCGTCTGGGCAGCACGTTTCTTGGCACCGAGCGTCACCGTGACCTTATAGTTGCCATCACTTACAGGCACAGAAAAATAGAAAGGTTTGTCGCTCACCTTATTCAATACGGTGTCTATGACCTGCGTCTGGGCAACCGTCATAGTAGCCCCTATAGAAATCAGGCATAAAAGTAGTAGTAAATATCGTTTCATCTTAGAGAGATTTACATTTTCGTTGGGCAAAATTAGACATTATCTGATAAAATCAACTATAATTTTTGATATTCCATCCTAGAACTTTGGCTATATAGCGATATTCGTTTGGAACGAACAACTATTTTACGTATATTTGCATGCAGAAAACGAAAACCAATACAACCAAAACGATGAACAAAAATCTTACATTATCTCTGCTGATAGGCTTGGTACTAGGTGTTAATGCCCAGCCGAATTATGACTTCAGCAAACTGAAACATGAGCAATTGAACCGTGGTGTTGTCGCCATCCGCGAAGGCAGCAAAGTCATTGTCAGCTGGCGCACACTGGGCACCGACAAGACAGCCGAGCCGTTCCATCTCTACCGTAATGGGGAAAAACTCAATTCGGCTCCGCTGACCAAGGGCGGAACATTCTATATCGACGAACAGCCCCTCAGCACCGATGCGACTTACGAGGTACGCGGCGGTGGCAAGAACGGCAGTTTTACACTCAAGGCAGACGCACCTGAAGGATACCTGCCAGTCAAGTTACAGAAGCCTGCCGACGGCACGACTCCTGACGGCAAGACTTTCAGCTATTCGGCCAATGACGCCTCTGTGGCAGATGTCGATGGCGACGGACAATACGAGATTATCCTACTCTGGACGCCATCAAACGCCCACGATAATGCCCACGACGGCTATACCGGCCCTACCCTCTTTGACTGCTACCGCCTTGACGGCACGCGCCTCTGGCGTATCGACATGGGGATTAACATCCGCTCAGGAGCCCACTACGTGCCCTTTATTGCCTACGATCTGGATGGCGACGGGAAGGCTGAGCTTATCGTGAAGACCTCTGACGGAACGCGCGACGGACTGGGACATATCATTGGCGACAGTCTGGCTGACTATCGTCATCGTGCACCAGAGAACGCACAGAATCCAACACCTGAACGCGAATGGGCCAAGTATAACAAGCAGGGACGGCCTAAGACTGGACGTATCCTAACGGGCGCAGAGTATATCACCGTCTTCAACGGTCTCACAGGAGCTGCGATGGACACCAAGCCATACATTCCTGAGCGCGGAGAACTAAAGGACTGGGGCGATGACTATGCCAACCGTTCAGACCGTATGCTCGCTGCCGTGGGCTATCTCGACGGACAGCATGCCTCGGCCATCTTCTGCAGAGGATATTATACCAGAACCGTCATCGCAGCCTGGGATTGGGACGGCAAAGAACTAAAACAGCACTGGGTATTCGACACGAACGACTCTGGTATAGGCAAAGACGGCAAGCCTCACAGCACCTATGCCGGGCAAGGCAATCATAACCTGCGCGTGGCTGATGTCGATGGCGATGGCTGCGACGAGATCACCTATGGCTCAATGGCTGTTGACAACGACGGGCTCGGACTCTACAATACAGGTATGGGGCACGGTGATGCCATCCATCTCATGGCCTTCGATCCCTCAAGCCGGGAACTGCAGGTATGGGATTGTCATGAGAACCGCCGCGACGGCTCTGATTTCCGCAATGCCCGCACTGGCGAGATTATCTTCCAGATACCCTCAAAAAGCGACGTCGGCCGCGCTATGGCAGCCGACATCGATCCAACCAATCCTGGTGTAGAAATGTGGAGTACCGATAGTCACGGTATCCGGAATATCAAAGGCGAAGTGTTGTTCAGTGCTCAGGATCCTGACGACCCACAGCACCAGCAGCATCTGAAATTAGGCGACCGCTACCTCTCTGTAAACTTCGGAATCTGGTGGGACGGTGACTTGCTGCGCGAGTTGCTCGACCACGAGACCGTTTCCAAATACGACTGGACGAGCAAGACCATCACAGAAGTTAAGAGGTTCGAGGGCATCGTTTTCAACAACGGCACGAAGTCGAACCCTTGCCTTTCAGCCGACATCTTAGGCGACTGGCGTGAAGAAGTTATGGTACGTACACCAGACAGTCAGGAACTGCGTATCTTCGTTTCGCCCATGCCGACGGATTACCGTATCAACTGTCTGATGGAAGACATTCCCTACCGTCTATCGACAGCCGCCCAGAACGTAGGCTATAACCAGCCATCGGAGCCAGGCTTCTACCTGGGCCCCGACAAGACTGTCAATCCTTTTCTGAAGTAATCTCTGTGATAGGTTCGCCTACACAGGCATTAGGCTGCTGTATGTGAAGCATCTGCGTCACAGTCGGAGCGATATCAGTGATATGCACCTCACGACTTGTGCTGCCGTGCTTCACTTTCCAACCGAAGAACAACAGAGGGATGTGAGCATCATAAGGATTCCATTCGCCATGAGTGGTACCTACTGGCGAAGATCCCTTACCGAACTCATACCAACCGGGCTCAAGAATCACAAGCAGATCGCCCGAGCGACGAGGATGATAACCCATCAGCGCCCTATTGCGCAACAAATCGGGCATGCTTGTGGTCTGCAATTTCTCGAAATCTGCAGCGAATATCACATGAGGCGATCTCTTGGCAAAGTCAACAATCGTCTGTCTTACCTTCTCCTCACAGAGGCCTTGCTGAGCGATATAGGCCTTATTAAGATAGATGCGGTAACTGTTGATAGAGGCAATCACCTTTAAGTCGGCTTTCTCGCCCAGTTTCTCCTTCAGATAGGTTTCCAGACTTGGAGCCACATCCTGCCAAACATTCCATGCGCCACCAGCCAGCTTATGGTTCTGCATCCACTGGAAATTGTGGGCAGCACCATGATCAGCTGTCAAGAATACGAAATAGTTTCCCTCGCCCACTTGAGCATCGAGTGCTTTCAGCAGTCGGGCTATATCCTTGTCGAGTTCGAGATAAGCCTCATCGGTATGCTTGCCACGTGTGCTCCACTCATGACCTATCACATCGGTCTGAGAATAACTGACGCATAGCATATCTGTTGTCTTCCCCTTTCCCAGATTTTCACCTTTCAGGGCAGCGATAGCCATATCGGTGGTAAGATGTCCGCAAAGCGGATAGAGTCCCACATCTTTACCTACCTTCTGAAGCTCCTTGTTATTCTTCATTTCCTGATTATAGGCCTTGGCCCATGCAGGCAGATCTGTCATATAGTAAGTGCTCGTGATAAACTGTCCATTCTTGGTGTCAAGCCAGAATGCAGCATTGGCACTACGTCCTGCTGGCAAGATAGCAGCCCGATCCTTATACGACACACCGATTACCTTCGACTCAAAATCGGTATGCATCCTGATCTGGTCGCCGATAGTCGATGCCAATAAGTTGCGAGGCGACATGCAACCTTTCTTGCGGTTGTCGCTACCTACGGGTTCTACCGTATCGTCCTGAGTGCAATACACTTTCTTATCATCAATCATGAAGTCATTGCCGCAGATGCCATGAAAAGCCGGAGTCGTACCCGTATAGGCCGACGTATGGCCGATGGCCGTAATAGTCGGGATATAATTGATCAGGCAATTATCGCATGAGTATCCTTTATCCAGAAGTCTGCGGAAGCCATCCTCACCAAACTGGTCATAATAGCGCGAAAGGTAGTCCCATCGCATCTGGTCAACCACAATTCCCACGACAAGCTTCGGACGCTCATTCACATCCGTATGTGCCATCATCTGCACAGCCGCACACATGAGCATCACTGCTACGAACAATGTTTTCTTCATATCTGTTATATTAATAATTGTAAATACTGAAATGCAAATATACGAACTAAATCTGAAAGTTGCAAGCTTATTAAGTTTTTTTCCGAATCTTTTCTAATAAGCGCATAAAAAAACGGCCCTGCATACTATAATCAGTACGCAGGGCCTCCCACTAATCTAACTTATGTATGAAAAGCGAAGATTAATATCCAGGATTCTGCCAAGCCTTCTTCTCGGCATCACTCAGGTTTGTACCATCATCATGCAGGAGAGCATCGATGAACTTCTGAGGTACAGGACGATACATGTGGCGATCCTGCACGTTAGGAGCAGCCTCAGGATTGAAAGCCTTAGCACGCTTTACAAGCAGACCTGTACGAGCCAGCTCATCCCAGCGGTTCCACTCACCCAGCAATTCACGTGTACGCTCGTTGAACACGAAGTTCAGCATACGATCGTAGTCGCTGGTAGCCCCAATTGCATTCAGGACAGCCTCATCCTCTGCAGGGAGCTGAGTATAACTCTTAATCTGCAAATCGGAAGCATCAGTAGTCTCATCAATACCTGTTGAGAGGTAGTAAGTATTCGTGTGGGTCATCGAAGCATAGTAAGCCTCGGTGTTGTTGAGGACTTTACCAGCCTTATCCTTGTTCTTCTTAACCGATGTGGCAGCAGCAGTAGAGTTATCAGCCTTACCACCGTCGGCCTTCAGGAATGCCATCGAGCCATCGGTGTAGTAGCCACGATCCTCGTCCTTCTTCCACTGTCCACGAGCGCGAAGCACATTGATGGTGTTGATTGCTTCTTGATACTGTCCCTGACGAACCTGAGCCTCTGCCTTCACAAGATAGGTCTCACCTGTACGAGCCATAATGACATCACGGTGGGCATCACCTTTCTCACCCGTGCGGGTTCCGTCGGCAGTCTTGTTGATACCGCAGAACACATTAGATGTTGAAGGATTACCTGTATAGGTATTGAGCACATATTTGCCATTCTGGAAAGCAACGAAAGCATTGGGCACCCACTTACCCGTACGAGGATTGACGAAGCTGTGAACATCACCGCCACGCCCGAAGGTGCCGTAAGGATTGCCATCGAAACGGTTATCGCTCTTCTTATTGAGAATAAAGATGATCCCCTCATCACCCAGATCGGGCACCTGATCAGCTGTGATACCATTGGTAGCTATCACATCAGCATCGGTTTTAGCAGCATTGTTCAAACCATAAACAGTCTTGAAAGTCTTCCACATACGAGCATCGTTCACGTTGTCGAATACAGAATAAGTGTACTCTGTCGGACGGCAGCGCTGGAAGTCCATACCACCAATATACTGACCACGCTGAACCCAACCACCAGAGAAGTTAGAGAACTGAGGGTCAAAATAGTTATAGGTACGGTTACCGAAACGACCTTGTGTGGTGTTGTCCTCATTGTGCTCGGCAGCCATCAGGATTTCAGAAAGGGCCTCGTTAGCACAGTCGACACCATTCCACTTGGCATACAAGTCGGCATAGTCGGGGGCTAGAGGACAAGCAGCAATCACCTCGTCACAAAGAGAAATGACACGGTTCAAGTCTGCATTCTTATCATAACCGGAAGCCCACGATGAGCAACGCTCCGACTGACGATACAGGAGAGCCTTGGCCAGGAAGTGAGCAGCCGTGTACTTAGTCCAAGTACCATTACCGCGCCACTTATCCTTTGGTAGCATATTGTATGCTTTCTCGAAATCAGCGATGATCAGATTCAGAGTTTCCTCCTCGCTGGCACGGGTATAGTTCTTCTTCACGTTACCATCGGCAGGTTCGGTCTCCAAGGCCACACCACCATACTGACAGAACAGACGATAGTAGTTGTAGCCACGCATGAAGTGAGCTTCACCGAGAGCCTTGTTGCGACTAGCCTCATCCTTCACATTGTCAGCTTTGCTGATAATCAGATTGGCTGTAGAAATACCATAGTACATCTGATCCCAAAGGGCAGACACTGCAGGACAGTTTTTATTGGCAGCACCCAGAGCTGGTGTACAGTCTAACGGATTCAAACGGTTATCGTATGTATTCCAGGGTTCTGAGGTCAGGTCGGCACCATTGGTGAACTCATCACAACCGTAAAGTGTGATACCGTAAGCCCATTCATAACCGAAATGCCAACGGATATTTGCATAGAGTCCGGCAGCCATAGCCAAGGCTCCGTCTGATGTCTCAAGCAGTGCATCCGTATACTTATGGCCAGCATCTTCCTTCAGGAAGTCTTCGCCACAAGAGGACGTACCCAGAAGGGTAAGTACCGACAGTGCGCCGCAAACTAATTTGCTATTGATATATTTCATATTATTTACGTCTTAATGTTATTACCCAAAGATTAGAAATCAACCTGAACACCAACAGTTACACCACGGTTGAAATAAGTGCGGCCTGTATCGAGGTCCATGAAGTCAATTGAAGAGTAGAGCATACCAAGGTTCTTACCCTGGACATAGAGTTTCAAACCGTTGATACCAATATGGCTAAGCAGTTTCTTATCGAAGTTATAGCCAAGAGAAAGGTTACGAACCTTGATGAACGAGGCATCCTTAAATCCGAGCAAGCCAGAATAGGGATCACCACCCGACTGGTTGTAGATAGGTTTCTGCCATTCAGCGCCAGTATTGTTTGGTGTCCAGTAGCTGATTTCACGCTGCTGATACATACCGAGCTGACCCTCACCACCAGTACTTACCATATACTTGAAGCGACCCTGCAGGTCGATGGTGAGCTCGAAGCCCTTCCAGCTAAAGCTATTTGACCAGCCAGCCGTCAGACGAGGATTACGGTTACCAAGGATGACACGGTCATCAGCATCAATCTTGTAGTCACCATTCTGGTCAACAGGACGAACGTTACCTGCGCTAAACTTCTGACCGTTCTCATTAAACTTAGCCATCTCTGCAGCATCACTCTCCTGCCAGATGCCATTAGCCTCATAGCCATAGTAAACAGCGATAGACTGACCAATGAACCAAGCATTGTTCACATCGTCCTGCTTACCATTTGCAAGTTCTACAATCTCATCCTTCTGCCAAGCAAGGTTCAGATTTGAATTCCAGGTGAAGTCCTTGATCATAACAGGAATAGTGTTCAGGGTCAACTCAATACCCTTGTTCTTAGTTTGACCAACATTAGTCTTCATTGAAGGATAACCAGAGAGTGAAGGAATAGACATATCAAGAATCAAATCCTTCGTACGAGATGTGTACAAATCGATCGTACCACCGATGCGTCCCTTCAGGAAGCTGAAATCGATACCCAGGTTCCACTGTGTGGTCTTCTCCCAACCCAGATTCTTATTAGGCATCTGGTTAGCACCAGAAGAGTAATAAGGCTCATTGGTAACGAGAATCTGACTGTTGCCCGTACTGAATGGCTGCCAGTAAGAACTGATGATACCAAGAGTTCCGTAAGGGCCAACAGCAGCATTACCTGTTACACCGACACCGAAACGAAGCTTCAACTGGTCAAGCCAAGTCACATCGCGCAGCCAACTCTCCTGCTCCATGCGCCATCCAAGAGCCATTGATGGGAAGAAATCCCACTTCTTTCCTTGTGCAAGTACAGAGGCACCATCCCAACGTGCTGATGCAGTGAGGAGGTAGCGATCCATGAACGAGTAGTTTACGCGTACCATATAAGAAGATAGCTGACTACCAGTAAGACCAGAACCAATACCAACCTTGTACTGGGTATCTGTTACGTCAACTGCACCCAAGTTGTTCCACAGGAATGAAGGCATTGGGATTTTCTCCTCACTAATGCTACTTGTCTCTGTCTCAGTCTTAGAAGCACTCTGCAACAATGTCACACCTACAGTGTGATCACCAAAGGTTCTATTATAGAGCAGCATATTGTCAAGTGTCCAAGCCAACTGCTGGCCATCACCACGGCTGACAGTATTATTACCACCTGCACGGCTGATAGAACTGCTGTCGAGGAAGTTACCATTGCGGTAATAGCGGAACTCTGGACCAAACTGAGTCTTCCACATCAGACCCTCCAGTGGCTCAAAAATCTTACCGAAGTCAATCTGAGCATAGAAACTGCCCAGCAAACGATAGGTCTTACGCTCATCCGTTGATTTAGTCCACTCATCAATAATAGAATAGGTATTCGTAGTAGAACCACCAGGCTGAGTAATAATATCACCATTCTCATCATACGGCAATGTATAGCGCAAAATAGCCTTTGCTGCACCATAAAGATCGGTAGGACCAGAGCTAGTGCCATAAGCCTTAGAGTAACCATACTGCTGTGTACCGAAAGATGCATTGAAAGAACCGCCGGTCTTAAACCACTTTGTTCCCTGAATATCCACAGAGGCGGAGAAGTTATAGCGCTCAAAGGTCTGTCCCTTTTGAGTTCCCTCATTACGCAGGTAGCCGAATGATACAAAGCCTGCAATGTTCTTAGTACCACCGCGAGCACTGATAGTATGTTCCTGAGTAAGACCTGTCTGGCTGACAATATCAGTCCAGTCGGTGTCAGTCACTTTTGAACCATCCCAAGTTCCACCAGCCCAACCTTTCATAACATTAGCCAAAGCTGTATCGTCACCACCGAAGAAGTTCTTATCCTGCTCCTGAGTAGGCTGATCGCCAGGAGTATACTTATCTGGAGCTAAGTTATGATATGCCCAGCGACGCCATGTGATATAGTCACTGGCACTCATTGCCGGACTCTTATCGATAATCTTCTCGAAAGTAAGAGAACCGTTGTAGCTCACCTGCATCTTACCTTCCTGACCTCGCTTTGTAGTAACGAGCACTACACCATTGGCACCGCGGCTACCATAGATAGCGGTAGAGGAAGCATCCTTAAGGATGTCGATGCTCTCGATGTCACGCGGGTTCAGAGACTCGATACCTCCAGACTGGAGGGGCACACCATCTACAACATAGAGCGGTCCTTTACCAGCAGATATAGAACGGGTACCACGAATCATGATGCTTCCGACTGTACCTGGGCGTTCACTTGTCGTGATATCCACACCGGCAGCCTTACCCTGCAAAGCCTCGAAGGCATTGTTCACAGGCTTGGCATTCAGTTCCTTCTCACCCACACGCGTCAGAGCACCGGTCACGTCGCTCTTGCGCTGTACACCATAACCTACTACCACCACCTCGTCAAGCAACTGCTTGTCCTCTTCGAGAGTAATGTTGAGCTGACTCTTGCCTGCTACGGCAACAGTCTGATTGCGATAACCTACATAAGAAATTACGAGGCTTGCATTTTCGGAAACATTCTTAATGGTAAAATTACCGTCGAAGTCGGTAACTGTACCCGTAGAGGTTCCCTTTACAATGACACTGGCACCGATGACTGGCTCACCAGCAGCGTCAACCACAGTTCCTGAAACCTGTTTCTGGGCGTACATACCTGAGGTACAAAGCGCCATCAAGGCCAAGAACATCAGTCGTCGAAGTACATTGGTACTCGGCAACAACTTGTCTGTAACTTGATTCTTTCTCATACAGTAAATAGTTAGTAAAAAATTATAATAATGGTTTATTGATTTTGTGGCAAAATTAGTGTTTTTCCGAGAACCTTGCACGTTTTTCGACAACTAATTTTTAAAAAAATCAAAAATTATAGTCGATTATCAAAAATTAGGGGTCGATTCGTTAAAATCGACCCCTTGTTTCACAAATTTTGATGATTTAAATCAAGTTCATGCCTAATTGGCGGCACTGTTTCCGCATCTCCTCAGGCCATATCGAAGCCTGAATCTCTCCGATGTGTCCCTTATGCAGAAGTACCATGCAGAGGCGACTCTGCCCGATACCACCACCAATGCTCAGCGGTAGTTTGTCGTTCAGCAACTGCTGATGGAAATAGAGTTGTTCGCGCTCTTCCTTACCCTCAATCTTCAATTGACGCAACAGGCTCTCCTTATCCACACGAATACCCATCGACGACAACTCGAAGCTGCGGCCCAAGACCGGATACCAGATTAGGATATCGCCATTCAACCCCTTCAAGCCGTTTTCTGCCACTGTACTCCAGTCGTCATAGTCTGGTGCGCGTCCATCGTGCTTCTCACCGTTCGAAAGCTTCGCGCCTATACCTATTATAAATACAGCGCCATAAGCCTCGCAGATGGCATCCTCTCGCTCCTTCGGCGTCTTGTCAGGATACATCTTCAACAACTCCTCAGCGTGGATGAAGTGAATCTTCTCTGGCAGGAAAGGTTTGATCTGCGGATAGGTCTCACAAGTCAGATATTCCGTTCTCCGGATAGCAGCATAGATACGCTCTACGATATTTTTCAGGAACGCCAATGTACGATCCTCGCGGTTGATCACAGCCTCCCAGTCCCACTGATCCACATAGAGCGAATGCAGATTATCCAACTCCTCGTCAGCGCGAATAGCGTTCATATCCGTATAGATACCATAGCCCGGCTCTATCTTGTACTCAGCTAATGAGAGCCTCTTCCACTTGGCAAGTGAATGCACCACCTCTGCCTGAGCATCGCCCAGATCCTTGATGGGGAAACTCACGGCCCGCTCTACACCGTTAAGGTCATCGTTGATACCCAGTCCCTTCAGCACAAAGAGCGGAGCCGTTACGCGCCTCAGGCGCAACTCCGTCGAGAGGTTCTGCTGGAAGAAATCCTTGATCAGTTTAATGCCTTGTTCCGTCTGCTTCATATCCAGCAACGGCTCATACATCACAGGTTTAATTACTTGTCCCATTTCTCAGTTTATGTTTAATTTGGCCGCAAAGATACACAAATAATATCAAATTGCAATCAAAAACCGAGAAAATTTTGCAAAACTTCTGCTAATCCTTGATAATTGCTAACATTTTGCACAAACCGCACGACTCTTAACAAATCATAATTCTTAATTTTTAATTCTTCATTCTAAATTAATTGTCTTACCTTTGCACTCGCAAAAGTTCTTGGTCCCGTAGCTTAGCTGAATAGAGCGTCAGATTCCGGTTCTGAAGGTCTTGGGTTTGAATCCCAACGGGATCACAACCATTTGATTATCGAGAATCCCAGTAAACAAAGGGCTTCTCGATAATTTTCATTCTGGGGTATGGACTTCCAACTTATTGGTCTGAGACCAACTTTTAGGGTGAAAAATCGGCGCAAAATCAGCGCAAAATGCCAAAATCGGCGCAAAATCGGCGCAAATTTTTAGTT
>OMXO01000041.1 GCA_900315035.1 uncultured Prevotella sp.
TTAGCATAGAATGCGGTTCTTTTGTTATAACGGAAGAACCGTCCCGCTGTTTCCCCATTAATGCACACAAGGCCCGCATCACTGCGAGCCTTGTATGCTAAGTGCATGTGAGGCATCTTGCGGAAAATGTGCGGTACTGCCGCGAACAATTTCTTGCAGAAATCTTTGGCGAAACCGATTTTTTTGTTTACCTTTGCAACTGATATTTCTAAGAGAGATAAATAGGGAAATGAGCATAGAATATATGTCACAAGAGGGCTACGACAAACTCGTGGCCGAACTGCAACAAATGGTAAACGTGGAGTTGCCGCAGGTGAAGGACGCCATCGCTGAGGCGCGCGATAAGGGCGACCTGAGCGAGAATTTCGAATATCATGCGGCCAAGCGCGAACAGGCGCGGCTGTTGGGACGTATCCGTTTTAAACAGCGGGTGCTGGAGAACGCGCGCGTGCTCGACACCTCGCGGCTGCATAACGACACCGTAGGACTGCTGAGCAAGGTGGAGATGACGAATCTGGCCAACCAAGCGAAGATGACGTATATCATTGCGAGCCCTAACGAGGCTAATCTTCGTGAAGGGAAGATCTCTATCAAATCGCCTATCGCCCAGGCACTGCTTAACAAGAAGGTGGGCGACGAGGTGGAAGTGCGCGTACCGGCTGGTATGCTGAAACTCAGAATAGAAAGTATCCAGATGGCATGATGGCCATCTGGATACTCTCAGAAACGCTTTATTCTTATTTTATTTTACCACGACTTTCTGCCCCTCATGGAGGTAGATGCCAGGCGCTGACGGACGGCTCGACAGACGGACGCCCTGAAGCGTGTGCCAGACGTCGGAGGCGGCATCGACGGCCTTGACCTGACGGATGGCGGAGGGCACGGACGGCATCGTGATCGTGAGTTGGCGATCATCGACCACATTGTCGATATCGTCTTCGGAAGGATAGTCGCCCAGCATGCTCTTGATAGACAGGCCTACCTCTTCGATTGTGTCGAGAAGGGTGTTCTTGCCGAATATGGCTGCGATCTTGGCCAGGTCTTCTGCCGATTTGAACTGATCGAGCGCTTCGGCAGAGTTGGGATTCTGGGGCTCATTGCCCTCTGCATGGGTCACAAAGGCGCTGGTGACGAACTGGGCTGCCGCATCGAGCACGAGTTGATTGCTCATGCGATTGCTCAGCCATTTCTTAGCCCATATGGCCACTGACTCCTGGAGCCTGTCCTTGGCATAGAGGGGGAAATCGCCCTCGTCGAAGCCGGGGAAGGATGAGACGGTGGACGTGGTGATGGAGAGTTGGCTGAACTGATCGTCGAACGAAAGGATGCGATAGTCGCAAGGGTAGGCAATCGTGGAGCCTGTGCAGACGTCGTAGATCTCCTGCCCCTGGCTGTTGACATAGCGCGTGATGTCGGAGACGTGGTAATGGCCTGTGAACACCACCTTGACGCCTGCCTCCATCAGGAGGTCGCGGATGCGCTCGTTGTCACGGACGACAGAGAGGGGATGGAACGACTCCTGATTGAAGAAGTGGGGGATGAGCGAGTGGTGCATCATGACGATGACCTGCTGCCCCCGCGTGCGCGCATCGGCGGCTTTCTGACAAGCCCAGACGACGGCATCGTCGTCGATGATGGCATACTGGCCCGTATCGATACCTATCAGCGAGAGGCCGGGATAGAGATCGACGGCATAGGTGAGGGTAGAGCCGTGAAGCTCGGAATCGTCGCCATAGCCGTAAGGCTTGTAATAGGTCTGGAAGTCGTCTTGCGTCATAGAGGCCACCGCTGAATAGCCATTGCCCTCGTATTTGCGGGCTCCCTCCTGATTGAAACGGTCGTGGTTGCCAGGGATGACGAAGACGCGGATGCCGGCTGCCTCGATCTCTGCGAGCTTATCGACGACATACTGGTGGCTCTCGTACTCGGCATCTTTCGTCAGGTCGCCAGGGATGAGCAGCAGCTCGGGCTTATCGGCCTTGATGCGCTCTACGAGCAGGTCGAAGACGGGAACGCTCAGTTCCTGCATCTTCTTGTTCTCGGCGAGGTCGGCCTTCCAGGCGGTATTTTCCTGACTGTCGAGCAGCGAGGGTGCCATCACGTGGATGTCGGACAAGACGTAGATCTTCTTGTCGGCAAAGCCCCGTAGGCTCGCAGCGAAGCAGAGCCACAGCAGGAACGCTATTCGGAGTGGGTGGTTTGTTCTCATGAAGACGCTAATTTTTTATCGGATGAATAACAGTTCGCGATATTTGGGCAATGACCAGAGGCCGTCTTCGACAATCATCTCCAGATGATCGATCTCTGAACGGATGGCATCCATCTTGGGGCATACCGTATCGTGATAGGCGATGGCGCGCTCATGGATGCTGGGGATGCGATTGGCCACGCGACGGGCATCAGTCAGTTCTTCGACGAGCTGTTCGATGCGCTCTGTGCGCTCGGCTATCTCCTCGATCAGTTTCATGTTACGGGCAGAGAGGCGCTCGGCGCGCTCCAGAGGGAACACATCCTTCATGCCCTGCACGTTCTTGATGAGCTGCGACTGGTAATGGGTGGAGACGGGGATGATGTGGTTCATCGACAGGTCGCCCATGACGCGTGCCTCGATCTGAACGGTCTTCACGTAGGTCTCCCATTTCACCTCGTTGCGGGCTTCGAGTTCTTTACGGTTCATGACCTTCGTGGCCTCGAACATGCGGATAGACGACTCGTCGAGGTAGTGCTCGATGATCTTCGGACACGACTTCTCGACATCGAGTCCGCGGCGACGGGCTTCGACCACCCAGGCCTCGCTGTAGCCGTTGCCGTCGAAACGGACGGGCTTGCAGGCCTTGATATCCTCGCGCAGTACATCGAGGATGGCTGATACCTTGCTGTCGCCAGCGGCCATCTTGGCATCGACCCGCTGCTTGAAGTCCTGCAGGGCTTCGGCCATCGCTGAGTTCAGGGCTATCATCGCTGAGGCACAGTTGGCCGACGAGCCTGGTGCACGGAACTCGAAGCGGTTACCAGTGAAGGCGAAGGGCGACGTGCGGTTACGATCGGTATTGTCGATAATCAGATCGGGAATCTGTGGGATGTCGATCTCCATGCCCCGTTTGCCTTTCAGATTGAAGAGGTCGTCTTTGTCGGAGAGTTCGATATGGTCTAACAGTTCTGTAAGTTGTTTGCCTAAGAACGAACTGATGATGGCAGGAGGCGCCTCGTTGCCACCCAGACGGTGGGCATTCGTAGCACTGACGATCGAGGCCTTCAGCAGACCGTTATGACGATAGACGGCCATGAGGGTCTCGACAATGAACGTCACGAAGCGCAGGTTCTCCTCGGGCGTCTTGCCTGGGGCGTGGAGGAGGGTAGAGTGCTCGCCCCGACTGGCGGTCAGACTCCAGTTGTTGTGCTTACCAGAGCCGTTGATGCCGTCGAAGGGCTTTTCGTGGAGCAGCACGCGGAAACCGTGATTGCGGGCCACGCGCTTCATGAGCGACATGAGCAGCATGTTGTGATCGACGGCGAGATTACACTCCTCGTAGATCGGGGCCAACTCAAACTGGTTGGGGGCCACCTCGTTGTGGCGCGTCTTACAGGGGATGGCGAGTTCGAGTGCCTGGATCTCGAGATCCTTCATGAAGGCTTGTACGCGATCGGGGATGGTGCCGAAGTAATGATCGTCCATCTGCTGGTTCTTTGCACTCTCATGGCCCATCAGCGTGCGGCCTGTCATCAGCAGGTCGGGGCGCGCTGAATAGAGTCCCTCATCGACGAGGAAATACTCCTGTTCCCAACCCAGATTGACCTGTACCTTCTTGACATCGTCGTAGAAATAGTCGCAGACCTCTTCGGCCGCTTTGGTCACGGCACGGATGGAACGGAGCAGCGGCGCCTTATAGTCGAGTGCCTCGCCCGTATAGGCGATGAAGATGGTGGGGATACAGAGTGTGTCGTCGATGATGAACACGGGCGAGGTGGGATCCCAGGCAGAGTAGCCGCGCGCCTCGAAGGTGTTGCGGATGCCGCCATTGGGGAAGGAACTGGCATCGGGCTCCTGCTGTACGAGCAGTTTGCCGTCGAAATTCTCCATCATGCCACCCTTGCCGTCGTGCTCGACGAAGGCGTCGTGCTTCTCGGCCGTACCTTCAGTAAGCGGCTGGAACCAGTGGGTATAGTGGGTGGCGCCCATCTCCTGGGCCCATTGTTTCATGCCCAAGGCGACGGCGTCGGCAATGGAACGGTCGAGCCGTGCACCATTCTCCATGACGTCGATCATCTTGTTGTACACCTCGGCAGGGAGATACTTGAACATCTTCTGGCGATTGAACACGTACTTTCCGAAGTATTGGGAAGGTCGTTCTGAGGGTGTTGGCACCTCGAGTGCCTTCTTCTTGAAGGCCTCTTCTACGACCTGGAATCTGAGTTGATTTGACATATCTGTTTGTGTTTGAAGTTTGCAAGTTGATTAATCGATGAAGCGCTTGAGGATATCCCCATAGGCGTCGATGCGCCTGTCGCGCAGGAAAGGCCACCAGCGGCGCACGTTCTCGGAGTGCTGGAGGTCGATGTCGATGATGATGCTCTCTTCCTCGTCGGCTGAGGCCTCATAGACAATCTCGCCTTGAGGACCAGCGAGGAAGGAGGTGCCCCAGAACTGGATGCCCTCTGTCTGACCGCTGGGATCGGGCTCGAAGCCCACGCGATTGACGGCGAGGACAGGCAGACCGTTGGCGACAGCGTGTCCGCGCATCACCGTCTGCCAGGCTCTGCGCTGGCGCTGCTGCTCTTCTGGCGTGTCGCTGGCTGCATAGCCGATGGCGGTGGGATAGATCAGGATCTCTGCTCCCTGAAGGGCCATCAGACGGGCTGCCTCAGGATACCACTGATCCCAGCATACCATCACGCCCAGTCGGCCCAGAGAGGTCTCGATGGGATGGAACCCGAGGTCGCCAGGGGTGAAGTAGAACTTCTCGTAGTAGGCGGGATCGTCGGGGATATGCATCTTGCGATAGATGCCTGCGATGGAACCGTCTTTCTCGATCACCACAGCTGTGTTGTGGTAAAGTCCGGCTGCGCGACGCTCAAAGAGTGAGGTGACGATGACCACGCCGAACTGTCGGGCGATTTCGCCATAGAGTTTGGTAGAGGGACCAGGAATGGGCTCTGCGAGGTCGAAGTTATCGACATCCTCGACCTGACAGAAGTACAAGGAGTTGTGCAGTTCCTGCAATACGATCAGTTCTGCCCCTCGACGGGCGAGGTCGGCAATACCTTCCGACAGTCGCAGGATGTTCTGTTGCAGGTCTGCGCTATTAGCCTGTTGTAAAAATCCTATCTTCATATTCTTGGAAATTGCATGGTGCAGCAGTGAAGGCTGCCATGTTGTTTGATGATACTACGGCAATCGATGGGCACGATATCACGATCGGGGAAGGCTTCGCTGATGAGGCGGAGCGCTTGGGCATCGTTATCGGCCTGATCGTATGTGGGACAGAGCACAGCCCCATTGATGACCAGGAAATTGGCATACGTCGCAGGGAGCCTTAAAGATTGATCATAGTCGATTATCGGGCGGGGCATGGGGAGTTTCAAGAGTCTGTAGGGCTTGCCTTCAAGGGTGCGGAAAGTCTGGAGTTGTTCCTCCATGAGTTTGAGTTCGGCATATTGCTCATCGTCGGGATCATCGCAGCCAACGTATAATAAGGTGTCGTTGGGACAGATGCGCACCAGTGTGTCGATATGGCCGTCAGTATCATCGCCTGTCAGATTGCCGTGATCGATCCAGAGGATACGCTTGGCGTGCAACTCCTTGAGCAGACGGGCCTCAATCTCCTCCTTGGTGAGGGGCTGGTTGCGATGAGGCGCCAACAGGCAGCCCGTCGTGGTGAAGATGGTGCCACATCCGTCGCTCTCGATAGAGCCGCCCTCGAGCACGAAGTCGAGACAATCGACATACTCGCCCTTGATGGCGCCTTTCTCGTAGAGATGGCGGTTGATGGCGTTATCCTGTTCGGCAGGGAACTTATCGCCCCAGCCGTTGAAACAGAAATCGACTAGGCGGCGATGGCCACAGTCGTCTATCAGCGAGATGAATCCATGATCGCGCGCCCAAGTGTCGTCGGAGGGAATGTCTAATCCCTTTTCGCCCACGATCAGGAGATCTTCGCGACAACTGATGGCATGCGCCATTTCTTCGTAAGTAGCAGTGATTTCTTCAAGCATCGGTGCCCAGTCAGTATCCTTGTGCGGCCATGTCAGCTGCACACACGATTGCGGCTCCCATTCAGCAGGTAATCGCCATTCCGATGCCATTTTTCTTGCGTCGTTGTTCATTTTGGGTGCAAAATTACAAAAAAATATCAATTAGCCATCAGCAATTATTCTTTTTTTTGTAACTTTGCGCTCAAAAAGAGACATGCTTGAATTAAAAGACACGACGATTGCTGTGGGTGATAAGGTTCTGGTCAAGAATCTGTCGCTGATTGCCAGAGACGGGCAGATCACCTGTGTGACAGGGCCCGAGGGCTCTGGTAAGACGGTCTTTATCCGTACGCTGATGGGATTTCTGCCCGTCAAAGAGGGATTCGTATGTGTCGATGGCGAGCTGCTCACACCATTATCGTCGCACGTCTTCCGTAGTATGATGTGTTATCTGCCTCAGGATCTGAGGATGCTGACTCATCAATTGAGAGAACCGGAAGTTGTTGACTGTCAGGGAGATGACGAACTGATATGGGGGCCAGAACTGCCCGCTGTCAAGCCTGAGGCTGAGCCAGAGTTGCTGAGTCCGGAAGATATCTTCCAACTGGCGAAGGAGGTGCTGCGCCAAGGGGCCGACAAGCCTATTATCATCGCTGATGAGCCGATAGCCTATCTGACGCCCGAGCTGGCTCACCAGTTGATATGGCTCCTCAAGCAATATGCTCAGGCAGGAAAGACCGTCGTGGTGGCCAGTCGTTTCCCCGCGCTGGTAGAACAGGCCGACCTGGTGGTCAGAGTTGGTGAGACTGAAACGTAAGAACTAAATATTTCGAGAAAAGTGACAGGACAATTGATCATACATACAATTCTGGGGCTGCTCTTGCTGCTGATACCAGCGGGAGTGCTCTATCTGTGGGATAAGAAACAGTTGACTACATTCGGCATCGGCATCGTCAGGATGATAGTCCAGTTGCTGGTGCTCTGTCTGATGTTCGTAGGACTGTTCAGTCTTAATAATATCTGGCTGAGTCTGTTGTGGTTGGTGCTGATGGCGTTCTACTCATCAGCGATTATCCTCTGGCGCATCAAGGCGAGTGTGAAACGGTTCTTGTTGCCTGTAGGCATCGCACAGTTGGCTGGGACTCTGTTTTCAGGCTTCTATTTGCTTTGGGTGGTGCTCCCAGTGCCATCAGGAAAGTTTGTCTATTGGATGATACCCGTGATGGCCTTGTTGCTGGGACATTCCACGACGATGCTGATACGAGGGTTGAACACTTATCTGACAGCCTTGAAGGCCGATGAGCAGCAATACGAGTTCCAACGCGGCAACGGCAAGGCGCATCTGGGGGCTGTGATGCCTTTCGTAAGACGGGCCATGCAGGCCGTGATGGCGCCCACGACAGCCAATCTCTCTCATACGGCTCTGTTCTCTATTCCGATGGCGCTGGGCGGTATGCTGTTGGGCGGTCTGGCTCCTCTGGAGGCTTTCGTGGTGATGGTGTCGATGACGGCGGGCTGTGTGGCTGCCTCAGTGATAGCCCTGTTGGTGAGCCTTTGGCTCTGTGATGGCAAACTGTTTGATAAACTTGGTAAACTGACGCTCTCGCTGGCGTTTCTGATGACATCAATAGCCTGTCAGGGACAGCAGCCCGTGACGAAATACGAGGTGCCTGCCAAACTGAAAGACCGTCCAGAGCAGATCCTGGTGCGCACAGGCTATACCACCTCGTATAACCGTGATACCAAGAACCCCAACTGGGTGGCGTGGCATTTGACCAGAGAGCATACGAAAGGCCAGAACCAGCGCAAGCAGATGGTGTTTACGGAGGACGAGGATGTGAAGGCGCCCAGAGCCACTAATAATGACTATTTCAACTCGCGTTTCGACAGAGGCCACATGTGTCCGGCTGGCGATAATAAGTGGGACAGAAAAGCGATGGAGGAGTCGTTCCTGTTCACGAATATCTGTCCGCAGAATCATGGGCTGAACAAATACGAGTGGAATGATCTGGAGATCAAATGCCGTGAGTGGGCGAGGGAATATGGGGCTATCGATATCGTGTGCGGTCCTGTCTATGATGCAGAGAACCTTCGTACGATCGGACGTAACAAGGTTCATGTACCAGTGGCCTTCTTCAAGGTGATCCTCTGTCGTAAAGACACGCCAAAGGCCATCGGATTCCTGTTCCGTAACGAGGGTAAGAAGCAGCAGATGCAGGATGCTGTGCGCAGCGTGGATGAGATTGAGGCACTGACAGGTATCGATTTCTTCCCAGCGTTAGACGATGCCACAGAGCGCAGAATAGAGGCCAGAGCCAGGCTGAACGACTGGTAAAGTGTTAAAAACGATTAATTTATAGGCAAGCCGGGAGTAAATCTCGGCTTTTCTTTGTATTTTTGCAGCGTGAAAATTAAGGAGGTTTTGTGCGCCCTTGAACAATTCGCGCCTCTGCCCTTGCAGGAAAGTTGGGATAATGCTGGCTTGCAGGTTGGACTGACAGAGGTGGAGGTTTCAGGGGCATTATTGTGTTTGGACGTCAACGAAAAGATACTTGACGAAGCCATTCGGAAGGGATGCAACCTGGTTGTGTCCCATCATCCTTTGTTGTTCAGAGGACTCAAGACGATTAGTGATCAGACAGACGTACAGCGTACTGTCAGGAAAGCCATCAAGCATGACCTCTGTGTCATCTCGATGCATACGAACATGGACAATGCCAAAGGTGGTGTGAACTACCGTATCGCCCAGAAACTGGGACTGCAGAACATCACGTTCTTCTCGGAGAAGCGCGTCGATGGCCTGGAGGCGGGGAGTGGCGTCATCGGAGAGTTGCCAGAGTCTCTGGCTGCTGATGATTTCGTCATCGCCGTTAAGAAAGCCTTCAGCGTGGAATGTGCCATGTGTAATGAACTATTGCGCCGACCTGTTCGTAAGGTGGCTATCTGTGGCGGGGCAGGCGACTTCCTGCTCGACGACGCCCTGAGGGCCGGTGCCGACGCCTTTATCACGGGCGAGATGCACTATCACCAGTATTTCGGCTATGAGCAGCAGATACAGATCTGCGTCATCGGCCACTATCAGAGCGAGCAGTTTACGGCGGAGATCTTCCAGGAGATCATCCAGCAGGCTTGCCCAGGGGTGAAAACCCTGATAGCAGAGACCTGCACCAACCCCATTCTCTATCTCTAGCGACATCACTAGGACCTCCTAGTGAAAGCTAGGATAACGACATATAAAAACAATAAAAACGTAAAGAATTATGGCAAAGAAAGATCCAACAGATTTGACTGTGGAAGAGAAACTGAAAACCCTCTATCAGTTGCAGGCTGCCCTCTCATCGATTGATGAGAAGCGTGCCTTGAGAGGTGAACTGCCCCTCGAGGTTCAGGACCTGGAAGACGAGATTGAAGGTCTTAGTACGCGTGTGGAGAAAATCAAGGCAGAGATTGCCGATTTCCAGCGTGCTATCAGTCAGAAGAAAGGTGAGATCGTGGAGGCTGAGGCCAGCGTGGCCCGCTACAAGACTCAGTTGAACGACGTGAAGAACAATCGTGAGTATGACACACTGAGCAAGGAGATAGAGTTCCAGACTCTGGAAATCGAACTCTGCAACAAGAAGATCCGCGAGGCTAATGCCCGTATTCAGGAGAAACAGGACGAACTGGCTGACAATGAAGAACTTATCAAGGAGCGCCAGGGCGACCTGTCAATCAAGAAAGCAGAGCTGGATGAGATTGTGACTGAGACACGTGCTGAGGAAGAGAAGTTGAAGGAGAAGGTGAAGGACCTCGAGGCAAAGATCGAGCCCCGTCTGCTTACCTCTTTCAAGCGTATCCGTAAGAATGCCCGCAACGGTCTTGGTGTGGTCTATGTACAGCGCGATGCCTGCGGTGGTTGCTTCAATAAGATTCCGCCCCAGCGTCAGCTCGATATCAGGATGCACAAGAAGATCATCGTTTGCGAGTACTGCGGACGTATCATGATCGATCCCGAACTGGCTGGTGTGAAGGTTGATAAGATCGGCGTTGAGGAAAAGAAGACCACGCGTAAGCGCGCTATCCGCAAAACTGCTTCGTCGAAGAGAACTACCGATGCCAGCGATATGGAGTAAATCCGTCAGAGATTTTCGTAGTTTGGAATGTCTTCCAGAAACGTGTATGAACGGGTGGTGTAATCCATCTTGCAGGCATAGTGCTGGAGGCCGTTACTGACCATTAGATAATCCACTTTCAGCAGAAGATTGTAGGCCGAGATCTGGTCGAAAGTCTTTTGCTGTAGTGCGATATCAGGAGCCTTGTATTCGACAATCATTCGGGGCTGAGTCTCACTCGTATATAATAAGGTGTCGCAGCGCAGACGTTTCTCCCCGATCTTCAGCTCCACCTCGTTGGCTAAAAGTCCTTTCGGATAGCCTTTATGCTCTACGAGGAAATGCACGAAATGCTGGCGCACCCATTCCTCTGGTGTCAGTGCCACGTATTTGCGGCGCAGGAAGTCGAAAATCAGCTGCTTGTCACCCTTGCTGGTGATTTTTACTGCATACGGAGGTAGATTCAACTGGTTCATGAGCGTTAGTTTTATAGCCGCAAAGTTACAAACAATAATTGAAATATCATCATGGCAGAGGCAAAAAATGTCAGTTTTGATAGCATCATGCGCGATCTGAAAGCACGTAAGTTCGCCCCCGTCTATTACCTGATGGGCGACGAGGCTTATTATATCGATCAGATTGCTGATTATATCGCTGAACATGCGTTGCAGCCAGAAGAGCGCGATTTCAATCAGACTGTGCTCTTCGGATCGGATGTGACAGCCTCTCAGATTGCTGATACTGCGCGTCGATATCCGATGATGTCTGAGCGTCAGGTTTTGATTGTAAAGGAGGCTCAGAACATTAAGCAGACAGAACCCCTCGAGAAGTATTTCAATGCCCCTATGGCCTCTACAATCCTTGTGATGTGCCATAAAAACGGCTCAATCGACGGTAAAAAGAAGAACTATCTGAAGGCTATACAGGCTGCTGGCGTGCTTTTTGAGAGTAAAAAACTCAAGGATCGCGAACTTCCTGGCTTTATTGAGCGCTATTTGGGCGCCAAAGAGGTGAAAATCGATCCCAAATCGACTCAGATGATCGCTGATAACATTGGCGCAGACCTGAGCCGCTTGACGAGCGAGTTGGAAAAGGTGATTCTGGCGCTGCCAAAAGAGAATAGGGTAGTGACTCCCCAGATTGTTGAGGATCAGATTGGCGTCAGCAAGGAGTTTAATGGTTTTGAGCTTCGTGATGCCATTGTAAACCGAAATGTATATAAGGCAAACCTCATAATCAAATATTTTGACGAAAATCCGAAGGCTGGTAGCATCTACTCATTTCTCCCAATGCTCTTTAATTTCTTCCAGAATCTCATGATCGCGTATTATGCGCCAAATAATAAGAGCCAGGAAGGCGTTGCAGAATGGCTGGAATTGAAATCTCCATGGGCTGCGAAGGACTACATGACTGGTATGAGAAACTATACTGGTATGAAGGTGATGCAGATTATTTCGAAGTTTAGAGAGATAGATGCCAAAAGTAAGGGTTTAGATAACCCAAATACCCCTCCAGGGGAGCTTATGAAGGAACTGATTTTTTACATTTTGCACTAAAAAACCACTTTTCCCGGTTCTAGAATTTTCAGTTTTCGCGCTTTTCAGAAGCGCTTTTTTTGTGCCCAAAATCCGATAAAACCAAGGGTTCTGGGAGATTCTTACCCTCTCAAAACTCGCGTATTTCCAGATTTCCGTCCAACTGTCAGGAATACGCCAGAAATGCAGAAATTGCCCCTTTTGAGTCATCCGAAATTCAGCGTTCACATTTGTTATGGTTTAAATTAGTTGATTTAGAATTTAAAACCTATACAAATGTTGTAGCCACTAAAGATTTGTAGATGTATATTTTAAATATTAAACCACAAATATGTGTATTTGAATTTTGATTTTAACACTAAAATTTACCGATTCGATATTGTATATTCATAAATATACATCAGTTCAGTTTTTGTTATATACATCTAAAAATCAAGTTGTTATACCAATTTATTCAAAATTACGCGAATATTTGAGGGATTTTATGATTCCAAACTATGCAAACAGCCTCTGGCACCCTTTAGATTTGTAGAATAACCCTATTATAAGCCAGTTTATTACTAAAAACCGCTCTTGTTACCCTTTGTACGGATTTATTTCCTTAAATTTTGATTTGTAATTACAAACCCGAATTTTACAGGTTTGTAGTTTTGTATTTACAAATATATAAACAAAAACCTAAACTTAAATTTTCTAAATTCTCTTTTAATTTGTTGTGGGTTTCAGTTTTTTGTTTTACCTTTGTAAACGAAATGAAAATCGGCCCTAAAAGGCCTCAAAACCCTATCATTAGCAAATGAAAGATCGAATTCGTCAGATTATGGAGTCTCAGCACATGACTCAACAGGTGTTCGCTGAGTACATCGGACAGTCACCTGCAACCCTCAGTAGTATTTTCAATGGGCGTACCCGTCCTACTCTGAATATCGTAGAAGCCATCAAAAAGAAATTTTCTAACATCAGTACAGATTGGCTCATGTTTGGTTCTGGTCAGATGTTTTTGCCAGATCCTGGTGCAAATGTCGATGCTTCCCTCCCCCAGGATGAGGCCAATTTGAATGCAGATAACGGACCACTTTTTCAAAATCCGATGTTGGACTTTGATGCCAATCCTTCTACAACGCCTCAAAATGGCGCCTACGCACAACAGAATTTTAATAGTGTAAAAACTACACGCTCGGATTTGGCTCCAAAAGAGATAAAAATAGTTGACAAACCACAACGCAAGATTATAGAGATTCGCGTCTTTTATGATGATCAGACCTTCGATGTGTTTGAGCCGAAAAAGAAATAAGCGCTCTAAAAATTTGTTTTTTTACGCAGTTAATCGTACCTTTGTGCCAAATTTCACAAAGGTACGTTTTTTATGAAGAAGTATATCCTCGATCTGAAGGTCTTATCAGTGACACAGATTCACGCCAGATACGTGCTGATTAAGCTCACAGATAGCCAAAAACTCCCAGAAATGTTGCCTGGACAATTTGTTGAGGTGCGTGTTGACGGTTCTCCCACTACGTTTCTGCGTCGTCCTATCTCCATTAATTATGTAGATCGCGACCGTAATGAACTGTGGCTGCTTGTAGCGACAGTAGGCGACGGAACGCGAAAACTGGCCCAGTTGCAGGCTGGCGATATGTTAAATTGCGTGTTGCCTCTTGGCAACGGTTTTACACCCGTCAAAACAGGCGAGAAAGTGCTGTTGATAGGTGGTGGCGTTGGTGTGGCTCCTCTGCTGTATATGGGTGCAGCGATGAAACAGGCAGGCCAGGAGCCGACGTTCCTCTTAGGTGCGCGAACAGCCCAGGATCTGCTTATGATAGATGAATTTAAGAAGTACGGGCGCGTGTACGTGACGACAGAAGACGGTTCTGAAGGCGAGAAAGGATTCGTGACCAATCACAGCATCCTTTCACAAGAGCAGTTCGACCGTATCAGCACCTGTGGACCTACCCCGATGATGAAGGCTGTGGCGCGTCTGGCTGTAGCCAAAGGCATCGCCTGTGAGGCCTCGTTAGAGAACCTGATGGCCTGTGGTCTGGGCGCCTGTCTCTGTTGCGTTGAGAAGACCACAGAGGGCAATGTGTGTGTATGTAAAGACGGACCAGTGTTTAATATCCAAAGCCTACTTTGGGAATAATCGATAGAATATGGCTGATTTAAGAGTAAAACTTGGCGATTTAGCGCTGAAAAATCCCGTGATGACGGCCTCGGGCACGTTTGGCTACGGACTGGAGTTTGCTGATTTTATGCCTCTCGACGGTATTGGAGGTATCATCGTGAAGGGCACCACCCTCAATCCCCGTCAGGGAAACGATTATCCCCGTATGGTAGAGACGGCTCAGGGCATGCTCAACTGTGTAGGACTGCAGAATAAAGGTGTCGATTATTTCTGCGAGCATATTTATCCACAGATCAAGGATATCGATACGAATATGATAGTCAATGTCAGCGGCTCCTCGCCTGAGGATTATGCTGCGTGTGCAGCGCGTATCGATGCTCTGGAGCGTATTCCAGCCATTGAACTGAATATCTCTTGTCCTAACGTGAAGGATGGCGGCATGGCCTTCGGAGTGACGTGTGCTGGTGCTTCGAGCGTGGTTAAGGCTGTGCGCCAGGCTTATCATAAGACGCTGATTGTGAAGCTGTCGCCCAATGTGACTGATATCGCTGAGATCGCCCGTGCTGTAGAGGCTGAGGGTGCCGACAGCGTGTCGCTGATCAATACGCTGATGGGAATGGCCATCGATATCGAGAAGCGCAAGACGCTGCTGAGTATCAATACTGGTGGTCTGAGTGGTCCTGCGGTGAAGCCAGTGGCGCTGCGTATGGTGTGGCAGGTGGCTAAGGCCGTGAAGATTCCTGTCGTTGGTCTGGGTGGCATCTCTTGTGCGAAGGATGCCATCGAGTTCCTGATGGCTGGTGCGACGGCTATCGAGATAGGAACGGCTAATTTCCTCGACCCTGCCATCTCGATCAAGGTGCGCGACGGTATCAGTCAGTGGCTCGACAGTCATGGCTGTCAGTCTGTTCAGGAAATCATAGGTGTAATCAGTTGATTGCACCTTTTTTATGGAACAAAATTTGAGGGCTACCAATCGGTAGCTCCCTGCCTTCGCAGGGTTATGACCTTAAAAATTTGAGGGCTACCAATCGGTAGCTCCCTGCCTTCGCAGGGTTTGACCTTAAAAATTTGAGGGCTACCAATCGGTAGCCCTCAACCAACACAAAAACTAAACTAGACTTAACTAAAGCACCTCGGGATTTTCACAAACCCCTAAATGCTCTGCAAATATAGTTATTATTCCTGAATAATCAAAATATTTAGTGGATTATTTTGCATTTTATATACTTTTGTTACCTATAAAATTGTTTTTTAACAGGAAAAAGTCCAGGATGGTCATGGCTGCCATCGCCTCTACAACAGGTACAGCCCTGGGCAATACACAGGGGTCGTGACGCCCTTTGGCGGTAAAGATTGTCGGATTTCCTTCGAGGTCGATAGTTTCCTGTTCTCTCAGGATTGTTGCCACAGGTTTGAAGGCCACGCGGAAGTAGATGTCCTGCCCGTTGGAGATACCACCCTGGATACCTCCGCTGTGGTTCGTGGCTGTCGTTACCTTTCCGTCTTGGTTCCTGAATATATCGTTCTGTTCGGAGCCTCTGGCCGTCACGCCAGCAAATCCCTCGCCATATTCGAATCCCTTCACAGCGTTGATGCTGAGCATGGCCTTACCCAAGGCCGCATGCAACTTGTCGAACTCTGGCTCTCCCAAGCCTGCAGGACAGCCTTTGACGACGCCTGTGATAATACCGCCGATGGTGTCGCCCTCACCCTTTACTTTCGTGATGAGTGCCTCCATCTCTGCAGCTTTCTCTGCATCAGGACAGCGCACGGCATTCGTCTCTGTCAGCGACAGGTCGTAATGCGTGTAGTCGTAGGGCAGCGCAATGTCGCCCACCTGCGATGTATAGGCCTGAACCGTGATGCCCAGCTGTTTCAGCACCAGTTTGGCCAGTGCTCCACCCACACAGCGGCTGATGGTGATACGTGCCGACGAACGGCCTCCGCCACGATGGTCTCTGATGCCGTATTTCTCCTGATAGGTATAGTCGGCATGCGACGGACGGAACAGGCAGCGCATATTCTCATAGTCCTGGGAGTGCTGGTTGGTGTTACGTACGATGAAGCCGATGGGGCAGCCTGTCGATTTGCCTTCAAACACGCCGCTGAGCAGTTCCACCTGGTCTGCCTCCTGGCGCGAGGTCGTTATCTTGCTCTGTCCAGGTCTGCGACGGTCCAGTTCGTGCTGGATGAAGTCGAGATCGATGTCGATGCCTGCAGGCATACCATCGACGACGCCTCCTACTGCTGCTCCGTGACTCTCGCCAAACGTGGTCAGTGTGAATAGGTTTCCGAATGTATTACGCATAGTCTCTGATTAATGATGGCAGTGTCCGCAGCCTCCTCCTTCGCAGCCCTCGCCGCAGTCTTCGCCTTCGCCATGATGGCCTCCACAGCCGCCGCAGCCGCCACAACCGCCAGTGAGTTTCTTGATCAGGTGCTGTACCTCTTCTTCTGTGGCCTCACGGCTCTCAATCACCTTGCCTACGAAGTTCAGCGTCTTTCCTGCCAACGGATGGTTGGTGTCAACCGTCACGCCCTTATCGTCGATCTTGATGACTTTGGCCATAAAACGGTGGTCTTCATTGTCTGTCAGGGTGATGATAGAACCCTCGTAGATATTCTCGCTGTCAAACTTGCCGTTCACCATGAAGATGTCGCGCTTCAGTGTGTTCACGCCCTGTGGCTCGTATTTGCCGAAAGCCTCTTCTGGCTTCAGGCAGAAGTCGAAGGCAGCGCCCTTCTCTACGTTGAGGAGCTCCTGTTCGAAGCGGTCGAGGGCAATGCCGAAGCCGGTGATAAACTCAAACGGGCGCTCGTCGCCTGTCTGCTCTTCCAGATTCTTCTCGCCGTTTTCTGCGATGGTATATAACTGATATACTACTGAAAGGAATTTGTTTTGTGCTTTGTCCATACCTTATTTATATATATATGATTTATTGCGCTGCAAAGGTACATATTTTAATCCATATAAGCGTAAAAATGGGTCGAAAAACTTAAAAATTCAAGAAAACGCCGATTCTTTGACCTGTGTCAACAAAAGGGCTGTTATCGCACACAATTCAACGTAAACGCTTGCGTAAATGAAAAAACTGCCGTACCTTTGCAGCGTCAAAACAAAACAAGAGCTGCCCATAAGCGGGTAAGCAGCGCAAGCCAAAGAGCTGCGCAACAGGATAACATTATTAATAAGTAGGGCGGCCCAACACACCGCTCCGAGTAAAGAAAAAGAAAGGGTAAAAAGATGAAAAAGATGATTTTGACATTAGTAGCAATGCTGAGTATGACAACCGCATTTGCAGAAGGTGAGAATGCAGCCAGCGTAAACAGTGTCGAAGCTTATGATCTGAACGTCAATATGAATAAGCTCGCTGTAGCACTGAACCTGGCCGACGACCAGAAAGAGGCCGTTGCTGATATTCACCACACATTCGCTTCAGAGCTGAAGTTTGCTGCTCAGTACAGCAACGACGATCGTAAGGCTCTTCTGGCTCGTGCCATCGACAACGATGTGAAGTGGATGCGCTACGTGCTGAACGACAAGCAGATGCGTACTTATCTCACACTGCTCAACACCACGCTGAATAACCGTGGTCTGAACAAGTAAAGAAAGAAAAAGAAAGTTTATTGTTAGTATTTATGATTAGGCGAGGGCATTCCGTGAGGAATGCCCTTTGTTTTTTAGCTTAAAATTTGCCAGTCTCGTTTTTTTTTGCTTATTTTGCACTCAGAAACCAAATACTTTAAGCATGATGAAAAGTTTTCGACTGATTCTTGTGTCCTTAGTGGCAGCCGTACTCGTCAGTTGCGGTGGTACCACGAAGACTGTGCCCATCACGGGCCGCCAGCAGTCGCTGATGGTCAGCGACGGCGATATCCTGAGTCTTTCCACTCAGCAGTATTCCGAGTTTATGAAGAGCGCCAAACTCTCTACCAATGCCGAGAACACGGCGATGGTGAAGCGGGTGGGGCAGAACCTGGCCAATGCAGTGACCTCCTATCTGAAATCGGCTGGTCTGCAGAACGATCTGCAGTATTATAAGTGGCAGTTCAACCTCGTTCAGGACAAGCAGGTCAATGCCTGGTGCATGCCTGGTGGCCTGATTGTGGTCTATGAGGGCATCCTCCCCGTTACGCAGGACGAGGCTTCTCTCGCCATCGTACTCGGCCACGAGATTGCTCACGCTGTAGCCCGCCACTCAGCCGAGCAGATGAGCACCAAGATGAAACAGCAGTATGGTGTGCAGTCGCTTGGCGCCCTCGCTGGTATTCTGGGCATGGGTTCCAGCACTGTGGCCGTCGGACAGGCGATTGCAGCCCAGGGTCTGAACTTCGCCAATCTGAAATACTCGCGTAACCACGAGAGCGAGGCCGACCACATGGGACTGATCTTTGCCGCGATGGCAGGCTATGATCCTCAGGTGGCTGTCAAGTTCTGGCAGCGCATGTCGCAGTTGTCGGGCAACAAGCCCTCTGAGTTCCTCAGCGATCACCCCTCCGACGAGACGCGTATCCGCCAGATTCAGGGATGGATGCCCGAGGCACTGAAGTATTATAAGCCCAAGAAGGGTGCAGCGACGACATCCGCCAGCTCCACCTCCAAGACGATTAAGATCAGTTCTAAAAAGAAGAAGAAATAGTCGTTTTCCCGACGGTTATTCTCTGATGATTTTCAGATACTCATCATAAGGAATAAAGCGGCCCCCCATCGATTTCAGATGGGGGGTTTCTAATTGACAGTCGATCAGTCGGCCCCCAGCTCTTGCCATCGCCTTAGCCAGATAGATCAGCGCCAGTTTCGAGGCACTGGGCACCAGCGAGCACATGCTCTCGCCAAAGAATGAGTTGCCTATCGTTACACCGTAGAGTCCGCCCACGAACCGTTTCTCTGTCTGGCCGTCTGTCTCTGTCTTTTCCCACACTTCCACACTGGCGGCAAATCCCTGGCGATACAGTTCCTTATAGGCTTCCGTCATCTGCGGCCCCAGCCAGCCCATATCTTCGTTTTCACGCAGTTTGCCACAGGTCTCGATTACGGTGTCGAACGCCTGGTTCATGCTCACCTGATATTTGTCCTTGTTCATCATCGTGCGCATGGAGTGGCTGATGTGAATCTCCTCAGGGAAGATCACGAACCGCTGCATCGGACAGTACCACACGGGGTCGTCGTAGCGGTAGGCATACCAGGGGAAGATGCCGTAGGAGTAGGCGAGTAGCAGCCTGTCCACACTCAGGTCTCCGCCCACGGCGATACAGCCGTCGTCCTCTCCGAAGTGGGGATCTGGAAACCATAGTTCGTTGTCGAGTCTTACTACCATCTTTTCTCAGTCCGCTGTCGCTAATTGGTTGTCTGTCAGTGTGATGGCGATCTTGCCGCCCTTCTTCAGCCGTCCGAAGAGTATCTCTCTCATCAGCATCGGCTTCAGTTTGCCTGTAATCACGCGGTCCATCTCTCTCGCACCGTATTCGCGTGTGAAACCTTCTTTCAGCAGATAGCCGAAGGCCTCGTCGCTGAGTGTCATCTCCACCTGCTTGGCGGTCAGTTTCTCCTGCAGTTCTCCCAGTTTCTTCTTCAGGATGAGCGTCGCCATCGTCTGGTCCATATCGTTGAACACCACGGTGCCCGTCAGTCGGTTGATAAACTCGGGCTTAAACGTCTTCTTCACCTGTTTCAGCATCGCCTCACCTCTGCTGACGGCACCCGTGAATCCGATGTTCGCCTGAGCAGCATACTGGGCACCAGCGTTCGAGGTCATGATGAGTATCACGTTTCTGAAGTCGGCTTTCCGTCCCTTGTTGTCCGTCAGTTTGGCGTAGTCCATCACCTGCAGCAGTATGTTGTAGATGTCCTGATGGGCTTTTTCGATCTCGTCGAGCAGCAAGACGCAGTTAGGTGTCTTGCGGATGGCGTCTGTCAGCAGTCCGCCGTCTTCATAGCCCACATAGCCTGCGGGCGAGCCTATCAGTTTGGCCACCGTGTGCTTCTCCGTATATTCGCTCATGTCGAACCTCAGCAGTTCGATGCCCAGTTCCTTGGCGAGCACGCGGGCCACCTCGGTCTTGCCCACACCCGTAGGCCCTACGAAGAGCAGCGATGCCAGCGGCTTGTTGTCGTCGAGCAGTCCGGCCTTCGAGAGTTGCACGGCCTCCACCACCTGTCTGACGGCTTCGTCCTGTCCGTAGATCTTCTGGCTGATGCGCTCATACAGGTTTTCGAGGGCGGCATTGTCGTCGTCCTTCATCGCCATTGCCTCCACCTTGCAGGTCTTGGCGAGCATGTCGGCTATCAGGGGTTTATCGACAGTTTTCTCCCCCTTGTCGTCCTTCAGTTCGAGGGCGGCTCCTGCCTCGTCTATCAGGTCGATGGCCTTGTCGGGCAGGTAGCGGTCGTTGATGTATTTAGCACTTGCAGCGACGGCATATTCCATCGCTTCCGCCTCATATTTCACGTTGTGGAACGCCTCGTATTTGGGCTGCAGCTGTTGCAGGATATGGAGCGTCTCCTCAGTCGATGGCTCCAGGATGTCGATCTGCTGGAATCGCCTGACGAGCCCTTTGCTCCTCGAGAAGTGCTTGTTGTATTCCTCGTAGGTCGTGGCTCCGATAAACCTCAGGTTGCCCGCCTCCAGATAGGGTTTCAGCATGTTCGAGGCGTCCATCGAGCTTTCGCCAGTGGCGCCTGCGCCTACCAGATTGTGGATTTCGTCGATATACACGATGTTGTTGCCAGCCTCTCCGCTGATGCCGTCCATCACCTCCTTGATACGTTTCTCGAAGTCGCCTCTGAACTGGGTGCCGGCCAGCAGCGTGCCCAGCTCCAGCTGGTATATCTTGCTGCCTTTCAGCCGTTCGGGCACGTCGCCCTCGTCGATCTTCGCCGCCAGTCCATACACCAGCGCCGTCTTACCCACGCCTGGCTCTCCGATGTGCAGCGGGTTGTTCTTCTCCTTCCGACAGAGCACCTGCATCGTGCGCTCCAGTTCGGCCTCTCGCCCTATCAGCGGGTTGTGCAGTTTATAGGTGTCGTTCAGGCAGACCACGAGTTTGCGCCAGGGCTCCGTCTCGTCGTCGTCCTCGTCGTCGTCAGTGCTCGCCTGGTCGTGATCGTCCTCGTAGCGTTCTATCAGCTCACTCATGAAGTCCTCCATGTCGTCCTTCAGGATATCGTTCAGCAGATAGGCGGCAAACGACTCCTCCAGTTCGAGGATGCCCTTCACGATATGGGGCACATAGACCATCTGGGCACTCGAGTACTCCACCGTTCTAACGGCTCTGCCCAGTGCCTCGCGCAGCTGTTCCGACAGGTCGGGATGATAGTCGCTTACGTCGGCTGGCACCTTCTCCTGTTCCTGCAGATAGTTCTTCAGTCTTGTGTTGACGGTGTTCAGATCCACGCCGCAGTCGATGAGCGCCATGTTGAACTCATACTGCTGCAGCAGTGCACAGACGAAGTGCTCAGGCGTGATAAACTCATGCCTGAAGGCCTCGCATACGGTGTGCATATCGTGGAAGGCCTGGTTCACGCGCTTGGTATAGTAGATTTCCATTTCTAAGCGTCTTCGGGTTCATAGGTCAGACGGAGCGGGAACCCAGCGTCCCTGGCCATCTGCGTTGCTTTGTTCACTTTCGACACGGCGATGTCGTAACTGTAGATGCCCACGATAGCCTTGTCGGCATGGTGCACCTGCAGCATCAGCGTCTGGGCATCGGCCTCCGATTTGAAAAACACCACCTTGAGTATCATCACCACGAATTCCATCGTGGTGAAGTCGTCGTTATAGATGGTCACCTTGTAGCGCTTCGGCTCTCTCAGGTCCGTGCGCTGCCGTTCTTTTGTTGCTGACTGTTCTTTTGCCATATCGGCTGCGAAGATACACAAAAAAAGCCACATCTCCAAGAGATGCGGCTCATTTTTTATAGTTCGTTATACGAATTAGAGCTCGAACTTATAACCTATGGTCAGCTGGAACACGCTGTTCTTGCTGCTGTCAGGGTCGCTTTTGATCAGCTTGCTGGTACCGATGTTGTAACGAGCATCCAGCACGAAGTCCTCGTACTCGTATGAGAGACCTACAGGGATAGAGAGGTCAAACTTCTGGAACTTGGCATCGCTGGGGATGGGCTCACCTAAAGCTCTAGCTATATCCAGGAACTCGTCCATTGAGCAGTCGTCCTTGAGGTTATAGCCGGCAACAGTGGTGCCCACCTTCACCTTGTTACGAACGTTGAAACCGAACTGAATACCAGCCTTGACAGCCAGGCCGGGAACGATATAGTACTGAGCCAGCACAGGGATGTTGATGTAGTCGAGATTAAACTTTACGTCAACAGAAGTTCCACCTGCCTTTAAGTCCCTTTTGGCACCCTGCATAGAATACAAGGCGGCAAGTGAAACACCGAAGTTCTTGGCTACGCCATATTCAGCCTCGAAACCTGCAACGAGACCAACCTTTGAGTTCAGGTTGCTACCAGTAATTTTTGAGATATTCATACCTACTTTAGGCTGCAGAGTAAACTGTCCAACCTCGTTCTGTGCGACTGCGCCCAGAGTTGCTACCATCATGGCAGCGATCATCATAATCTTTTTCATAATTCTTCTTTTTTTAATTGAATTAGTTACTTTATATAAATGTTATCCTTTGGTTCTTTTCTCAAAACCGCTGCAAAATTACGGCTATTTTGTAGAATAGAAATGCCAAAACCTTATATTGTGTGCGATAACAGCCTTTATTTTGACCTATATCAATCCCCCGCCTCGGGGTCTGGTCTCGAAATAAACCCGGGGGCTGGTCTCGAAATAAAGTTTTCCCCGAAAACTTCTACTTTCGGGACCTGCCCCCCAGCTCCATGTCAGTCTATTTTCGGGCCCTTTCCCAGCCTTTATGCGACAACTATGTCAAACCTGCGGCTATTTGTTACAAATTCCCCCCATCTGTTACCACAACTTCATCCGAAAACTCTGTAAAAACTTGGAACGTGCTGAAAACCGTCATAACTTTGCATCAGAAAACATTTAGAAACATTTTAAAAAATAAAGATTATGACAACAAAAAAGAATTTGG